>DATKYN010000149.1:0-12474 GCA_035528435.1 Burkholderiales bacterium
CGATCTATGTGCTGGTGGCACCGCATCACGGCAGTCGCACCTCTTCGAGCCCACAATTTGTCGAGATGGTTGCGCCGAAAATGGTTTTGTTCCCGGTAGGCTACAGCAACCGTTACGGTCATCCGCATCCGTTGGTTGAAGCACGCTTTCGCAACTTTGGCGCGACACTGTTGCGAACCGATAAACTTGGAGCGATCACGCTCAAGTTCACGCACAGCGGGATTGGCGTATCAGCCTGGCGGCAGTACGCACACCGCTATTGGCACGGATCATTGAATTGAAAACAAATCTCGAATACCCGGACGGACAGGACCACGACATGACCTGGGTTGCCACGCTGCCGGGGCGCCATGATAGTGCTGCATTGGCATTAATCAATGATGCGCGGCGCCTGTCTGCCGACTTGTGTGGCGAAAGGCGTCATTGGTCCGGCGAGAAGTTGATTGATCATGCGACAGCAACAGCCGGGATTGTGGACGAACTGGGGCTGGATGCCGAGTCGGTGGCAGCGGCGTTTCTGATCGACGTGGATCCAGCCACCAGCATCCATGTTCAGCCTGACGAAGACACTTCGCTCACTGTCGGCACTGCCGTCGTTGCGCTCGCATCAGGCGTGGCCCGGCTGGCATCGATTCAAATGTTGCACGTCAGGCATAAAGGGTTGCGCAAGACTTCGGAAAAAAAGGCGCAGCTCGAAGCGATTCGAAAAATGTTGCTGGCAATGGTCGAAGACATTCGGGTCGTGTTGCTCAAGCTCGCGGACCAGCTGCAGAGTCTGCGTTATCTTGTCAGCCAGGATGATGCCGCGGCAAAGCGCAGCGCGGCCGGGGACACGCTTGACCTGTTGGCACCGTTGGCGAATCGGCTCGGTGTGTGGCAACTGAAATGGGAACTTGAAGATCTGGCGTTTCGCTGTGACGATCCGCAAACGTACAAGGCGATCGCACTGAAACTGGACGAACGCCGGACTGACCGGGAACGTTATCTCGAGCAGGTGATTTCGGGTTTGTCCAAAGGCCTGGCAGGCACAGGGCTCAAAGCAGATGTCAGTGGACGGCCAAAGCATATCTACAGCATCTGGAAGAAGATGCAGCGCAAAGGCCTTCTTTTCGAGCAACTCTCGGATTTGCGTGCCGTTCGCGTGCTGGTCGATACGGAAGCAGATTGTTATGCGGCTTTGGGTCTGGTCCATCAGTTATGGACACCGGTGCCGGGGGAGTTCGATGACTACATTGCCAGACCGAAAGCAAATGATTACAGGTCTCTCCATACGGCGGTCACTGGACCGGAAGACAAAATTATCGAGGTTCAGATTCGCACGCGTGACATGCACGAGCACGCGGAACTCGGCGTTGCCGCGCACTGGCGGTACAAGGAGGCCAGTCGGGGCGATCCCGCGTATGACCGCAAAATCGCCTGGCTCCGGCAAATCCTCGACTGGCGCGATGATGTAACTGACGCGACGCAGGTGGCGGAGTCTTTTCGCAGCGAGTTGCAGGACGACACCGTCTATGCCTTGACACCTCAGGGACGGGTTGTTGATCTCCCGGCCGGCGCGACGCCGATCGATTTTGCCTACCAGGTGCACACCGAACTGGGCCACCGCTGCCGTGGCGCGAAAGTGGACGGCAGGTTGGTGCCTCTTAACCGTGCATTGCGCAACGGAGAGGTCGTGGAAATCGTCGCGGCAAATTCGGGAGGACCATCACGGGACTGGATGAACCCGGTGCTTGGGTATATCACCAGCAATCGCGGCCGGGCAAAAGCCCGGCAGTGGTTCAACAATGAGGCGCGCGATGAGGCCGGCGCAGCTGGCAAGACCGAGCTGGAAAAAGCGCTGCAGCGTCTTGGGCTGGGTTGGCGAAATCCGGAAGAGTTAGCCAGCCTGCTCGGCTATTCGCGAGCCGATGATCTTTTTATCGCCTTTCACCGCGGTGACATCACGCTGCGCGAGCTCAGGATCGCGGTCGATGGGGATAACGATGAGGGTGAAACTGGCGAACACACGGTTGCATACCGACCCGGTTCTTCAGACGGCGGTGGTTCGATTCTGGTGGTCGGGCTGGATCGAATGCTGACGACGTTGGCGAGATGTTGCAAACCGGTACCGCCTGACGCCATTACGGGATTCGTCAGCAAGGGGCGCGGCATTAGCGTGCACCGCTCCGGGTGCCGGAATCTGGCCAATTTGCCACGGGAACGCCTGATCGAAGCACAATGGGCCGAGCGGGCGGCTAATCAGCGTTTTGAAACGGATATTGAAATCATCGCCGATCGCCAGGCAATTGTGATCCGGGAGATACTCGACGTGTTCGCAGGCGAAAAGATGCGGGTCGTAGGCACATCGACACACGCTGGAGGCCACCGTCTACGCATCGTGTTAACGGTCGAGACAAGTTCGCTGGATCATCTCGAACGCCCGATCGCATCACTCGCCGGGGTCGAAGGCGTGATTGCGGCACACCGGTGTTAATCGATGCGGGCGCTGGTCTGTTGCGGAAACCTTTGACCAGGCCGGGTTTTCGGCTAGAATTCGCCGCTCATTAGGCGCGTAGCTCAGTTGGTTAGAGCATCACCTTGACATGGTGGGGGTCGTTGGTTCGAATCCAATCGCGCCTACCACCAACATCAGGCGGGAACACGAAATGGATTTTGCTGAGACAGATACCATGGTGACTCGACACTGTCATTGATCCCGCTGTGTTTGTGGTTGGAGTAAAAGTGCGGGGATGCCGCACTTTTTTTTTATTTGAAAAGACATGCCAGACGTCAGATTGCCAGACGGGACCACGAAGTCCTTTGATCAGCCGCTCTCGGTAGCCGATTTGGCAAAATCCATCGGCTCCGGCCTGGCGCGGGCCGCGCTCGCGGGCAAGGTGGATGGCAAAGTGGTGGACACCAGTTACATCATTGATGTTGATGCCGAAGTTGCCATCGTGACGGCAACGGATGCCGACGGGCTCGAGGTCATCAGGCATTCGACCGCGCACCTGCTGGCACAGGCGGTCAAGCAGTTGCATCCCGAAGCCCAAGTCACCATCGGGCCGGTCATTGATGATGGGTTTTACTACGATTTTTCCTATAAACGCCCATTCACGCCTGAGGATCTGAGGGCGATCGAAAAGCGCATGCAGCAACTCGTCAAACGTGACCTTGCTGTCCAGCGCAAGGTCATGGATCGAACCGATGCGATCAATTTGTTCAAGGATCAGGGCGAGCACTATAAAGTCCAGATCGTAGAGGCATTGCCTGATTCCGAGGAAATCTCGCTTTACGGCCAGGGTGACTTCATCGACCTTTGCCGCGGCCCCCATGTGCCGTCCACAGGCAAATTGAAAGCTTTCAAGCTGCTTAAGGTGGCGGGTGCCTACTGGCGCGGCAACTCCAACAATGAAATGCTGCAGCGCATTTACGGCACTGCCTGGGCAAAGAAGGAAGACCTGGACGCCTACCTTTTCCGGCTTGAGGAAGCGGAAAAGCGAGATCATCGCAAATTGGGTAAGCAACTGGATTTGTTTCACAGCCAGGAGGAGGCGCCGGGCATGGTTTTCTGGCGTCCGAAAGGCTGGCGGCTGTGGCAGCAGGTCGAACAATATATGCGTGATGTCTACCAGGACAATGGTTATCAGGAAGTACGCTGTCCACAGATCCTGGACGTGAGTCTTTGGAAGCGCTCCGGTCATTGGGATAACTTCCGCGAGAACATGTTTTTCACCGCCTCGGAAAATCGCGAGTATGCGGTCAAGCCAATGAATTGCCCGGGTCATGTGCAGATTTTTAACAGCGGGCTGCGAAGCTACCGGGATCTGCCGTTACGCTATGGCGAATTCGGCGGCTGTCACCGTGACGAGCCTTCGGGTGCATTGCACGGCCTGATGCGGGTAAGAGCGTTTACCCAGGACGATGGCCACATATTTTGCACACCGGAGCAGATCGAACCGGAAGTGGTCAGCTTTCACAAGCTGGCACTCAAGGTTTATCAGGACTTTGGTTTTTCCGACGTCAAGGTCAAGCTGGCATTACGGCCGGAAAAGCGGCTCGGCGGAGACGAGGTCTGGGACCATGCCGAGGCGGCACTACGACAAGCACTGCGGGGCTGCGATACGGATTGGGAAGAATTGCCCGGAGAGGGCGCCTTCTACGGCCCGAAGATCGAATACCACTTGCAGGACAGCATTGGCCGGTCATGGCAGTGCGGCACGATCCAGGTGGATTTCATGATGCCCCAGCGCCTCGATGCGGAGTACGTGGCCGAGGACAACACCCGTAAGGTGCCGGTTATGCTGCACAGAGCCATCGTAGGCTCAATGGAGCGTTTTATTGGCATATTGATCGAACATTATGCCGGGGCCATGCCGCTCTGGCTGGCCCCGGTGCAGGTAGCCGTGCTGAATATCTCGGAGCATCAGGGCGAATATGCTGCTTCGGTGACGGAGAAACTACAGAAAGCCGGCTTTCGAGCTTTGGCCGACTTGAGAAACGAAAAAATAACCTATAAAATCCGCGAACATAGTATGCAGAAGCTGCCGTATCAGGTCATCGTTGGTGACAAGGAGGTGGCAGCAAACGTGGTCGCTGTGCGGACTCGTAGCGGTGATGATCTCGGGCAAATGGGGCTTGATGTGTTTATGGCTCGTCTGGGATCGGAACGGTCGCGGGGCACAGCGTGATCTTATGCGTGAGAGGCACGCATTTTTCAGTTAGGAGAGCAAGTCTATAGCCCAGGATAAAGAGGTCCGCATCAACGAAATGGTCACGGCACCGCAAGTGCGGTTAGTCGGCATAGAAGGCGAGCCCATTGGCATCGTCGATGTCGAAAAAGCGCTTGCAATGGCCGAGGAACAGGAAATAGACCTCGTTGAAATCGCGCCGACCGCGAAGCCACCTGTTTGCCGTTTGATGGATTACGGCAAGTTCAAGTACAACGAGCAGAAAAAACGGCACGATGCCAAGCTCAAGCAGAAGCAGATACAGGTCAAGGAAGTCAAGTTCAGACCTGGAACGGATGAAGGCGACTATCAGATAAAACTGCGCAATCTGCTCCGTTTTTTGGGCGACGGCGACAAGGCCAAAGTCACGTTACGTTTCCGTGGTCGTGAAATGGCGCACCAGGAAATCGGCGCCAAACTGCTTGCACGCGTGAAGGCCGACCTTGAAGAGGTAGGGGTCGTCGAGCAGTTCCCGAAGATGGAAGGCCGGCAAATGGTTATGGTTATCGCACCCGTAAAGAAAGTCGAAAAGCCGGTAAAGAAGAAAAAGGCAAAGGCAGAGAAGGCAGAGTCTGCGGGATAGTTAGTAATAGCAGCATGTAGCGAAAGGTCTTAAGGCGGCACCTTCGTAATACAGCAACACCGACCGCCATAAAACAAGTGATTACCAGGTCATAAAGTACCTGCTTGCGCAGGTCACCTGGCATCAGGCTAAACAGGAGTTCATGTAATGCCAAAGCTCAAGACCAACAGGGGCGCGGCGAAGCGTTTCAAGATCAGTGGCAAAGGCCGGATCAAACGCTCACAAGCCAATCGACGCCACATTCTCACCAAGAAGACGACGAAGCGGAAACGCCATCTGCGCGGCAGCACCAGTGTTGCCAGTGGCGACCAGAAAGCAATCCGCACCATGCTTCCCTACGCGTAACGGAGACTCGCCATGCCAAGAGTAAAACGTGGTGTAACCGCCCGTGCACGTCACAAGAAAGTCCTCGAACAGGCCAAGGGATTCCGCGGCCGGCGCAAGAATGTCTATCGCGTAGCCAAGCAGGCAGTCATGAAAGCAGGCCAGTACGCTTATCGTGACCGCCGAGCCAAGAAGCGCGAGTTTCGTGCGCTCTGGATTGTGCGCATCAACGCTGCTGCGCGTGAGTTCGGGATGACCTATAGCACGCTGATTAACGGCCTGAAGAAGTCCGAGATCGAAGTGGATCGCAAGGTGCTCGCCGATCTGGCGGTTTTCGACAGGGCCGCATTCGGGCAAATTGCCGAGCAGGCGAAAGCCGGTCTCGCCGCCTGAGTCCTGACAGACTCGGGGTAAGGAGGCTCTCGAGCCTCCTTTTTTGTTGTCAGGCTGAATTATGGACAAGTTCGAAGACCTCATCTCGCAAGCCCGGGGCGCATTTGACGGTGCGACTGAGCTCGCGCAACTGGATCAGGTAAAAGCGCGATTTCTCGGCAAGACCGGGGCCCTTACGGAGCTGCGAAAGGGCATTGCCTCATTAAGCCCAGCGGAGCGGCCGAAGGCAGGCGCGCGCTTCAATGAAGTGAAAGGGAGCATCGAACGACTTCTTGCTGATCGGCGTCAAGCGATACAGGCCAAGGCTCTTTCGGCTCGTCTCGAGCAGGAAAAGATCGACGTTACGCTACCTGGCCGTGACCGGGCAGCTGGTGGATTGCACCCGGTTACCCGCACACTTGAGCGAGTGACGGCGCTGTTTCGCTCGATGGGCTTCGATGTCGCCGATGGGCCCGAGATCGAAACGGATTTCTTCAATTTCACGGCGCTCAATCAGCCGGAAGATCACCCGGCGCGGTCAATGCACGATACGTTTTACCTTGAAGGTGAACAACATCTGCTAAGAACGCACACCTCTCCGATTCAGATTCATTATATGCAGGAGCGCCGCCCGCCAGTGCGAGTGATTGCACCCGGGCGAGTCTATCGGGTTGATTCGGATGCGACCCATTCCCCCATGTTCCACCAACTCGAAGGTCTCTGGGTCGACGAAACAACCACGTTCGCTGATCTGAAAGGTGTCGTGCGTGAATTTCTACGCAACTTTTTCGAAATCGAGGATCTGGAGGTGCGTTTCCGACCGTCCTATTTCCCGTTCACGGAGCCATCGGCCGAAATCGACATGACCTTCAAGGACGGCTGGCTGGAAATTGGCGGCTGCGGGATGGTGCATCCGCAAGTTCTGCGAAATGTAGATATCGACCCGGCGCAATACCAGGGCTTCGCCTTCGGTATGGGTCTGGATCGCCTGGCAATGCTGCGGTATGGCGTGAACGACCTGCGGCTTTTCTTCGATGGCGATCTGCGCTTCCTGCGCCAGTTCGCCTGATATGGATATGTTAACAATGAAACACGCTGCGCCATGAGGTTTTCGGAACACTGGCTGCGCACTTTTTGCAATCCGGCGTTTTCCACACCGGAACTGGCGCACGCCTTGACAATGGCCGGGCTGGAGGTCGAGGAGGTTTTACCTGCCGCACCGCCGTTTGAGGGCGTTGTCGTTGGCAAGGTGCTAAGCGTAAAACCTCACCCCGATGCCGAAAAACTCAGGATCTGCACAGTGGACGTTGGCGAAGCCGACGCCCTGAACATTGTTTGTGGAGCGCCGAATGTTGCTGCAGATATCAAGGTCGCTTGTGCCACCGTCGGGGCACGCTTGCCCGGTATTCGTATAAAGGAAGCAAAGCTGCGAGGAGTGATATCCCAGGGAATGCTGTGTTCAGCGGCAGAACTGGGCACATCCGAGGATCATGCAGGATTGATCGTGCTCGATCCGGCGGCGAAAGTCGGCCAGAACGTGCGGGACGCGCTTGAACTCGACGACAATATTTTTTCGCTGAAACTTACCGCCAATCGCGGCGACTGCCTCTCGTTGCTCGGCATTGGCCGAGAGCTTGCGGCGATCTCCGGTGCCGAACTTTGCCCGCCAGCGGCAGCGAATGTGCAACCGGTCGTAACAGACAAACTGGATATCACACTATCATCACCTGAGGCCTGCCCGCGATATACCGGACTCATTGTGCGTGGCGTTAACGCCGCGGCACCAACGCCGGATTACGTGGTTCGTCGCCTTGAGCGCAGTGGTGTGCGTTCCATCAGCGCGATTGTTGATCTGACCAACTACGTCATGCTGGAAATCGGTCAACCGATGCACGCGTTTGATCTTGGCAAACTGAAAGGCGGCATTAATGTCCGCTTTGCCGAGCGGGGAGAGCGGCTTGAACTGTTAAACGGCCAGGCGCTGGATCTCGAACCAGACATGCTTGTGATATGTGATGACCATGGCCCGGTTGCGCTGGCCGGAATCATGGGCGGTGAGGAGACGGCGGTGTCAGAGGAGACGACCGACCTGTTTCTCGAAAGTGCGTATTTTTCACCAAAGGTGATCGCCGGAAAATGGCGACGGCTTGGTTTTTCGACCGATGCTTCCCACCGATACGAACGAGGTGTGGACTACGCAGGCAGCCGGCGCGCGGTGGAAAGGCTGTGCGGCTTGGTAATGGAAGTATGCGGAGGCGAAGCGGGCGCGGTGAATGACGTAATCGCCGAACTTCCCACGCGACCGGAGGTGCAGCTACGTTTCCCGCGCGTACGGCGAATCCTTGGTATGGCGATCAGCGCGGACCGGGTGAAGGAAATACTTGCAAGTCTCGATATGCCTGTGAATCAATCCGGGGACTTGATGACGGTAACACCGCCGAGCTACCGGTTTGATATCTCGATTGAGGAGGATCTGGTAGAGGAATTAGTGCGAATCGAAGGCTACGAGAAATTGCCGGCAACGCTTCCGCAGGCCCCCGCCGGAATGTTGGCCATGCCGGAACGCCACCAGGAGATGGCACGACTACGCCAATCCCTGGTGAGTCGCGATTTGCAGGAGGTTGTCACTTACAGCTTCGTCGACGAAGCATGGGAACGAGATTTTTCCGGAAATTCCACACCGGTTCGGCTGGCAAACCCGATTGCGGAACAGCTTAGCGTCATGCGCTCGAGCCTGTTGGCCAGCTTGGTGGATTGCCTTCGTTTCAACCTGAATCGCAAACAGGCAAGGGTGCGGCTGTTTGAAATCAGTCGCGTCTTTACCGCACGAGGCGAAGATTTTGATCAACGCCCCCGACTCGGGGTATTGGCCTATGGCGATGCCAAACCGGAGCAATGGGCCACGGAAAAACGACCGGTCGATTTTTATGATCTGAGGGGGGATCTTGAAAGTCTTTTCGCACCGCGGCAGATCGACATCGTTGCGGCACCACATACGGCCCTGCATCCGGGAAAATCGGCAAAGGTTTTAGTGAACGGAGAGGTGATTGGCTGGATCGGCGAGTTACACCCCGAATTGCTGTTACGTTATGAAATTCAGGGCAATGTCGTAGCGTTCGAGATCGATGCACAGTCCGTCATAGAACGCACTGTGCCCGTTTACCGGGAATTCTCGAAATTCCCGTTGGTACGGCGCGACCTCGCCATAGAGGTGGCAGACGATATTCCGGCCCAATCTCTGCTTAGAAGCATGCGAAGCGGCAGCAACCCGATTGTGGAGGATATCGAGGTGTTCGACGTTTACCGTGGCAAGGGCATTGAATCCGGGAAAAAAGGTCTTGCTTTCCGAGTGTTATTGCAAGATACTCAAAAAACTCTCACCGATGCGCAGGTCGATGAAGCGGTCGAGGGTCTACTTGGAATCCTGAAAAAAGAACACGGAGCGAAGCTCAGGTAGCAGCGAAGCTGGGTAAAAAAAGGGTAATCCATGACGCTAACCAAAGCTGACCTGGCGGATCTTCTGTTCGAGAAAGTCGGCCTGAATAAACGCGAGGCCAAAGATATGGTCGAATCGTTCTTCGAGGAAGTCCGGCTGTCACTCGAGAACGGGGACGGTGTCAAACTATCCGGGTTCGGAAATTTCCAGCTCCGGGACAAACCGCAACGTCCAGGGCGTAATCCCAAGACCGGCGAAGAGATTCCAATCACAGCCCGTCGGGTTGTTACGTTTCACGCCAGTCAAAAACTGAAGGCGATGGTGGAGAAGAATTACGGTGGAGAGCAGCAGCAACCAGAACAGCAGCAAACGTAAGACCCAGCTGCCGCCGATCCCGGCTAAACGTTACTTCACGATCGGAGAGGTAAGCGAGCTGTGCGGCGTCAAGCCGCACGTTCTGCGTTATTGGGAACAGGAATTTACGCAGCTCAAGCCCGTCAAGCGTCGCGGCAACCGCCGCTACTATCAGCACCATGAAGTGCTTCTCATCAGACGCATCCGTGAACTTCTCTATGAACAGGGGTTCACCATCAGTGGCGCACGTGCCAGGCTGGATCAGTCCGGTGGCGCCGAAAAACCGGCATCGGGCTCATTCAACCCGGCATTCAGAAGTGAACTGCAGCAAGTGATTGAGCTGTTGCGTGCGTAAATAGTCAAGCGGGTTTTATTGAAAGACCCTCTGTTATAATCCACGGCATTTCTCGGGGCGTAGCGCAGCCTGGTAGCGTACCTGCATGGGGTGCAGGTGGTCGTGAGTTCGAATCTCACCGCCCCGACCAAGACCCTGAGAAATGCCAATCAAACACACTCAACGCGATTTTACAGAGCCTCGCACCGTTTCGCGCTCGCGAAACGAAACGCGCATCAGAACGCTGGCGTCTCATGGCCTGTTTTGCTTGCCCGGTCTTGTTATTTTCCAACCAGCAAGCGGATCCCGATGCGTATCCTTCTGAGCAATGATGACGGGTATTTTGCGCCGGGGCTGATCGCGCTCGCGGAAGAGCTTGAAAAGATCGCCGAGATCACTGTCGTCGCACCTGAGCGCGATCGCAGTGGTGCCAGTAATTCGCTTACGCTGGACCGGCCGTTGATCGTGAGGCGCTCGCATAGCGGCTTCCTTTACGTCAATGGCACGCCAACGGACTGCGTCCACCTTGCAGTGACCGGGTTGCTCGATCACACGCCCGACATGGTGGTATCCGGTATCAATCACGGTACCAACATGGGCGAAGACACAATCTATTCGGGCACGGTGGCTGCTGCCATGGAAGGTTTTCTGTTGGGCATCCCCTCAATCGCCATATCGCTTGCAAGCAAGCAGGGCGGACATTTCCAGACCGCAGCAAAAATTGCGCGCCAACTCGTTGAGAAGCACCGTGACGCGCCATTTGCCCAGACGGCACTCCTGAATGTCAACGTTCCGGACATCGCCTACGAGCAGGTAGGTGAAATTCAGATCACACGACTGGGCCGACGCCATAAAGCTGAGGGAGTGGTCGAGGCCACCAACCCACGAGGTCAAACGGTTTTCTGGATTGGCGCAGCCGGTGACGCGCAGGATGCGGGTGAGGGCACAGACTTTCACGCCGTGACCTGTAACCGTGTTTCGCTCACACCGCTGCAGATTGACTTGACGCAGTACGACAGCCTCGACGCGATGAGACAATGGCTGGGTGATAACGAAACGACCGAAAGCTCGATTCCGGACTAGGCGGCAAGAATGAACCAGCGCCATAGCGGCATCGGCATGACCTCACAGCGAACCCGTCAACGGATGGTTGAAAGGTTGCGCGAGGCGGGTATCGGGGATGAGGTGGTGTTGAGCGCGATGCTTGAGGTCCCTCGTCATCTGTTTGTCGATGAAGCTTTGGCAACGCGCGCCTATGAAGACGTCTCCCTGCCGATCGGGTTCGGACAGACAATTTCACATCCGCACACGGTAGCACGCCTCTGCGAGATTGCGCGCGACGGCAGAACCTTGGGCCGGGTGCTGGAAATCGGCACGGGCTGTGGCTATCAGGCGGCAGTCTTGTCCCGCTTCGCCAAAGAAGTGTATTCAGTAGAGCGCGTCGCGCCATTGCTCTCACGCGCGCGCGTGAGACTGCGCGAGATTCGTTACGTCAACGTGAGAGTCAAGCATGCTGATGGACAACACGGACTGGAGATAGTCGCTCCGTTTGATGCCATCGTGATGGCTGCTGCCGCGACCAGAGTGCCCGAGGCCTTGACTGATCAGTTAAGCGTTGGCGGCCGCCTGGTGTTGCCTATTGGAACCGATCAACAACGATTGCTGGTTATTACGCGCACTGCAGACGGATTGCAGGAAGAGTTGCTTGACGACGTGAATTTCGTGCCGCTGCTTGCGGGACTCGCCAAATGAAGTTGTCGTGTTCATGGCGCGCACTGCTGCTTGTAATGATCTGGCCGATCATGTTTGCGGGCTGTGGGTCGACCAATCGCTCGGCACCAGTTGAGGATAGAACCCGCGGATCTATCGACACGCCCCCCGTCGAGTCGCGAACGAACGACAAGCGCCGAAACGAACCCAAACCGCAACCAGTTGCAAAGCAGACAGACAGCACCAAGCCTGCCAGGATCACCGCAACATCGAATAGCAGTAAAGAGACCACCTCTGCGGAAAAAAGCAACACCCGAAGTGCGGCAACGCAGCCAGCAGCACGCTCGGCAGAGCAGATATCCGACGGGGGCGATTGGCGGCCGCAGTTTTATACCGTGCGCAAGGGTGACACGCTGTACAGCATTGCACTGGATTTTGGTCAAGACTACAGGGACGTTGCCGCGTGGAACAACCTTGCCAATGCTTCGTATATTCAGATCGGGCAACGACTACGTGTATCGGCGCCCGCAAGCTCTGAACATGCAGCCATTGCCGGGCCTCTGGCGCTACCGCCGGCAACGTTAGCCGGATCGAATGAGAAACCCGACACAACCAGGCCGGTGCCAACCTTCGAGGATCCGGTGGCGTACCG
>DATKYN010000150.1:0-17830 GCA_035528435.1 Burkholderiales bacterium
GTACTCTCCCAGCGATACATGGCATGGCCCGGTCAAGGCCGGTTTCAACGAATTGAATCGAGAGTGAAAGGAAGTGAACGTGAGCAGCAATCTGAAAGAACTGATAGGCGAAACCCAGGCGAAGTTCAAGGCAAACCCGGAGGCGGCCAAAGCCACCTTCGAATCGCGTTCGGCCCTGCAGGACGGGTTTCGATCGGAAGTGTCCATCCGGCAGCACAGCCTGACGGTCGATGAACCCGAAAGCCTTGGCGGCGCGGACAGCGGCCCCAACCCGGTAGAGCTGATTCTCGCCTCACTGGGAAGCTGCCAGGAGATTACGTACCGCGCCTATGCAACGGCCCTGGGGGTTCCGCTGGAGAATGTTTCGGTGACTGTCGAGGGCGATATCGATCTGCGTGGTTTCTTTGCGGTCGACGACACCGTGCGTGCCGGCTACCAGGGCATCCGTGCCACCGTGAACCTGGAATCGAGCGCCAGCGAGGCACAGCTGCAGCAGCTGCGTGACGTCGTCAATGCGCACTGCCCGGTACTCGATATTCTCGCCAAGCCGGTACCGGTCGATCTGAGTCTGAACATTACCCAGTCACCCGTCGCAGTGGCTGCTTAGCAGCAGCACCGTTCTTTCGGGACGCCGGCACCTTCAGGTGGTGGCGTCCCCGGGGCGCACTGGCCGGTCACAGTGCATACCAGTCGTTACGTGAAAACGCCTCACGCAGAAATTCAATCAAAACGCAGCAAAAGATCCCGCCATGAAGTCGCCGGGGCGACAGACACGCTGGCGGCGAACGACCCCGCCCATTCGGTTGCCGTCGAAGGCGGGCTGAAGGGTAAAAAAAAGCCCGGAGATAATGCTCCGGGCTTTTTATTTGCGCTGATGTCAGCGATCAGACTTTATCAAGGGCCTGGTCGATGTCGGCAACGATGTCGTCGATATGCTCGATGCCGAGCGAAAGCCGAACCATGTCCTCGCTGACGCCTGCGGTCTCCAGTTCCGCCGGGGACAACTGACGGTGCGTGGTGCTGGCGGGATGACAGGCCAGCGTCTTGCAATCGCCGATATTGACGAGCCGGGTAACCAGTTGCAGTGCGTCCTGGAATTTTGTCCCGGCGGCAAGACCGCCTTTGACACCGAACGTGAGAATGCCCGAGGCGCGCCCGCTCATGTATTTGTCGACCAGCGCGTGGTCGGGATGATCCGGCAGACCGGCATACTTTACCCACGCCACCTTTTTGTGCTGCTGCAGGTGCTGCGCAACCATCTCGGTGTTGTCGCAAATGCGCTCCATGCGCAGCGCAATCGTTTCCACACCCTGCAGGATCAGGAACGCATTGAACGGTGAAATTGCCGCACCGGTATTGCGCAGCGGCACCACGCGCGCCCGGCCGATGAAAGCTGCCGGGCCGAGTGCATCGGTGTAGACAACACCGTGGTAGGACGGGTCCGGTTCATTGAGCCGGCGAAACTTCTGTTTGTGCTCCGCCCACGGGAATTTTCCTGAGTCGACGATGACACCGCCGATCGAATTGCCGTGGCCACCGAGGTATTTGGTCAACGAATGCACCACAATGTCCGCGCCGTGCTCGATTGGCCGGCACAGGTAAGGCGTTGGCACGGTATTGTCGACGATCAACGGAATCCCGGCCTTGTGGGCGATCTCGGCCAGCTTCGCGAAGTCGGTGATATTGCCCAGCGGATTACCGACCGATTCGCAATAGATCGCCTTGGTCTTGCCATCGATCAGTTTGCCGAACGCATCCGGGTTGCGGTAATCGGCGAAGCGGACTTCGATGCCGGACTGCGGGAAGGTGTGTGCAAACAGGTTATAAGTGCCACCGTACAGGGTGCTTGCCGAAATGATGTTGTCACCCACCTCGGCGATCGTCTGGATCGAATAGGTAATCGCGGCCTGCCCCGAGGCCAGCGCCAGTCCGGCAATGCCGCCCTCCATCGCCGCGATACGCTTTTCCAGCACGTCCTGCGTCGGATTCATGATGCGCGTATAGATGTTGCCTTCGACCTTCAGGTCGAACAGGTCGGCACCGTGCTGGGTGTCATCGAATGCGTACGAAGTGGTCTGGTAAATCGGTACCGCTACCGCCTTCGTCGTCGGCTCCGGCGTGTAGCCGCCATGGACCGCGATTGTTTCAAGTTTCATTGAAAACCCCTTCCCTCGTTGGATAGCGCGCCACACTAATTGCTTTGCTAATCCTGCGCAAGCCAGCTTCGATTAACACGGTCCGGCAACGCTGCTCTTGCCGTCCGTCTCGCGCCAATTCGTCTGTTGCCGGCCGCGCGATGGGTGTGGCGCCGCGCTGGATGCTTGCGTCCACGGGCGAACCGGTGTGGTCGAAATTGGCGTCCGGCTATCGAAAGGGAAAGGAAGCGAACGCAAGCAGCAATCTGGAAGGACTGGGTCGACGATTCCGTGCGTGCCGGCTACCGGGGCATCCGCGCTACCGTGAACCTGGAATCGAGCGCCAGCGAGGCACAACTGCGGCAGTTGCGTGAAGTCGTCAATGCGCATTGCCCGGTGCTCGACATTCTCGCGAGGCCGGTGCCGGTCGGGCTGAGTCTGAAGATCGCTCGCCGCGGCGGGATAATCCGCGCACCGAAGCCTGCCCGCGGGATAAATCGCCGACATTACCAGGCAAAACACTCGAAGCGATAGACGCTCGCCCCTCCCCCTTTTTGTCGTTCAGGCTGGAGGCATCAGCGCCGGTGCCATGTTCATGCACAGGCTGGTTCGCAAAAACAAAAAAAGCAGAGGTTTTATCCCCTGCCTTCTTGCGTGCCGGCAGACGCAGCGGCCTGCGCTTCGCCTACCCAAATGAACGGTTGTATTACACGGTTGTGCTATTTGGCGGTGTTGGACTGACCGGTGGAACTGCCCTGCGCCTTGCTGTCTGTTTCGGTCTTCGTTGGCGCAATCCTGGCACCCGACTTTGCTGCCGCCGAAGCAGCAGTGTTGGGTGTGACGCCGGCAAAGGCGGTGTGGGTTCCGATGGCCATCAGGAAGGCCGCCGCAAGTGCAATTGCTTTCATTTCCACTTTTCTCCTCAGTGTCGTTTTCGCGAAATCCGGCCCAGAATAAATGCAGCCAAATTATTCGTCAACCGCCCTGCTCAACGCTGCGAAACAGGGCCTTGGTTCGCCCTGGCGGACGGCGGCATCAGAAACGGCCAAGGGGACACTTCCGAGCCACGTTCGATGTTTACTTCGATCAGTGCGGGTGCGTCCAGTTCGATGGCGCGTTCCAGTTCGCGCTCAAGACCATCCGGGCCGGAAACGCGACAGGCATTCACGCCAAAACTTTCTGCCAGTTTGACGAAGTCCGGATTGTTCAGTTCGGAACCGATCAACCGCCCTTCGAACAGATTCTGCTGGTCACGCATGACGTTGCCGTAGGCATTGTTGTTGAACAGCACAATCACCACGTTGATCTGGTAGCGCGCAGCGGTTGCGAGATCCTGCACACCGAACATGAAACCGCCATCGCCGGTGAGCGAAACCACGGCCTTGCCGGGGTTGCCGACTTTTACCCCAAGTGCGGTCGGAAAACCGAATCCGAGCGTACCCTGGTGGCCGCAACTGACGAAGGTGCGCGGCTCGTAAACGGGAAAACCAAAATACGAGGTGAACCCGGCCTGGCAGATTTCCTCCACCAGGATTGCGTCGCGTGGCAGCACCTTCCGGATCACCCGCAGATATTCCATGTGCGGTTGCACCTGTTGCGCAGCGGCGAGCGTATCGTCCTTGATCCGCTGGAATTCGCTCTGTCGGGATCGATGTCCGACGGACGCGCGACGCAGCGCTTCGTCGAGTTCCACCGTGCACTCAAGAGCGTCGCCGACAATTGCGATGTCCGCCTTGAGCCGTGCGCCCTGATCGGGATCGACATCGATGTTGATAATCTTCAGACCCTCGGGCTGGTCGGGCCAGCGGAACCACTGCAATTCCATTCTCGAGCCGATTCCGATCAGCACGTCGGTGTCAGACCAGCGCCTGAAGCCGGCTGCGCAGTTAAACCCGAGGTGGTGTTCGTCACTGACAATGCCGCGTCCGCCACGAAACGATACGACCGGCGCCTGCAGCCGCTCGGCCAACGCGCCCACGGCTTGCGCGGCATGCATCGCACCGCTGCCAACCATGATCATTGGATTACGCGCACCGGCAATCAGGCTGGCTGCCTGTTCGATCAGGTCCGCGTCCGGCGCGGCTTGCGCATAACTGCCTTGCGCAGCATCGATTTTCACCGGCTCCCGCATGCCGAATACGTCCCACGGCATTTCCAGCGCCACCGGTCGCGGCCGGCCGGTGCACATTTGCCGGAATGCCTCTGCGACCAGGCCGGGGGCTTGCGCCGGCTGATCGATCCGGGCCGCCCATTTGGTCAGCGTGCGCAGTGTTGCGAGCTGATCCGGCAGTTCATGAAGATGCCCCATACCCGAGCCGATGAAAGCCGATGGCACTTCGCCGGTCACGCACAGCACCGGCGTGCTCGCCCCATAGGCCGTACACAGCGCAGCGCTTGTATTCAGTACACCCGGACCGGGAACCACTGAGTAGACTCCCACCTTGCCGGTCGACCGGGCATAGCCGAATGCCATGTAGGCGGTGGTCTGTTCGTGACGCGGCCCGATGACCGTACATTGGTCACCCATTCGCGAGAACGCATCGAACAGTTCGTAGGTTTGCACCCCGGGTATGGCGAACACGGCGTCAACACCGTGCGCGAGAAGCGACCGCGCGATCGCCTCACCGCCAGTCATGGTTTGCGGCACGCTATGCTTTGTCGGGCTTGCTCACCGGGAGCACGACCAGCTCGGACACGTCAACATGGTCCGGTTGCGAGACGGCGTACATGACGGCGCGCGCGACGTCTTCTTCCCGCAAGGCGTCCGGTTTCGGTGAATCGAAGAACGGTGTGTCGACCATACCCGGCTCAATCAGGGTGACGCGCGCACCTGTTCCGACCAACTCCTCCCGCAGGTTGTATCCGTATCCGGTGACTCCCCATTTGGTGGCGCCATACACTGAGCCCTTCAGCGTGACGCGACCGGCGCGCGAGCCGGTGAGTAGAAGATGGCCGCGATTCTTGAGAATTTCGGGCATGCACGCCTTTACTGTCAGCGTGACACCGTACAGATTGGTCATGATCATGTCGCGCCAGTTTTCCGGGTCGCCTTTCAGCGTACCGGGTGCCGTCGCGCCGACGCCGGCGTTGGCGAACGCAACGTCGATCCTGCCAAAAGCCTTGAGTGTCTTGTCGACCATGGCTGTTTGTTGTTCGTAAACGGTGACATCGCAACCAATGGCAATCGCTTTTTCGCTGCCGCCGAGTTCGCGCACGAGGTCTTCGAGTTTGTCGATAGAGCGCGCCGCGAGCGCAACGCGATAACCTGCCTCGACTGCCATTCTTGCGGTGGCTGCGCCGATCCCGGTCGATGCACCGGTAATCAGCATGGTTTTTACAGTGCTCATTTTGTTTTTTTCCCTTCGTTGCTTATTCGGTTTCGTATCAGTTGCACCAGGGCCTGAAGCCCATGCACATAGGAATCGATACCCAGCCCCATGATCATCCCGTCTGCTTCACTGGTGGTTACCGAGTGCATGCCACGGCGTTCGAGATTGGTCATGTGCACTTCGATGCGCGGCAGCGTCACTGCTTTCAGACAGTCACGCAGCGCGTAACCGGCGTAGACGAAGCCGGCGGGATTGAACAGCAGGCCGTCCACTCGCGATTCTTCGGCCTGGTAGATCCAGTCAATGGCTTCGCCCTCGCTGTTGGTATAGCGAATATCGAGCGAAACCCCGAGCTTCTTCGCTTCATCGAGCAGCAGCGCGTCAAGTTGCGCCGCCGTCGTGGTGCCGTACAACTCGGGTTGTCTTTTTCCGAGCGCCACCATGTTGGCGCCTTGCAATAGAAGTATTTTCATTTTTTCAGCGACTCGTTACGCAATTCACACAGCAACTGGTAGGCACCGATTGTTGCCCGATCGCCGTAGGCGCGCGAGAGCACGTCGCTGACATCGAGTGCATCCTGTTCGCGCATGACGTGAAAAACCAGCGCCGCGCCAATGGTTTCGTCCGGCCCGTCACGAAATTTCGACTCTGCCGTCGTCGACGAGCCCGGCACTTCCACCGCCTGCCAAAGCTCGGCTCCGGTCACACCGGTTGCCGCCAGCAAGGTGCTCTGTATCTGCGCAGCGTCATCCGGCATGTCCGAAAAGCGCGCGGTCACCACGTTGCCGGCAACAAACTGGCCCGTCTGCGACACCCGGCGGCAGACGGTGCGGCTCATGTTACGAAAGGATTTCATGATGGCCGCCGTTTCGGGTGTCGGATCGCCGAGCCGGTCGCGGTAGGCCTGTGACCACAGCACTTCCGGTGCGTCCGTATCGTAGAACGTGAAATAGCGCGGCTCCGCACCGAAGGCCTCATAGCGCCGGCCGATGCGAAACCCGGGCACACCGACGCGCTCGGGCAGATGCTGGCCCATGTACCAGTCTTCATACTCCCGTTCGACTTCCGGGAGACAGTCGTTCCAGATGGCCAATATGCCTTTGTGCATGCTCAGTACTCCATTTTTGATCAATCCGATTTGATCAATCCGATTTGATCGTCCCGGCTCTGTCACACCGGTTCTATAACACCGGCTCTGTCACACCGGTTCTGTCATACCGGCGTATCGCAATTGGTTCGCTGGTCCGCGTTCCGGCGCACATGACAGGCTTCAATCGAGCAAGTCCTTGTTGTGCGAACCGAGCGCGGGCGCGGCCAGTTCATCGTCGCCGTGCGCGCGCAGTGACGGCACAATGGGCACCGGTGTGGCCGGCATCGCCTCGCCCTGCTCGTTGACCAGCTTGGCGTTGAACAACCCGCGCTGCCTGAAGTGCTCGTCCTGCATCGCCTCCTGCACGCTCTTGACGATGGTGCAGCAGCAGTCCGCCTTGCGCAGCAACGGCTCCCAGTGCGCCGCGTCGTGCGTCGCGATGATCGCGGCAACCCGTGCAGCTGTGGCCTGCGGGTCCACGCTGTCGTCGCGATACTGCGGTTCGAGACCGATGGTTTCGGTAAACGCAACCCAGAATTTGTCTTCCAGCGGACCGGCGGCAACGAACCTGCCGTCCGCCGTCGCGTAGAGGCGGTAGCGTGGCGAACCCCCGGTTACGAGTTCGTTACCACTCGCGGGCCACTTCCCTGCTCCCAGACCATTGCCGATGGCCCAGTACATGAAGGGCAGCACGCCCTCGGTCATGGCGATGTCGAGGTAGGCGCCTTTGCCGGTGCGATCGCGCTCGCGCAGTGCCAGCAGGATATTCAGCACGGCCGGATAGGAACCGCCGGCGATATCCGCAATCAGCGCAGGTGGTATCACCGGTGTATCCGTCGTGCCCATGCTCAGTGACAGTAAGCCGGCATCGCCGATGTAGTTGAGGTCGTGGCCGGCCCGATCGCGCTTCGGCCCGGTCTGGCCAAATCCGGAAATGGAGCAATAGATCACCGCAGGATTGATGCGCGCGACCGATTCGTAGTCCAGTTCGAGCCGCTTCATCACGCCGGGGCGAAACTGCTCGACCAGCACATCGGCAGACTCGATCAACGGGCGCAGGCGTTCACGCTCGTCCGGGTTCTTCAGATCGACCGCGAGGCTTTTCTTGCCGCGGTTGAGCATTGCGAAGTTGATGCTCTCGCGCCCCCAGTACGGCGGATAGTGACGCATGTCTTCGCCGCTGCCGGGTCGTTCGACCTTGATGACTTCGGCACCCGCTTCAGCGAGAAACAGTGTCGCCATCGGACCGGGCAGCAGCGTCGAGAAGTCGAGAACTTTTACACCGCTCAGTGGTGCGGCCATCATTTATCCTTTCGTTTGCCGGTTCGCTGCTGATCGCGCTGGTGCGCAACAACCGCTCGCCGCGCCGGTGCGAACCCGGGTGTGCCGTAGGTTTCGAACAAGGCCTGCGTAATGTCATGGTGGCGCGCCAGTCCGCCGCGCTCGACCCGCTCGATCGGTCCGTCGGCGTAGCCGAGGCCAAGCCTGCAGGTCAGGTCCATGTCTGCGGCGCTGGCCAGCCCTTCGTCTAGAAAACGCAGCGCCGCGTTGTACTTGGGGCGCACCAGCCGGTCGATAATGCGCCCGGCCTGATCACTGCACACAACGACCTTGAACCCGGCCGCTTCGAAAACCCGGGTCGCAGCCTCAATGGAAGACTGGTTTGTGTTTCGCTGGCGCACCAGCTCTACCAGACCTGATGGCGCGTCGTTACCGTTGCGATAACGGGCGAAACCGACCACGTTCGAACCTTCTTCGCCCGCATGCTCTCCCGTGTGCACACCGAGACATTCGGTATCGAGTTCAACCAGGATTGCCTGCCTGGCGTCGTCTGCCACATGCGTGCCCGGTGAATAAAAGGCGCCAAGACAGACAACGATGTCCGCCTCGGCGGTTGCGCCCGAAAGGAAAGCATCGCCTTGCGGAAAAGACCGGCTGTCGCCGGCTGTCACAATCGAATACGCCACGGCATCGCCCATTTCATTTACTCCGGTTCATTTGCATCAGCCGCCAAACATGGCGTTGCCTTCATACGTGTAGAAACCACGCCCGGCCTTGCGACCGAGGTGACCCGCTGCGACCATGCGGCGCAACAGCGGCGGCGCCGAGGATCGAACGTCTAACGTGACGGGATAGAACGCCTCGCACAGACGCAACTGCG
Source organism: Burkholderiales bacterium (assembly GCA_035528435.1). GTDB lineage: Bacteria > Pseudomonadota > Gammaproteobacteria > Burkholderiales > Eutrophovitaceae > SG8-40. Next base: position 8,716 of record DATKYN010000150.1, read on the forward strand.
TATCAAGACCGATCAGGTCCAGCAGTTCGCACGGCCCCATTCGGTATCCCAGCGCAGTCTTGATCGCGGTGTCGATGTCGGCCGGGGTGGCCACGCCGGCTTCGATTGACCGGATGACGTCGTTGTTGAACGGCACCAGCAAGGCGTTGAGTATGAAACCCGGTTTGTCCTGGGTTCGCACCGGCGTCTGCCGCGCCTGTTCGGCGAACGCCCAGGCGGCGTCAAACGTTTGTTGCGAGGTGTTCATGCCCGGCGACATCTCGATGAGTTTCATCAGTTGCGCGGGCAAACAGAAATGCATGCCGACGACACGGTCTTCGCGCCCGCAGCCGGATGCAATTTCCGTGATCGACAGTGTCGACGTGTTGGATGCGAAGATCGTTTGCGGCGCGCAGATCGGATCGAGCGCCGTAAACAGTTGCTGCTTGGTCTTGAGGTCTTCGAACACCGCCTCGATCACGAGATCGCAATCGGCCAGGGCATCGAGACTGGAAGTGGTGTGCATGCGGGCCAGCACCGCGTCGCGATCCTCGCTGGCCATCTTGCCACGGCCGACCGATTTATCGAAGAACGCAGCGGTCTGTTTGCCCGCGGCGTCGAGTGCCTCGGGCTTGAGGTCGTAGCACACGGTTTCGAAACCGGCACGCGCCGTCACGATTGCGATGCCCGCACCCATGGTGCCGGCCGCGCCACATACCCCGACCTTGCGAATCGCCTGCGTCATTTGATCTTGAAACTGCGGCCGATGTACTGGCGATGGATCTGGTTGGTGCCTTCCCAGATCTGCGTCACTTTCGCGTCGCGCATCAGGCGCTCGACGCGATAGTCCGAACAATAACCATAGCCGCCGTGCATCTGTACCGCCTCGGTCGCCATGCGCATTGCCAGGTCCGAAGCGCGCAATTTGGCAATTGAGGCCTCCAGCCCGAAATCCGGGGCATCCGCATCAACCAGCCCGCCGACATAGTCGAGCCATAGCTCGGTCATCGCCAGCTCGCTGGCAAGATCCGCAATCAGAAACTGGTTGCCCTGAAAGTCGATGATGTTGCGCCCCGATTGCTTGCGCTCGTTGGTGTAACTGACGATGTCGTCAAATGCGGCGCGGGCGATGCCGAACGCATGGGCCGCCATACTGGGCCGGGACTTGTTGAGGGCCACCAGCAAGGTCGCCAGCCCGCTGCCGGGTTCTCCGATCAGATTGGCGCGCGGCACGCGGCAGTTCTCGAACGACAACGCCACCGTCGGCGCGGCCCGGTGGCCCATCTTCTTCTCGGTGCGCAGAACGGTGCAGCCCGGTGTGTCTTTTTCCACTATCAGCGCCGACATCGCCGCCTTGCGATCGTCGATCTCCGACCATTTGCCGAACAGAAAAATCAACTCCGCCACGTTACCGTTGCTGATAAACGTCTTCGAACCATTGATGACGATATCGTCACCATCGGGCGTGAAGCGCGTTTGCATGCCGGTTGCGTCCGACCCTGCAGTCTGCTCGGTGATGGCAATGGCGCCGATGCCACCTTCGGCGATACGTGGCAACAGCCGCTTTTTCTGCTCTTCGTTGCCAAAATCGACCAGCGGCTTGACGCCGTTGAAACTGGTTGCGTAGATCACACCCGTTGCCGCACAGGCAGCAGCAATGAGCTTTACGCATTCGAGGTAGAGCGCATACGACATTGGCGTGCCGCCGTATTGCGCCGGAATGAAAATGCCGTTCAGGCCGATCGCCATCAGCGCATCGACGCTTTCCCGCGGGTATTCGCCGGTTTCGTCGAACCGTGCGGCATTGGGCGCGATGATCTCGTCGGCGATCTTTTGCACCTGATCGAGAACAAGGCGCTCTTCCTCGGGCCAGTTACGCTGGCGTGCCAGTTGGTCAAAAAGTTTCATTTGTGCGTTGTGTCCTGTCCGCCATCGGCTTGAACGGCTAATCCAGCCGCGGCTAATTCAGCCATTGAGTGAAACGGTCGACGCGGTAACGGCAGACCGGAGACCGTGCTTGCGCTGCCCCAGGTGCATCCATCGCAGCCGCAGCCGTATTTATTCATCACCGAACTTCGGCTTTCGTTTTTCTTCGAATGCCGCCATGCCCTCTTCCGCATCCTTCATGCGAAACGCGAGCGTCGACAGATCCGATTCGATGCGCAATCCCTCTTCCAGCGATACATCGAGCGCTCGCGTCACCGCAGAGCGCGCGAAACCCAGCGCCGGCAAACTGTAACCACTGAACTCTCGCGAAAATTCCAGCGCCTGCTCGATCGGATCGCCCTCGACAATCCGGTTGATCAGGCCAATGCGCTCGGCTTCGTCGGGCTTTACCGCGCGCCCGGTCATGATCATCTCGAGCGCACGCGCCTCACCCACCAGCCTTGGCAAGCGCTGGGTGCCGCCATAACCGGGGATCAGACCCAGCTTGATTTCCGGAAGCCCCAGCCGGGCATTCGACGTGGCGAGCCGGAAGGTACAAGCCATCGCCAGCTCGAGTCCACCGCCAAAGGCATAACCATTGATGACCGCGACCGAGGGCATCGGCAACGTTGCCAGTTTCGAGAACACCATCTGGCCTTTCTCGGCACCACGTTTTTGTGACAACAGGTCACGATTGCGCAGCTCCTTGATGTCGGCCCCGGCACAGAACGCCTTGCTGCCGGCACCGGTAATCAACAGTGTGCGCGCATCCGATGCCGCGACCTGATCAAACGCCGAACCGAGTTCATCCAGAATCGAAAACGAAAGCGCGTTGAGCGCCTCCGGCCGGTTCAGGGTAATCAGCGCCGCTTCATCGCGACGTGACAGTTCCACCACCATCAAGCACTCTCCCTCTTCGCCTGAAACCGGATCGCAACCGGCTCGATGTCGCCGCGTTGTGCCATGGTCACCAGTTCACGTTTGAGAATTTTTCCGCTGGCGGTCAGCGGGAAACTCTTCAGAATCAGAAAATATTCGGGCATATCGTATTTCGACAGCCCTTCGGCCGCCAGATGCTGCAACAACGCCTCCGCTTCGGCAGATCCGATGATGGCAAGACAGACCTTCTCGCCGAGGCGCTCGTCCGCCACCGGGAACGCCGCAGCCTTGTCGACCCGGTCGTGCCGTAGCGCCAGCGCTTCGATTTCTGCCGGGTAGATGTTGTGCCCGCCGCGTATGATCAGATCCTTGAGCCGGCCTTCGATTTTCAGATTGCCGTGCGCGTCGACCGAGCCAAGATCGCCCGACAGAAACCAGCCACTGTCGTTGAAACTGGCGGCCGTTGCTTCCTGGTTGCCATAGTAGCCGAGCATCAATGCGCCGCCGCGTCCGCCGATCTGCCCGACAACACCCTTCTCCACCTCGACATTGCTGTTGCCCGCATCGAAAATGCGCACCTCGTAGGCGCGACCGCCGCGCCCGGTAGTGCCGACGACAATATCGAAGGCGTCATCGCGGTGTGTGTACTGATGCGAGGAGTTTTCCGTCATGCCATAAACGTTCTGCGGCGTAATACCAAGTTGCACGAACGCCTCGGCAACGCTCGGCGGGATGGCCGCCCCTGCCATGTAGAAAACCTGAACCTTGCCGATGCCATCACTACCGGCGTCACGACATTGCGCCAGCACATCCATCGCGTGGGTGGGAACACCCAGCACATAGGTTGCGCCGGTTTCCGCAATCCAGTCCAGCTGCGTCTGTCCCTCAGGCGGATCACCAAGGACAAAAGCACAACCACTCAGCAACCACTGGCTGGCGCCAACCCAGGCAATGTGATGCGAAACCGGACTCAAGGTCAGTAGACGCGCGTCGGCGCCGACCTGCCAGTCCTTCACCAGGTCGCGCGCATTCGCCAGGATCGTGTTGCACGAATGCATGACGCATTTTGGATTACCGGTGGTGCCGGAAGTGAACGCCAGATAGCTGACAAGGTCAGGATTTGTCACCGCGGGAGCCGTTGGCTGCGCGCCGGGTTGCGGAAAAGTCTGCGGCGTATACACCGTGCGCAAACTGCCCACCTCGGCCCGTAGCGCATCCGTGTTTGTCGCGCCGCCATCGGCACCCCAGCCCGGTTCGGTCACCAGGGCCGCTGCCTCCAGGCGGTTCAGCAGACTGACGACTTCGCCGCTGGTGTTGGTCCGGTGCAGCGACGGATTGCACGCGTAGCCCTGGCGGGAACAGGCCAGAAAAGCGACAACGGCTTCGATACGATTAGACATCCAGAGGCAAACCCGGTCGCCCTGCACCAGCCCCTGTGCATGCAAATCGGCCGCCGTGGCGTCGGTCCAGGCTTTCAGCGTTTTCCAGTCGACAACACGGTAGCGGTCACGCACCGCGATCGCGTCCGGGCGTTGCACAGCATGTTCTGACAGCAACGAATAGAACGTATCGTCAGCCCACACACCGCTGTCGTAATACGCAGCGGCTCTGGCAGGGTCGTGCAAGGTCAGGAAGGCGCGCATTTGGAAAATGCCTGCTTCTACTTGCCGAACCTGTCGGCGTCCGGCTCGCGTTTCTCGGCGAACGCGCTGCGTAACTCTTTGGACTCTCCGGTTTCCAGATACGGGCGCAGCAACAAGTCATGCGTCACGCGCGACAAACCGGACACGCCGCCGTGGCGCGCGTTGAACGCGCCCTTGATCGAGGCCAGCGCGAAACTCCCGCGTTTCGCTACTTCGAGCGCGTACTTGCGCGTCTCTTCGGCGAGTTTTTCATCCGGTACAACCCGGTTGATCAAACCCATGTCGAGCGCTTCGGCAGCGCTGATCCGGGGATTGGTGTACCAGATGTCCTTGGCGCGTTTCTTACCGACAATGTCTTCGAGATACCAGGTGCCGTAACCCGCATCGAACGATCCCATCATCGGGCCGACCTGGCGAAACACCGCGCTCTGCTTGGCAATCGTCAGATCGCACACCATCTGCAACACGTTGCCGCCGCCAACTGCGTAGCCGTTGATGCTGGCGATCACCGGCTTTTGCAGCCGGTCGATCGCTTCGTACATTTCCAGTGTGGGCAGCACGCCGGCATAGAGATGCGTGTCCTCCATACCCTCCTTGCGCCCGCCAATACAGAAAAACCGGTCGCCCGCGCCGGTCAGCACCACCACGCGGGTACGCGTCTCACGGCGAATTGCCTCGATACAGTCGCGAATCTCGTGGCACATGGTGGCATTGAACATGTTGCCGTCATCCGGCCGGTTCAGCGTAATCGTCGCGATTGCGTCGTCTTCTTCAAAGACGATTGTTTCGTATTCCATCTCCCCCACTCCCGGTTATGTTGGCAGGAATCCTGCGTGATTTTTCGTAATGTTCGCACAGCCTGCCGGCGGCCGCTGAAATTGCGCGCATATGGGCCTCAAGTGGCGTCAGGCGGCATTGGCAGTGCATACAAACGGGGCATCGTTCGCACAGTTGCAGCGATGAACGAACTTGCTGCTGGCTGACTGCGATCTGCCAGCATCGGAACCAGGCTCGGACAGCCCGGACCTTACAACACTGAGTCACATCCTCCAGGAGAAGAAATGGACGTCAACATCATTATCATTCTGGCCATCGTTGCAGTTGTTCTGGTCTGGACCATCATGGTTTACAACAGCCTGGTGACGATCAAGCATGCCGTATCCAAGGCCTGGTCCAATATCGACGTGCTGCTCAAGCAGCGTCACGATGAATTGCCAAAACTGGTCGAAACCTGCAAGCAATACAAACAATTCGAACAGGACACACTGCAACGTGTGACCGAGGCGCGCTCGCGCGTCCAGGATGCGAGAGTGAAGCAGGATATTCCCGCACTCGGGCAGGCAGAGTCGATGTTGCGCGGCGGACTCGGCAATATTTTTGCAACTTTTGAAGCTTATCCGGAACTGAAAGCGGTCGAAACGTTTCAGCATCTGCTGGCCCGCATTACCGGACTGGAAAACAGCATCGCCGACCGGCGTGAGTTCTACAACGACAGCGTAAACATCAACAATGTGCGCATCGAACAGTTCCCCGACATCATCATCGCGCGCCTGTTCAGCTTCCGGCCCTTCGATCTGCTCGAATTCGAAAAAGAAGAACTCCGGGACGTCGACATGAAACAGATGTTCGCCTGATCCAGCGACAACCAGACTCCGACTCACAGAGCGTCTATAGCACGTGCGGCCCGGGAGGGCCGCGCCTGACCGACCAGACTACTGATGCTGCAATCGCTGCGCCTCAAGATCATCGAACCGCTGACCGTCGGCGGTTACCTGATACTGCTGTTAATTGGCTTTCAGGTACGCACGAGGGAGGCATGGGTCGCTACACTGGCGAGTATTGCCGTTCTCGCCGCGGCGGCCTGGGTAATGAGTTACCGGCGCGCCCGGTTCATCGGCGATACCCCAACATCAAGAATCGCTTCGGCGGCGCAAGGCTATGTCGAACTGATCGGGCGCGGCCATCATCATCCCGGCGGACCCGTCCTGTCACGCTGCACGTTGCTGCCGTGTATCTGGTACCGATTTATCATCGAGAGGAAAGCCGGCGGCAACAAATGGGAGCGCGTCAACAGCGGCCGCAGCGAAGAGAGCTTCATCCTGGACGATGGCTCCGGGCGCTGTACGGTTGACCCCGAACACGCGGAGGTGATTGCCAAGCGCAAGGAGCGCTGGGTACAGGGGGAGTACCGCTACACTGAGTGGCTGTTGCTGCCGCAGGCAAGGATTTACGTACTCGGCCAGTTCTCCACGGTCGGTGGCGCCAACAGCAATCTGGACCAACGGCGCGATGTTGCGGCGCTATTGACGACGTGGAAGGAAGACAAGGCACAACTGCTGGACCGGTTTGACCTGGACGGCGACGGCGAGATCAACGAGCAGGAATGGATGCTGGCGCGTCAACAGGCGCGCCGCGATGTCGTAAAGGAACACCGGCACGTGCGGCTGCAATCGGGGACCAACGTCCTTCAAAAGCCACGTAGCGGCCGCCTGTTCCTGATATCCGATCTCGACCCCGAGCGTCTGGCACGGCGGTACCGGATGTGGACATGGTTGCACCTGGCCATGTTGTTTGCCGCCGTGGGCGCACTGGTCTGGATCGTTCCCCGGTACGCGTGATCGGGGTCTGAATCAGTATCTGCCGGAATCAGGTCCGCAGGAAAAAGCAGTACTTCCGGGCTTGCCGGGTTGCATCAGGGGGCCGCAGCTTCCAGCAGATCGGTAACGTCGTCGTATCCCGCGTCCTGTCCGATATCGAGCGCAGTCTTGCCACGATCATCGCGCAAGTCCGGGTCAGCGCCACTGCCCAACAGAACGCGCACGGCGTCGACCTCCCCATAGCCCGCCGCCCACATCAGGGCGGTCAACTGGTGGCGATAGCGCTGATTGACGTCTACACCGGCTTCGAGCAGAAGCCCGACCACGTCATCGTTGCCGGCAGCGGCCGCGTACACCATCGCCGTCTTGAATACCTGATCTTGCGCATCGAGGCTCGCGCCACGCTCTATCAGCAAGCCAACGATATCTGCGTAACCGCCATGCGCAGCGGCCATCAACGGTGTCACTTTCTCAAGATTTGCCAGATCGACTGCACCGCCTCTATCCAGCAGGTACGCAACCATTTCAAGGTTGCCTTCTTGCGCGAACAGCAACAAAGCCGTGTTTCCACCCCGGTTGCGGGCATTGATCGACGCGCCTTGCTCAATCACGCGGCGCACGCCATCGGCGTCGCCAGCTCTCGCGCCTGCCAGCAGCTGCGCATTAAGCGTATAAACAGCCGGGCTGCCCTGATCACCGACTGCCGGTAACGGTAAAAGCAGTGTCAGACAGACGCCGGTAGCAAAGACAGCGTTGGTGATTCGTTTCATCTAATTCCAGTATAAAAATTAGCCTGTTAGGCAATCTCACAACCTTGCCGCGGCACGGATTGTCCACTATAGTGATTCGCCCCGCAATTACGACGGAGCATAGTCGTGTTCCTTAACCCAATACACAAGCGGGCGTGTGCGAAGACGAACCCAATCGTTCGTCAAGCCAATCAATTATCTCTTCGGGAGACCTCAATATCATGAATCTCATCAGTAAATCCCTGATGCTGGCCGCGTCGATGGCGCTCGTTGGTGGTGTGAACCTCGCCTCGGCACAAGAAATCAGTGGCGGCGCCACGACGGCTGCAAAGCCGATGTCAAGCGACCTGGGTGCCGTAACGCAGGACCGCCTGGATGGCGCCGACAAGGAAAAGACCGACTGGCTGCAAGTTAATGGCGGCTATTCCCAGACCCGCTTTTTCCCGGGCAAACAGATCAACCACCGGAATGTCAAAAAGCTGCGGCCTGCGTTTATTTTCCAGACCGAGGTGTTGGAGTCGATGGAAACCGCGCCGCTGGTTGTCGATGGCGTGATGTTCCTGACCACCTCCTATAACCATGTGTATGCAATCGATGCCACAACGGGTGAGGAATACTGGCATTACATTCACCCGATGGGCCCGATCACCGTCTACTGCTGCGGACCGAACAACCGTGGTGTTGCGGCGCTCGACGGCAGGCTGTTCATGGGCACGCTTGACGCCAAGCTGGTTGCACTCGACGCCAAGACCGGCGCGAAGCTTTGGGAAACACAGATTGAAGATCCGGAACTGGGCTACTCGGAAACGATGGCACCGGTGGCGGCTGACGGCAAGGTGCTGATCGGCACCAACGGCGGCGAGTATGGCGTTCGCGGCTTCGTCAAGGCATTTGACGCCGAGACCGGCGTTCAGCTCTGGACGTTTTATACCATCCCGGAACTCGGGCATGAGGGCGTCTGGGCCACCCACGACGCGACCGGGCGCAACATGTTGCGCGACATCGCAGCTGAAAAGCGCATGCTGGCCGAAAGAGGCGGTTCCTTTTACAAGACCCTCGGTGGCGGCGTATGGATGACCCCTGCAATCGACCGCGAAACCAACACGGTGTTCTTCGTCGCTGGAAACCCTTCGCCCGATCTGTATGGCGACATCCGGCCCGGTGACAATCTCTACACCAACTCAATGATTGCGGTAGATCTTCATAGCGGTGCCTACAAGTGGCATTACCAGTACATCGCCCATGACGTATGGGATCTGGACGCGGTCAGCCCGCCAATTCTGACCACTGCAAAAGGTAAGGACGGCAAGGATCGCCAGGTTGTCATTCATGGTGGCAAAAC
>DATKYN010000151.1:0-6491 GCA_035528435.1 Burkholderiales bacterium
CACACTCTATCGGGATGACTATGGCATCGAAACCGCCGTTGCGACAGGCAAGCGTCTTGCCAGCTGCCTGCAGCAGCAGGAACTGGGGCGGGATTTCCATATAACGGGAAAGATTCGCATCGGCGTCTGGATGTTGCAGGATGTTGCCCAGAAACGCGGGGTGGAGTTTGTAAAGGAACTTTGCCGCGAGATTGAATCGACTACACCCGCCGTAACGTTTGACGTGCGCGACTTCAGTGAGTCGGAAATCTACCGATGCATCGCGTGTGACGTTTGTCCGGTCAAGCCGGGCTCACGGGATGACTATCGCTGTATCATCAAATCCGAGAAAGATCTGTTCGTTCAGCAGCACAACAATCTGGTGAATGTCGATGCGGTGCTTCTTGCCGCATACAGCCCGGCCGAACGCGGGGATCTGCACTCGGTTTATCAACGATTTCTGGAAAGAACGCGATATTTGCGCCGCGACGACTATGCCCTGGCCGACCGCCTTGCCGCACCGCTGGTGATCAGCGAGGTTGGCTCCAACCAGAACCTTCACATAAGAATGCTGACCTCACTGGTCCGGCACCAGACGATTCTTCACCATCCTCTAATCGGTTATGAGCACGGCGATCAGGTGCTGACGCGAGACCAGTTGATCGAGGACGCAATGAGCTTCGTAAAGTGTGCGGCACAACTCACGGCTGGACGCGTCGCGCGCTCCGGTGCCGAATCTTCGCAGTTGGCCTACAACCCGGTAGGCTACCAGGTGAGTGCTGCCGAACGCGCGGAGCAAGAAGCGAACGGCGTAATTCTCAGGCTCAAGCAGGAGCGACAAGCGCAACACGAACAGGAGCAGGTTCGGCGAGTTGTCGCATCTGATGTTGAATCGTGATGAGGTCCACTGGACCGGCGTTCAACACGGTTGAATCTACCCTTGTTCGAAGTTTGCGCAGCGCGTCTGATACAACGTATGGATGATAAAAAATGATGGATAAAAACAAGGCTGCCCGGCTTTCCAGCCGTGTTGTCGGTACCGTCGTGCCGGTATTGGCGATGTTCCGGCAAGATGGAATGCTCGATGAAACGGCGATTTCGGAATACGTTGAATATCTTGTCGGGGCCGGCGTCGGCACGCTGATGTGCACGGTCGGCAGCAGCCGATACGACGTGCTCACCGTGCCCGAAATGTTGCGTGTTAACCGGATCGTCGCCCAGACAGCGGTAGGTCGCGCAGTGGTGATTGTGACAACTCCCAGTACCGGACCGACGAGTCAGGCGATCGAGTTTGCAAACGCCGCGGCCGACGATGGTGCCGATGCGATTCTTGCGGTCTATCCGGACCGCTTCTACGGCGAAGAGTCGATCGCCCGCTTTTTCGAGGACGTTTGCGCCGCGGCCGGTCTTGGCGTCATGATTCACGAGATGCCGATCCGTGCCGGCCGTGCGTTCGAAGCGCCCTCCGTGCAGTATTCTCCCCGATTGGTGGAGCGCATACTCGCTTGTGATAACGCCGTTGGGCTGAAAGAAGAGAGCGGCGATGCCGAAACGATCAGCCAGCTTAACCGACTATTTGCCGGCAACAGTGCCGTTGTAGGTGGGCGCGGCGGGATGGCGACCCACCTGGCCGCCCGCGAACACGGCCAGATTGCCTATCTGGCCAGTATCGGAAATTTTGCACCGGCGATCGAGCTGGAGTTCGCGAGACTGGTAGCGGCGGGCAGCCACGAGCAGGCGCAGGCGATTGTCACCGAATACGAGAAACCGTTCTTCGATGTGGCGGTAGACCTCGGGTGGCATCTTGCGCTGCGCGAAGCGATGGCGATGGCAGGACTTTGCCCTCCGCATGAACGTCAGCCGATGATGCGAATGGGAGATGCACAACGCCGAACACTGGAAGCCGTGACCGAAAAGATTGTCTCGTTCTCTGAACAGTGTGCCCAGCCGGAAGTGGGTGCGAGTTGATGGCGGGGCCTGCACTCCCGGAGCGGAAGGTTGAGGTCGGCAATAGAACGATTGCCGACGGATCGGCTTTTATCATTGCAGAGATGGCCTGCGCGCATGACGGCGATATTGGAAAAGCCAGGGAATTGATCGCGGTGGCGCACAACGCCCAGGTCGATGCTGTCCAGTTGCAGATTTTCCATTCACCCGCGAATGTGGTGGACCATCACCGCCTGAAAAGTGTGCTGGAAAAAATCGAATTCAGCGCAAACCAATGGGAAGATCTGGTTGCTCAGTGCCGCAAACTGGCGTTGCCGGTGTTCGCGTGCGCTTACGATTTTCCAAGTCTTGAACTGGCCTTGAAACTCGGAGTGGACGGGGTCAAATTCAACTCTGCGGATCTGGGCAACCGGGAGATGCTGGAGTTGGCAGCCGGGTCGGGCGTGTTCTTTACGCTGGGAACCGGCGCTTCGCGCCTGGATGAGGTTGGTAAAGCACTGTCCGTCGTTCTGGATCATGGTGGCAGCCGCGTTGTCCTGATGCATGGCATTCAGGCGTTTCCGACGCGGATCGACAAGGCGGACATTCGGCGCATCGGCGTGCTCAAACAGGCGTTCGGCGCGCTCGTCGGTTACGCGGACCACACCGATGGGGATGATCCGTTCGCAGGCGTGGTGGACCTGCTTGCATTGGGGGCCGGAGCCTGTGTGCTGGAAAAGCACTTCACGTTGAACCGTGCGGAGAAAGGTCTTGACTACCAGGCGGCACTAAACCCCGATCAGCTTGCCACCTATGTTTCCGGAGTGCGCACCGGGCTGCGCGCCCTGGGAAGCGGATCACCTCTGCCCTTCGACGAAGACGACAAACGCTATCGGCAATTCCAGAAAAAGCGCATTGTGGCCGCTCGCCCGATGCCAAGCGGCACGGTCATTTCGCGGGCGGATGTTGCACTTTTGCGAACCGACGACGGTGAAGGCATGGACGCGGCGTCTCTCGACGCTGTTCTGGGCAAGCAATTGTGCCGCTCGCTGAATCGACATGCTCTGGTTCTAGCAGAAGACCTCGTAAAGAATTGATGGGTGCCGGGTCAGCAGGGATTGTTGAGGGCAGTTCGCTGGAGCGTTTGACGCATGCGATCCGGCGGGGGTTCGCCGCCATTGAAAAGATGTATCCGGACGCCTTTTTCTACGAGAACGTATCGCTTCGCGGTGCGCTTGAGCGTCGCGTGTATCAGGAGGCCTTGCTCGATCCCGGCCGTTTGGACGGGCTTGCGCAAGCAAGCGGTGATCGCAGTGCTTTTTCCGAGTGGCTCCTGCCTCGGGTAGCGGCGACTCCGTTCCGCGATACGTGGCGCTACGTGAAAGCGCTTCTGCGCTTGATCGAAGCCGGGCTTCGGTCCGGGGTGCGCCGAGACACCGGGCATGGCCCCGAGTTTGTGTTCCATGCCTTGCGTCCGCGGTTTATCGATTTTTTTCAACCGGTCATTGAGAAGCTCGGCAGTCAGCGCTGTGCAATTTTTTGCGAGCCTGGATACGGGGTTGAGGACGCGGCCGCGCGCCATGGCCTGAAAGTCTGCGAGCGCACGCCGGAGCGGTTACGCCGGAGCGGGATCAATCGGCCGCCGAGGTCGGTTTTTGCGCTCTATTCGGTTGCCGTCGTTTCGCTTCTGGATGCGCTTGGGACACTGCGGCGGCACCGGCCACGTGCGGTTGTTTTCGCGGAAGCGGCGAGTTTTCAGGAGGAAATACTGGCGCGTGCCGCGCGGGCACTTGGCGTCGCCACGGTGCGTCTTCAGTACGGGCGGGCGGGGCTATTAAGTCCGGGCTATTACGAGATGCCGTATGACAAGATGTTGATGTGGGGAGATGGGTTTGTCGAGCGTTTGCGCGGCCCGTCGCCCGATTGTCAGTATGTTGTCACGGGCAGCCCGCTCATGGACAAACTTGCCCGGGGCCAGTCGCAGTCCAGTCACAAATTGTTTGCGGACGGCGGGCCTGTCATTACTGTCATATCGCAACCGGAGTGCGCCAGTATCTCGCGACAGGACTACGCAACTCTGACTGCGATCGTAGACCGTGCGCTTCGAGCGAATCAACACCTTCGCGTTCTCGTTCGATTGCATCCGGCTGATAAGGCGACTGATTTCGATCGACTGGCCAAACAATGGCCGGCGCAGTTGCGGGTCACCGCTTCAAGGGAGTTCCCGCTTGATGCAGTAATTGGCGCCTCTGTATTGGTTGTCGGACTGTATTCGACTGTCCTGTCAGAGGCAGCTGCGGCGGGCGTCTTGCCGGTGGTTGTGAGGCTGGGCGCGCGGCACCGTGTTTTCCCGTCTCCCGAAGAAGAGGGTGCGGCAGTGCTCGTGACAACACCGGACGAGGCTGTGGGCGCAATCAACTCGCTCGCATCAGATGCGTCGGCGAGAAAGCGCTATGAAGAAGCCATGATGGCCTTTACACGAAAGTATTTTGGGCCGGCCGACGGCAGAGCGATTGACCGCATTGCCGAACAGATCGAAGCGGTGGCGTAGTGGCGAAGCAACGATATGCCGCATAGTTCGGCCCTGCAGGGCGCCAAAGGCATACGTGATGCATGGCGCCGTCTGGTACGAAGACGGTCGCTGCGTTCCCAGGTGCGCAGAAGGCCTCTGAAGATCGTGCTCGGGTCCAGTGGTGTCGATGTTCAAGACTGGCTGCTCACCGATATGGATCAACTGGACATCACGATCGAAAAAGACTGGGAGCGATATTTCATGCCAAACAGCGTGGACGCCATTCTGGCGGAACACGTATGGGAGCATCTGACGCCGGATCAGGCGGCGACAGCCGCCCGGCAGTGTTTCACTTATCTGAGCCCTGGGGGGCGGCTTCGCGTTGCGGTGCCCGACGGATTGCATCCTGATCCGGAATATATCGATGCGGTCAGACCAATGGGTTCGGCTGAAGGTTCGGATGATCACAAGGTGCTGTATACGCGTGACACCCTCAATCGACTCCTCGAAGCCGCGGGGTTCCAGACCCGTGTGCTCGAATGCTTCGATTCCGAGGGTCATTTTGTATCGGCAGACTGGGATCCGAAGGACGGGATGATCAGACGGTCGGCGCGGTTTGACAGCCGTAACAGCGATGGCGTGCTCCGTTATACCTCGATTATCATCGACGCGCTCAAACCACAAACATGACCCAATCGCAACGCGAATGGCTGCGCGCCCAATCGTTGTATTTTAACGAGCCGTTTGCGCGAGGTGCGGTGAGCGCCTACAGGACCACCGATGTCTTCGGTTCATAGTCCGACAGTGTTTGTTTTGCTGCCGGTGCACAACCGCCGGGAGATTACGCGCAAGTTTATTGCTTGCTTTGCAGCGCAAACGCATTCCCACACGCGGTTGATCGTTATTGATGACGGCTCAACTGACGGAACCGCCGATATGGTGACGCAAGCTGTTCCGGGCGCCGTCATCATCAAGGGCGATGGCAGTTGGTGGTGGGCAGGAAGCATGCAACGCGGCTATGAGTGGCTGTCGCATCAAGGGCCGAAGGCGGACGATCTGGTGTTACTTGCCAACGACGATATTGGTTTCGAACCAGACTTCCTGGAGCGGGCGATCACCTGCCTTGAGGGGCATCCGAGTGCGTTGCTTGGCGCCCGACTGTTGAGCCAGAAGAATAGCGTGCCGCTCGAGAGCGGCGTGCATGCAGACATGCGTCGATTCATGTTTCGCACAGTGCGATCAACGGAAACAATCGACTGCCTCCCTACCCGTGCACTTTTCTTGCGTTGGAGTGACATGTGCCGGCTTGGAGGATTTTATCCCCGTTTGCTCCCCCAATACTGGGCGGATTACGAGTACACGTTGCGGGCGCGACGTCTCAATCTGCGTTGTGTTACGAGTGGTGATGTCGCCATCCGCGCAAATATGGAGACAACAGGTCAGCATGATCTTGATGCGCTGACCGGTTGGAAATTTCTGAGTAGCCTGTTTTCGATCAAGACGCCGTTGAACCCGCTTTACCGGACATCCTTTGCCATGCTTGCCTCGCCATGGGCGTGGAAAGCCGTTAACGTGGCAAACGTATGTGTGCGGGCCGGGTTCAGGGTTTTGTGGCAAGGGGTGTTGCATCAACAGTTTCCCAGAAAAGTCTTGCCCAGGGTTTCGGCCTGACCGTAGTGAGAGCAATAGATAAAGTAATAGATATGGCGAACGTACAGGATTACATCGCAACCAGTTATAGCGCTCATGAGCACGCGTATGACGCTTATGCCAGTGAAGGGGAAAAAGCGGCCCATGCTGCGGCGTGGTTGAAGCCGGGCACAATCAATCACTGGCGCTTTGAGCGTATGTACCGGCTTGCGGATCCGCTATTGCGGACTTGTCCCGGAGCGAACTGGTTGACGGTCGGTGATGGGCGTTATGGGCTGGACGCGCAGTATCTCAACGCGCGGGGCGCGCGTGCGTTGGCGACCGACATTTCCGATACGCTCCTGGCCGAAGCGAAGAGCGCCGGTCTGATCGCCGGGTACAAAAAAGAGAACGCGGAATCACTGAGCTTTGGTGACGGTTCGTT
>DATKYN010000152.1:0-5897 GCA_035528435.1 Burkholderiales bacterium
CTGGGACTGGCTGATCGAAACCGGGGAGACGCTCGATGGGTTGATTCCCGAGAGCGAGGCCGATTTACCACCGGCTATCGGACAGGCGGTTGCGCAGGTACTTCCTTCGGGGCCGGGGTACGAAGGCGATGCGATATATCAGCTTTTCTTGACGGCGATTTACGCATCACGTCACGAGCTCATCATGACGACGCCTTATTTCGTCCCCGATGAGGGAATGATCGGGGCCCTGCAGGCCGCGGCAAGGCGCGGTGTCGCTGTGACGCTGATCGTTCCCGAGCGAGTCGACTCCGTACTGGTGCGCTATGCGAGCCGGGCATACAACGATGACTTGTTGAGTGCGGGTGTGCGTATCTTGCGTTTTCACGGCGGTTTATTGCATACCAAGAGCGTGGTCGTCGATGGCGAGACCACGCTGTTCGGTACCGTTAATATGGACATACGTAGCCTGCGTCTGAATTTCGAAGTCACGATGATTGCTTATGACGCGCGCTTCGGCAACGCGGTTCGCGACCTGCAACTGCGTTACGCGTCGCAGTCCGAGCCGATCGATCTTCAGCGCTGGCGCCAGCGCAACCGGTTCACCCGTTTTCTGGAAAATGCGGCACAGTTGATGAGTCCGCTGTTGTAAACCTCAATAATGATAAACATTGCCAAGTGCGCCACAGCGCCGCTTTTCGGGCTCTTTTTTTGTGCCGGTCTCGCATCGAGTTTGGCTCATCGATGGGCCCATCCGGCGGGCATCGTTAGCTGGAGCGCTGCTGTTTTTTCAATGAGGATGATCGAATACCGCATCCCCGTTGAGAGTCCGCACTGCCTTCGAGCGATGCCATACGTCCCGCTAGCGCAATGCCGGACGGCCCGGACACGGCAGGCGCCGCGAATTCTGCGAACGGAAACCAATGCCGACTGATATCAGTCCACTGACTGTTCTCTGGTCGATGTGTGCCTCGGCGTGCCTGATGATGGCGCTGATGCATGTGCTGCTGTTTGCGAGAGATCGGCACCGCCTGGTCTACGGCCTTGCAGCGTTGATGGCATTTTCCGCAGCTGTCAATGCTGTGTGCGAACTGTTTCTGATGTTCGCAGAAGACATCCCGGCCTACGTTGGCGTGCTCAAGGTTCAGGTATTCAGTACGTTTCTGATTGTGGTGTCCCTTGTTTGGTTCATCTATGTTTACTACGGGACTGCATCGAGGACACTGGCACTGGCTATAACTGCAATGTGGGTTATGGCCATCATGCTCGGCATTGTTCTGCCCAGCGATGGTTATGTCTTTTCCAGTATTTCAGAACTGGTAATCAACCAGACCTACTGGGGCGAAACCTTCGTGCTCGCGCAGGGAGAGAGGAATTCCTGGATCGTCCTGTCCGACCTGGCGAGCGTTCTGGTTTTGTTTTACATTCTTCAGGCATCGTTCCGGGCCAGGCGAATCGGTAAGCGGCGGCGTGCCGCGATGGTTGGCGGGGCGTCGGCTCTATTTATTCTGCTGGCGGGCATTCACACCCCGCTCGTCGATGCCGGCATCGTGCGCACGCCCTATCTGATCAGCTTTTCATTCCTGGCGATTGTTGCTGCGATGACGTATGAACTCGTCAGCGAAGCCTTCCTTGCGAGCCGTTACGCCAGGCAGATCAGTGCGGGGGAGCGACGCTGGCAGATGCTCGTCGATACGGTTCCGGTGTTCGTGGCTGGCCTCGATCGAGATGGCCGCATTAATTATGTGAACCGGTTTCTTCGGGAAGCAAGCGGTCGTGGTGAAGGCGAGTTACTGGGCAGTCAGTTCACCGATTTTCTGCCGGGCGATCAGCGGGTGCGTGCGGCGGACATGATTCGGGATGTGCTCGACGGAGCGTTGTCGCTGCAAGCGCGAATTCCTTTCCTTACGAAAGATGGCACGCGCCTGGAAGTGGTCTGGTCCAGTGGTGCCGTCACCGGTGAAGACGGCGTTCACACGGGCATTCTCAGTGTTGGTGCGGACGTGACAGAACGTGTCAAGGCGCTGACCGAACTACAGGAGACCCGGCGAGAACTGGATCGCTTGACGCGGGTAACATTACTCGGCGAGGTCGCCGCCGGGCTTGCTCATGAGCTTGGCCAGCCGCTGACCGCTATTTTGAGCAATGCCCAGGCGGCGCGGCGCATGCTCTTGTCGGGCTCTGCGGATCTAGAAGAAATACGTTCTATCGTTGAGGATATCGTCGCCGACGATAAACGTGCCAGCGCAGTGGTGAGCGGGCTGCGCGCGTTCCTGCGCAAAGAGGAGGCGGTGCGAAAGCCCGTTGACATCAACCATGTGATTCACTCAGTTGTTGATATGCTGACCAGCGAGATTCAGGCGCATCGAATCTCGCTGACTCTGGAGCTTGACGATGATGTTCCGCAAATCGACGCAAATGAAGTGCAATTGCAGCAAGTTGTCATGAACCTTCTTCTAAACGCAATCAAGGTTGTGGCGCCAACATCCGACGATCGGCGAAAGATTCTCGTGCGTTCACGCATTCACGCCAGAGAGTTAATCGTTTCGGTCAGCGACAAAGGGCCGGGGATTGCAGCCGCGCTGCTGCCGAAGCTGTTCGATCCACTCGTAACCGCGGGATACGGTGGCCTCGGGATGGGCCTTGCAATTTGCCGGCGCATCGTCGAATTGCACGGCGGCAAGATCGTGGCGGAGAATGACCCGTCCGGCGGTGCGATATTTCGCGTTTCGCTTCCGTTGCGCGATGGCAGTTCGGTGGAAGCACAGAAGTGAAAGCGTTGGCGACCATCTTCATCGTCGACGATGATGCCTCGGTTCGCACCGCGCTCGCGCGATTGCTGGGCGCCCGGAACTTCAACGTCGAGAGCTTTTCCAGCGCGCGTGAGTTTCTTGCCAGAACACCGATCGAGGGTAACTGTTGTCTGCTGCTTGACCTGGCAATGCCTGAAATGAACGGCCTCGAGCTGCAGTCGGAACTTGCTGCGCGGCAGCGGAAAATTCCGGTCGTGTTTCTCACCGGGCACGGCGATATTGCGTCGGGCGTTGAGGCGATGAAGCACGGGGCGGTCGATTTTCTGACGAAACCGGTCGATGAGGAGGCATTGTTCGCATCGTTGACGAGTGCGCTCGAAAAATCACGTGAATTCGCCGCGCAAAGGCGTGCGGACGAAGAAATGCAGCATCGGTTTGACACGCTCACGGCCAGAGAGCGCGAAGTCATGCAACTGGTGGTGGCAGGGCTGCTGAACAAACAGATCGCGGCGCAACTGGGTATCAGCGAGAAAACAGTAAAAGTTCACCGCGCGCGCGTAATGGAGAAGACGGATTCGCCTTCGCTCGCGGCGTTGGTTCGCTTGTGCGCTGCCGCGCAAGAGGGTGTCAGCGGCGCGGATGGGCAATTCGACTAGCAGATAACAAGTCGAACCGTTTGCCCGTTTACAACAAGGGCCGGCATCAGTTCTGCGCGTTGGGCAAGGAAGATCACCGGCGCAAGCGGTTCCAGGATATTTTTCATCGTTGCTATCGCGGTAGCGCCCGGGAAACGGGCACTGCGCTTCGGTGGCTGGCGCCTTCATTAGCTGAACATGTCTGAGCCCTGCCAGTCGCATTGGCCCGGTGCGACCTGCACGCTTGCGCGTGTTCCTGTCGCGCTGGCAATTTCGCCTTGGGTTCCCTTATCGCCGGCCTGTAGGACTTTGGTCCAATCGCCGGATCGTTTGCAGCGCGCTATAAAAGTATTGTAAGTCCGTTGTGGGTTCGTTCCTGCTGTCTCTGAGACAGTGTGGCCCAAGCCCCTGTGCGGATGGTCTGATGAAAGCGCGCTGGCGCATGGGGTAACCATGAACGAGGGAATGATGGGCAGGCTTATAAGTGCCTGGTCTGCAACGAAGCAAGACTGGATCGGCCGATATTCTTGCCTGCCCCGATTCAAAATTGTCCGATTTGTCAGATAGTGGGTCGGCTATGGCGCCTGGATCAGTGGAGGACGGCTATGTATATGTTGTCGACGACGATGCATCCGTGCGGCGAGCTGTTTCGCGGCTCATGCGCAGCTGGGGGATGAAAGTGATGACCTTCTCCAGTGCCGAGCAGTTCATCAACGCCGATGTCGATGACAGACGAGCCTGCGTGATTGCCGATGTTCTGATGATCGGTGGGAGCGGGTTTGAGCTGCCGGAACTGCTTTCCAGCAGGGGCAGGAATATTCCGGTAATCCTGATGACCGCACACGACTCCGACTTGGCGCGGGAGCAAGCGAGACAGTTGGGTGCGGTCGGTTACTTTCTCAAACCGGTAGACGATCAGGCGCTGATCGATTCGATTCGCTGGGTATTGAGTAAAGGCAGGTCCAAAAAACAGTGACACCGCATCAATGAGGTGCGGCCATGGAGCGACGCGTTGGCCCGTGATGAGCGTTTGTTTGCTTGGACACGTTGTTTAGATGTGAATGTCGGATGGGAGACCAGGATGAAATTGACTCGTTTTACGAGCACTGCGTATTGCAAGGCGATAGCGTCGTTCAGCATCGCGCTGATGGTAGGGGGTGGGTTTGCACAGGCCCAGTCAGAATCTTCGGGTGATTCGGGTGCCAGCCTGCGCGCTGCGACGCAGAACCCGATCAGTTCGATGTACAGCTTGCCGTTCAAGTTCAGCTTCGACAACGGTGCCGACAACGGGGATGCCAACACTCTCAGTATCCAGCCTGTTCTCCCAGTGACGGTCGGTGACTGGAACCTGGTCAACCGAATCATTATCCCGCTCGCCGATGCGCCGGGCGGCGTGCCGGGGCTGCCGAGTAATCCCGGTATCGGTGATACGACGGAGAGTGGTCGCACTTCCGGACTGGGCGACATCAATTACTCGTTGTTCTTTAATCCGCTCGAAACCAAAGGCAAGCTGATATGGGGTATCGGTGGTTCGATTACCGCACCGACCGCGACGGATGACCGGCTTGGATCGGGCAAGTGGAGTGCGGGGCCAACTGTGGTCGGACTGGTGCAGCCGAGTTGGGGGACTTACGGCGGTTTGGCCCGGCATCTGTGGTCATTTGCGGGTGAGGACAATCGACGCGACGTAAATCAATCCCTGATCGAGCCTTTCGTGAACTACAACCTCGACAATGGCTGGTATTTGCTCACCGACTCGGTCATTACCGTGGACTGGGAGATCAAGTCCGGCGACAAAGTGACTCTGCCGTTGGGCGGCGGCTTCGGCAAGATAATTCAGGTCGGCAAGCAGCCCATGAATTTGCGTGCCGAGGCCTATTACAACGTCATCCATCCTGACGGTGCTCCGAACTGGACAGTCGGCGGGACGATTCAGTTCTTGTTTCCAAAATAATCAGCTTCGAGATTGCGAGGCGCGAACTGACGAGACAGTCCGCGTTAGTGAATAGGTAATTCTTGAGAAGGGGATGACAATGAAGTGCGGATTGAAAACGCCATTCGGCGCCATGTGTGTCACCACCATGGCATTGCTTCACGCGAGGACATGATCCCCACCTTGCTGGCCGCCGTAGGTGAGCCGGATATCAAGGAAAAACTCAAGACAAGCCACACCGTCAATGGCAAGAAGTACAAGGACCATCTTGATGGTTACAACCTGCTTCCATGGCTCAAGGGGGGGCAAAGGGAGATCATGTATTTCGACGAGGTCGGTGCCAGACAGTGGCTGGTATCGTTCGAGGAGTTCCCGCCGGTACGCGGCAACACGCTGGGTATCGACGGTGTCGTCAAGCAGCTCGAGAATCCGGCGGCGAGGCAATAATCCGCAACAGGTTAAGATGCTGGAAAAGAGTGTGGCTGCGTTGATGGGCTGCACTAACATCGAGAAACACAACCGTGAAAGGAGACATTCAATGAGCAGTAAAATGAAGTTCATGCTGAACTTTGCATGTGCCGTCGTTATGCTGACGGC
>DATKYN010000153.1:0-55740 GCA_035528435.1 Burkholderiales bacterium
CGGTTGGCGTTGGTTCATTCTGGCGATGCGGCCTGTCGTGCGTAATCGCGCATCAGGCAGGGGCCCGGATCAATCGTCGTTGAGTGAAGGCATCCAGTAGGTCGGCCGGATGGATGTTGCCGATGTTGCATTATTCACGACCGATACGCCGGTGGCGATCAGGGCGCTGTCGATCCCGCATGCGGCGGCCCCGGCAATATCGGTTTCGAGTTGATCTCCGATCATCACCGCGTTGCGCGTGCCGAATCGGTTCATTGCAGCTTCGTACAGATCCCCTTTTGGTTTTCCGAGTCGGTCGAACACCAGATCCTGGCGTTGCGGGTAGCGGCGCCGCAGGGCTGCCTCAATGATCAGTGCGACACTGCCCGCGGCAATCCCGAACTTATTTTCCCCGTGCGGAAAAATCAGATCGGGGTTGGGCAGCACAAGGCGCACCGGTTTCCCCGCGTCAATCGCCGTAAATAGCGTCGACAACGTCGCGTCAACTGTTTCGACGAAGTTGTAGCCGTTTTCGTCCCCCACCACGAGCACACCGCATGCACTGCTGGCGGGCACCACCGTACCGCCAGCCTGTTCGACAAACCGATTGCTGTCAGCAGTGCCGAGCACAATGCAATCCGCGCCATGCAGGTCGTGTTTGTCGAAATATTCGCGCAGCAATAGCCCGGAAGAGATGATCCGGTCGACCGGGATATCGAGGCCGAAGCCTTGATAGCGTTGCGCTGCTGATGCCGGCAGCTTGGAAGCGTCGTTGGTGAGGACGGCGTAGGGCTTGCCCAATTCACGCAATCGGGTAATCGTTGTCTGCGCGCCCGACAGGGCGCCGGCCGAGTGCACCAACACGCCATAGGCGTCAAACAACAGCAGGTCGTAGCGGTCTATCAGCGCGCCAATTGACACGCGCGGGATCGGGCTGTCCGATACCGGGTTGTTCAAAACGGTGTCGTTGGTCAAGCGGTGATCTCGACCGAAGTCAGGGTGTATCGGAAGCTGTCCGGGTCGAGGCTGTCAAGGTGTCCGCCGGCGGTTTCGCCTTGCGGATACATCATGAAAGGGATTACCGGTCCGTTTGAGAACGGTAATGCAAGGTCATGCGCAAAATTGTAGGCGAGCCAGTTGGTCTCCCAGGCACCGAACAATTGCGCCCGAACCCGTTGCACCAGTGGGTGCTCCATTGTCAGCCCGGGGCGCTCTTCCAGCAGTACCTTGCGCACGTCCGCCGGATCAGCCGGCACCCAGCCGTAGTCTTCGAGAAACACTTCGGCACGGCAATGCTGCGCCTTGCTGATATCCCCGCTCTTGCCGAGGCTGCGATAGCCAAAACGCGAATCGGCAACGCGCACCCCGTAAACGTCCCGGGCGGGAATGCCCAACGCGCGGCACATGCCGACAAACAGGGTATTGATGTCAGCGCACTTTCCGCTGAGGTTGCCTGTCTCGAGCATGGTGCCGATGTCACCGAGTCCGCAACCGCGTGTCTTTGGATCTCGCGCGCTATTGTCGACGACCCAGTCATAAATCGCTCGTGCCTGGTCAACGTCCGAGCGCGCGGCGCCGCCTGCTGCTCTCGCAGTGCGACGCACTATTCCGTCGGTCGGGATCAATCGGGTTGCTTCGGTATAGAGCTGTCGTTCTGAATCTGATAGATGGTGATCGCCGGGGGCGTCCCAGTCGGTTTTTCGATCGCGTGTGGCAAACCGGCTCGTTACGCTGAGCACTGGCGCAGGCTCATTGTCATCCCACTCCGCAAACAGCATCTGTGTGCCATATTGCGGTTCGGTTACGGTTCGCACGGTTCGCGCGTTGCCTGTCCACTGGTTGTCCATCGACCGCATCCATGCGTCATTGTGGGCGGAAGGTAATGGCAGCCAGACGCGTGGCGTGCCGGCGGCAGATAGCATTTCGATGCGGGTTGTTACTTCAAACACGCGCCAGTCCTGTGGCGTTGGTTCGAACCGGGTGGTCTCAACCGTTCCGGCGTTTTGGCTGCGGGTTGCGGCAACAGTCAATCGTGGGAGCAGAGTGGTGGCGATCAGTGCTGCGCCGCCGTCCCGAAGGAAAGAACGTCTGTTCATTGTCTGGTTCTTTGTAACAGTGATGTGATTCGACGCCAGGGCGCCAGGCTATCTGTTCGGCAACAAATTCCGTATTTTCGACTCGACTTCAGGCGCATCCCACTCAATCTCACCGAGTACCTGATAGCGAATGTTCTGATCGGCATCGATAATGTATGTGGTCGGCAGGCCTTTTTTCACCCAGGCTTTCGACGCGCGCATGTCGGTGTCCAGCAGCACTGGCACGTCGACATTGATCTTTTTGAGAAACGGTGTGATACGTGCCGGTTTCTCTCCGAAGTTCACCGTGACCAGTGCGAACGGTTCGTCGGCGAGTTTTTCGGCGAGGCGTTCGAACGAGGGCATTTCTTCGATGCACGGCGCGCACCAGGTGGCCCAGAAATTCAGCACCACCACCTTGCCACGGTAGTCCGCGAGGGCGCGCTCCTGGCCATCGAGATCTTTCAGTGCCAGCGGTGGCGGTGCACCGCCTGTCCATCTCTTCATTTTGGACATGTCGGCTGCGACGGTCGTCGTGACAAAGGCGACCAGAATGACAGCAAGGAAGGGGAGTATTCGCATCAGATCTTTCGGCACAGGAGAATAGACAGGCCGCGAGTTTTACATACCTGATATGAGGCTAACAACCCTGCCTGCGCAAAGGTCATGCACTGGCCCGATGCAAGCGAGCCCGCATGACATTCGTGCCAGTGCTTGAGCTTCGGGCTTACACGTCCCAGGGATTCGGCCGGTCCGTTGATATCGCGTATTTCCTGATCGCTTCGCTAACTTGCTTGCGATCGATGCTGCCTTCGTCCGCCAGCGCTTTCAGTGTGGCGATCACAACGTGATGACGATCGACTTCGAAGAAGTCGCGCAATGCGGCACGCGTGTCGCTGCGGCCAAAACCATCAGTGCCCAGCGTCACGTAGCGCCGTGGCACCCAGGTGCGGATCAGGTCGGCAACGGAGCGCATGTAATCGGTAGATGCAATGACCGGCCCGGTTGTATCGCTCAGGCAGCGCTCGACCCATGACGGTTTCGGGTCGCGCTCGGGGTTATAGCGGTTGTCACGTTCGACCGACATGCCGTCGCGGCGCAGTTCGGTAAAGCTGGTCACGCTCCAGACATCAGCGCTGACTTTCCAGTCTTTTTCCAGCAAGTCGGCTGCGGCCAGCACTTCACGAAGGATTGCACCGGAGCCGAGCAGTTGCGCCGTCGCGACAGGCTTTTTCGCCTTGCTCTGGTGCAGGCGGTACATTCCTTTCAGAATGCCCTCTTCGGCCCCTTCCGGCATGGCCGGATGCTGATAATTCTCGTTCATCATGGTGACGTAATAGAACACGTCTTCCTGCGCCTCCAGCATGCGGCGCATGCCATCGCGGATGATGGTGACGACCTCGTAACCGTAAGTCGGGTCGTAGGCAACACAGTTCGGAACGGTGGAGAAGAGCAGATGGCTGGAGCCGTCTTCATGCTGCAAACCTTCGCCGGAAAGTGTAGTGCGTCCCGCCGTTGCGCCCAGCAAAAAGCCGCGGGCACGCGAGTCACCCGCTGCCCACACCAGATCACCGATGCGCTGGAACCCGAAACAGGAATAAAACACATAGAACGGCAACATCGGGATGCCGTGCGCCGAGTAAGACGTTGCGGCCGCGAGCCAGGACGAAATGGCGCCGGCTTCGGTGATGCCTTCTTCAAGGATTTGCCCGTTCTTCGCCTCCTTGTAGTAGAGCAACTCATCTTTGTCCTCTGGCTCGTACAGCTGCCCGAACGGCGAATAGATCGCGACTTGTCTGAACAATGATTGCATGCCAAAAGTGCGCGCTTCATCCGCCACGATCGGCACGACGTGCTTGCCGAACTGCTTGTCGCGCAGCAGTTGCGAGAGCATGTTCACGAACACCATGGTGCTCGACTGCTCGCGGTCGCCGCTGCCCCCGAGCAGCTTCGAGAATGCCGCCAATTCGGGCACGTCGAGCGTGTCGGATGTTTTCGCGCGTACGGGAAGGTAACCGCCAAGCGCTTCGCGGCGTGCGTGCAGGTACTTCATCTCCGGACTGTCTTTCGCTGGCAGATTGAAGCGCAGGTGCTCCACATCGTCATCCGAAATCGGCAACGCGAACCGGTCGCGGAATGCCAGCAAGGCGTCGATCTCAAGTTTCTTTTGCTGGTGCGCGGTCATTTTCCCCTGGCCCCAATGGCCCATGCCGTAGCCTTTCTTGGTCTGGGCAAGGATGACGGTCGGGCGACCTTTATGATTGGCAGCCGCATGGTAGGCCGCGTAGATTTTCACCGGGTCGTGTCCGCCACGCTTGAGCCGGTCGATATCTTCGTCCGACAAATGGGATACAAGGCTCTGCAATTCGGGGTACTTGTTGAAGAAGTGCTCCCGGTTGAACTGGCCGTCAGTCGCAGCGTACTTCTGAAACTCGCCGTCAACGGTCTCGTGCAGGCGTTTCAGAATAATGTTGTCGGTATCGCGTGCGAACAGCGGATCCCAGTCCGACCCCCACATTAACTTGACGACGTTCCAGCCAGCGCCACCGAACAGGCCTTCGAGCTCCTGAACCACCGAGCCGTTTCCGCGCACCGGGCCGTCAAGGCGCTGCAGGTTGCAGTTCACCACGAAAATCAGATTATCGAGACCTTCGCGCGAGGCCAGCGACAATCCGGCGAGTGACTCCGGTTCGTCCATTTCGCCGTCGCCGACGAAACACCACACCTTGCGGTCGTCGGCGGGTTTGATCTCGCGATGCTCGAGATAGCGGATGAAGCGCGCCTGGTAGATGGCGGTGAGTGGGCCCAGGCCCATGGAGCCGGTCGGAAACTGCCAGAAGTCCGGCATCAGCCAGGGATGGCAATATGATGAGAGTCCCTTGCCGCCGGTTTCCTGCCGGTAATTGGAAAGCTGTTCCTCGCCCAACCGGCCTTCCATGAAAGCGCGCGCATAAACGCCCGGTGCGGAATGGGGCTGGAAATAAATGCAGTCGCCTGACTGACCGGCACGGAAGAAATGGTTGTAGCCGACTTCGAACAGGTCGGCCGAAGAGGCGTAGGTGGCGATGTGTCCACCCAGTTCCGGATGGGCGCGATTGGCGCGTACCACCATCGCGAGTGCATTCCAGCGAACCAGAGCGGACAGCCGCGCTTCGATTTCCGGATTTCCGGGAAACTGGGGCTGGTCGGCAAGAGAGATCGTGTTGCTGTAGGGCGTGTTGACCACCGGCGGCATCGGCACGCGCGACCGGCGCGCCTGCTCGAGCAACTTCATCAGGATAAAGGTCGCTCGTTCCGGTCCCTCGAGTTCGACGATGGATTTGAACGCATCGATCCATTCGCGTGTTTCCACTGGGTCCATATCCTGCGGCAGCACACGCCAGAAAGCGGAAACGTTCAAGTCTTGCACTTCGGATAAGTCGGTCATGAATATCACCTGATGGTCTGTGGGCACGCCCGATGCGGGGCGTCACTAGTAGCAAGATGGTAGCGTTTTCTGCGAAGCATGGGGTTTCGTTTGAAGCGAGATTGCCGGGTTCATACAGCATATAATTCCGAAAATCCGCCTGTTTGAAATATAATATGCTGGGTATGTTGCTCGATTCGATTGACTGGAAAATCCTCTCCCTGCTGCAGCTGGACGCGCGCTTGTCCAATGTTCAACTGGCGCACGCGGTAGGACTGTCACCGTCACCCTGCCTGGCGCGCGTGCGCGCCCTCGAGCAGGCCGGTTACATCAGCCGCTATGTGTCTTTGCTCGATGCACTCAAGGTGGGTCTGAAAGTCAGTGTTTTCATTCAGGTCGCACTCGAACGCCAGGTCGAGAAAGCGCTGGAGATATTCGAGAACGCGATTCGCGAACGTCCTGAAGTGATGGAGTGTTATCTGATGACGGGAGAGGCCGACTATCTGTTGCGCGTCGTTGTGCCCGACATTCAGGCGCTTGAGGAATTCGTTCTGAATTTCCTGTCGCGTGTTCCCGGCGTGGGCAACATCAAATCCAGTTTCGCGCTCAAGCAGGTGAAATACCAGACAGCGTTGCCATTGCCGGTGGAAGCGGCGGTGGGCAACAAGAGTCATACGTCGGGACCAAATCGCCGGGACAAGGCGCGCAAGGTGGGACCTGGCAAGCGGACTCGGCGGGAATGAGCGAGACTCCCGCCAACCCGGCGCAGGCGACAACCGGCATCGGCAACTGGCCCGCGAGTGTGTGCGTTTACTGCGGTTCGAGTAGCGGCGATCGCCCGGAGTACACCGTTGCCGCGCGTGAACTGGGTGCCTTGTTCGCCCGGCGCGAGATCAGGCTGGTGTTTGGCGGCGGCAGCGTTGGCTTGATGGGGGTGCTTGCCGACGCGGTGCTGGCCGCCGGGGGCAAGGTCACCGGCGTTATACCAAGGGGGCTGCGCACCGAAGAGCTCGCGCATGAAGGCTTGAGCGAGATGATCGTGGTTGACTCAATGCATGCAAGAAAGCAGCGCATGGTCGAACTCTCGGACGCGTTTATCGCAATGCCCGGTGGTATCGGAACACTGGATGAACTATTCGAAACGTTCACATGGCTGCAACTCGGCATTCACAGCAAGCCAGTCGGGCTGCTTAATGTGGCCGGTTATTATGATCCGTTACTTGCATTTCTGAGACACATGTCCGACCGACAGTTTCTGAGCGAGAAGCACCTCGGGTGTCTGTCGGTTGAAACGGACGCAGAGCGTTTGCTGAAGAAACTGAACAGCTTCAGAACGCCGGGCGACGGCAAATGGGCGTCTGACACGCAATCTTTGCGGCCTTGATTCGCTTCACGGGGAAGCCGAGGCCCTGCCTTGGACGACGCCCCCCAGATGTCTGGTTGCCGGAGATTTTGCATTCCGACGGTGCGATGAGCCACGGTCGGTTGGTAATGGAACGGTGCTGTCTTGAGCGTAGAATCTGCGAAAACCAGAGATAGTGCCCGGGTCGATCTTCAACGGCTGTTTTTCGGTTGGTAGCAGACCATCGGGTTACGGTCTATTGAGAACCGAAACCGTCGGTTTGCGGCCAGAAACAGAAGGTAACGCTATCGCCGTTACTGATAACATCCAGAAATATCAGTTTCTGTTGAAAAGCAGATTCGTTGCTCATGCCATGACTCAATCCATCAAGGGCGTACGTAAATGCCGTGCCTATTCGGCTAACTGACAGAAACCCATCGTTCCGGCTGGATTTTATTGGTCAGTTTCTGAGTGTTCGCGACCAAACCGGGTTTGAGGTAGCGTATCCGTAGCCGACCGAAAAATTCGACTGTCCGCAAGCGCGACCGCGTTAACGATCAGCCATGCCAACAGCATCGTCGTTACGGTATGACTGAGAAAGTGGTCCCCGATCAACATTTTGTAAGCGCCCATGATCCAGCCAGTCGCCAGGGCTGCAAACAGGGCGCGCCGGCGATTGCGGGAATCTTGAAAAAGAAAGAACAGCGACAACAGGGCAAATCCGCCACTGGCATGACCAGCCGGAAAGCACCTGTACTTCGCTTTGCTCTGGTTGGTCTTTTGATATCTGCCAAAGATGCCGGCGTACACACTGTCGCCACCGAACTGACTGAGGTCTCGGGGGCAAGCGACGTTGGTCGTATTCTTCAAAGCGCCTATGCAGGCCGGAACCAGAATCAGCGCCAAAAGGACTATCCGCATCCCGCTCTTGTAGGAACTGAGGGCGGGTAATCGGCGGATAAATATGAGGCACAGCATCAGGCCAAGCCCAAAGGTAATCAGTATGCGTTTAATGCCATCGTAAAATAGTAACCGTCCCAGGGAGTCGGAGCTGCTGACGACCCACTGCTGTTCAGTAAAGTCGAAAAGCTGCTGTTGTAGCCAGATATCGGTTGGCGTCAGTTCGAACCAAACCAAACAGACTATCAACGCGCCTAGCGATCCAACAATATGACGGCAGCTAATCTTCGCGCTCATTTACGACGAATAGCGCTTCCGGACTGACCGGGATCTCGGCTGCTATCTCGAATGCGGAGAGCAGTGAATGAAATACGGTGTCGTGTGAGTTTGCCTGATCTCTAACACTCAGCGCACTGCTCAATTCGATATCGGAGGAGTCGCCAATCCATACGATGACCGGTACGTCCGTCTGCTCAACGGGCGCCAGAGCGTAGGGCATCCCATGCAGGTACAGGCCATGTTCGCCTAGCGACTCGCCGTGGTCGCTGACGTAGAGCATCGCCGTTTCGAACCGCGGAGTATTGGCTTTCAGTAAAGATATAACCTCGGACAGGAAGTAGTCCGTGTAGAGGATTGCGTTGTCGTAAGCATTACCAATTTCTTCATCGGTACAGCGGGATAGCTCCTCGAAGCCGCAAGCTGGCGTGAACCGCTCGAATTCCGGCGGATACCGCTTGAAGTACGCAGGGCCGTGATTTCCCATCTGGTGTAATACGATCAGGATGTCGCCGCTTTGTGCGTCTATGTACTCCTGTAGACCACTTAGCATTCCAACGTCGCGACACTCGGCGTCACACACGGGATTAACCCCTGGTTGTGTGAAATTTTCAAACGTCACCCGATTCGCGACTCCCTTTGAACCGGAGTTGTTATCCCGCCAAAGGACGTTGACTCCGGCACGCATCAGGACATCGAGCACATTCTCGCTGTTTTCCGCTGTACGCCGATCGAATTGATCTCGCCCGTCCAGTGCAAACATGCACGGCACTGATATCGCAGTAGACGTCCCACACGCGGAGATATGAGTGTAACTAACGACACGATCCTCTTTTTCCAATTCTGGATTGGTATCCCTTGTGTAGCCGTTTAATGAGAACCGGTTCGCTCGCGCGGTTTCGCCTACCACCATAATGATCAATTCCGCCTCAGGGTCAGCGCCAGGCATTTCGGCGTCTTCCAGAATTCTGACTGGTTCTGCAAATGCTTCGACTGCATTCGTGGCAGCAAGGAACTTGCCGATTGAATAAAGAGCAAATGTCGGATTGCTATAGTAGCGAAGCGGTTTGTGCAGGCGAAACAAGCCGGCGTACGAATCGCTGAAGCTAAACACGCACAATAGAATGATTGCGATTGCGCCGGCCGCCGACTGCGCTTTGTATTGCAGTTCGTGGAGTCGATTCGAATAGGCAAATGGCCAAAGCCATATTGCAGCAGCCGGAATTATCCCAGTGAAGATGAACCTCATTATCAAGCCGGCGTTCAACAGGTCCGCAGCTTCAGAGGTATCGGTTTCCAACACATTCTGAATCATGACGGTATCTACAACCGCTCCAAACTGGTCCGCAAAATACCCGATTATTGCCGCCAGAATGATAAAAACACTGACCACAATCCGCGCTGGAATGATGCAACTCAGCATTGTCATGAGTAGCGTCAAAACAGCAGCGAAGCCGATGCCGATTGACAACAGAAATCCGAAATTTCCTTCACTCCAGGGATACATCTCCAGCACCTTCCCGAGAAATGTAATATTCCCGGTCAAGGTCAGAAAGATCGCTGTCAAAACGATCAGTTTCGTTTGGGAGAGGCCGTGCTTGGGGCCTGGGTATCGCACTATTGGGGACCTGCCATGTTTGAAACACTGATATAGAGGGAAGGGCAGGCTACACACTATCAGTGAAAGCTTAAGGTTTTCTTAATCGCCTCGAATACGCTAACGCCGGTAAAGATTCCGGCCCGATCTCAGGCCAGTATGCTGGGTGATCCACGCGATGCCGGTCCCTGCAGAAGCTCTTGGACACGGATGGACGGATGCTCGGTTCGCGCATCGGGGTGGCATTTCGGCCAAGCCAGGTGCCGCCCAGGCTTGCAATTGCAATCAGAGCCAGTACCGTTCCCCTGCCACCCTGCCACCCTGCCAATCAACTGTAGAGTCTCCGAAAGCCAGACATCAGGTGGTGTTGTCTAATGGCAGGGCCTCAGCTTTCCGAACTGATGGCCTGCCTCCAGGGTCCTCGGCAGCTACGAAAAGCTCCACAAACCAGACACTGGCGCCCGGCGCTCGAATAGCTGGATTCGGTTGATTGGTGGTTAAGCAAGCCCGTTCCTGAACGACCGCGTTCGACGTGGCTACTCACTCAAGCTTCGCCACACTCGCGCGGCGCAACTGCGTTCATAATGACGTCTTCGCAATTATTTCTGTCAGCGTATGAAAATCGAAAAAAATTCCGCGGTCACAATACGGTTCAGAGTCTCGGAACTGCACGGCAAGCTGCTTGAGGACAGGAAAGAACCGGTAGCCTATCTGCACGGTGGCTATGGCAATGTTCTGCCAAAGATCGAAGAAGCGCTGGAAGGGCAAACCGCCGGTTACCGGGTCACGCTTGATCTGCAACCAGGGGATGCGTTTGGCGAACGTGACGAAAGCCTGGTGCAGACTATTCGCAGGAGCGAGTTCCCGCCCGGCGTGAAAGTGGGCGGCGAGTTGCAGTGGCGGGACGGCGAAGGCCGGGTGCGAATGTTCCTGGTCAAGAAGATAAAGGGACAGGAAGTCTTTATCGATGGCAACCACCCGCTTGCCGGCACGGGGTTGCGCTTCGTGGTGACGGTGCTGGATGTGCGCGCCGCGTCAGGCGAGGAAATCGCGCATGGCCACGTGCATGGAGACGGAGGGCATGATCACTGACGGGGCGTTGCGGCGATGTGCGAACCGCCGTGCCGGAATCCTCCCGGATCAATCGGCGGTTGCGAGTCGACGTTCGGCACGGGACATACCAGCGCGGTAAATCAGCGGAATGACGAACAGGGTCATGACCGTTGCCACCGCCAGGCCCCACATGATGGAAGAAGCCACCGGACCCCAGAGCAGGGACTTGCCGCCAAGCCCGGTCGCCAGCGAGAACAAACCGGCGACGGTGGTAAACGACGTGATCAGAATCGGGATCACCCGTCTTCTTGCCGCATACACGATGGCGTGCAACACGCTCATCCCGGCGCGCAGGCGCTGGTTGGCCGAATCGATCAGCACAATCGCGCTGTTAACGGCGATGCCGGTCAGGGCGACCACACCGTACATCGTATAGAGGCTCATTGGATTACCCGTCACCATCAGACCAATGACGACACCGGTAAACGCGAGTGGAACGGTGACCAGAATCATCAACGGTTGCAGGTAACTGCGAAACTGCGT
Source organism: Burkholderiales bacterium (assembly GCA_035528435.1). Lineage (GTDB taxonomy): Bacteria > Pseudomonadota > Gammaproteobacteria > Burkholderiales > Eutrophovitaceae > SG8-40. The sequence continues at coordinate 11,172 of DATKYN010000153.1, forward strand.
GCCGATAATCAGGTAGATCAAACCGATACCAAAGATAAACAGCAACAGCATGGCGTCCAGGCTCTCCTGAATATCGTCAAGTGCGCCGGAAAAATCCAGCGTGACATTCGGAAATTCCTGCCGCACTTTTTCCCACTGCGCGGCCACCATGTCGTTTACCTGCACTTCGTTGAGGCGCTCGCGATCGATGTCGGCTTCAAGCGTGATTGTGCGGCGGAAGTTGTAGTGCCGGATGCTCTCCTTGCTCGGGCCGGTCTCGATCGTAACCAGTTCGCGAAGCGCTACCTGCCCACCGGTTGGCAGCGGCACCGGTTGATTGAGCAGTTGGTCGATGCCGCTCATCGTCTCGGGCCGTGCTCGCACCCGCACTTCGACTTTCTCGCCCTTGTCCTGCAGGAAGGTGACGATTTCACCGTCCACGTAGAGCCTGATGGTTCGCGCAACACTGCCTGGATTCAGCCCGCTTTGCTGGACCGCTTCGTGGTTCAGTCGCATTGTTAGCTGATCCCTGCCGGGGCTGTCGTCATCGCTGATGTCACTCACGCCTTCGATCGTGGCCAGGTAGGTCGCGAGGGAATCGGTTGCCTCGCGCAGTTCGCCAAAATCGTCGCCACGAATCTTGATGCTGACCGCCTTGGTCAACGGCGGTCCGCCCGAAATGCGGGTGAACGTGACCAGCGCGTCGCCATTTCCGGAGGCGACTTCGTCACGCATGTCGGCAATTACCTGGTCGACGCTGCGCAGCACGCCCTCGCGGGGCTGCAGGCTGACAATGACCTGCGCGTAGCGATTGGCGTATAACGGCTCGGTGTCTGTGTACTTGAGGCCGGCGACAGTGGTGATTGCCCGGTTCTCCTCGGGCGCGACGTGTTTGCGAACCTTTTGCTCGATACTGGCGGCGCGCGCAAGTGATTCCTCCAGTGCCGTACCGGCTGGCATATCGACGTTGACATAAAACAGGCGTATCGGATCGAACGCGAAGAACTGGATCTTTACCAGGCCGGTTCCAACGGCGCCGATTGCCAGTACGAATGCACCGAATGCGGCCAGCAAGAACATCCTGGGCCGGCGCATGACATAGAGCAGGGCGCGGGAGTACTTCACTCGCACGCGATGAGTGAAACGCACGCGGTGTTTGTGCGCCCGGGAAGGTTTGTTGAAGTTGAGTTTCAGGCCCATCACGTGGGCAGGGAGCATCCAGTACGCTTCGATCAGGCTGAACGCGAGTGCGAGCGTGACCACCGCAGGCACCACCATCATGAACTTGCCGACGATGCCCGGCAGCAGCATCAACGGCAGAAAGGCCGCCATTGTGGTCAGCACCGATGCCGTGACGGGTGCGAATACTTCCCGGAGTGCTTCCACGCTTGCGGTGATGGCGTTGGCCCCGCGGGTGATGCGGTAGTAGATCGCCTCAACGACCACGACGGCGTCGTCGACCAGCATGCCCAGCACGATGACGACGCCCAGCAGTATGGACACATTGATGGTCCAGCCTATAGCGTAGATCACCGCAAAGGCACCGGCGAGCGAGAACGGTATGCCCATGCTGAGCAGTATCGCGATACGGCTGCCAAGAAACGCCCAGGTGGTGATCAGGACCAGAAACAGGCCGAGGGCGGCGTTTCTTTGCATGATGCCGATCGCTTCCTTCGTTGGCACCGTCTGGTCGTCGACCAGCGCGAGTGCGATACCACTGGCGGCGAGCAACTCGTTTCGTTCGGCGACGTATTGATTGATCCGCTCGATGAGTTCGATCGTGTTGGTGTAGCCCTTCTTTGTGACCGACAGCATGATGCCGGGGCGTCCGTCCTGGCTGGCAAGCTGGGATGGTTTTTCCCGCAGGCGCGACACATCTGCAACGGCTGACAACGGGACGTGTCCGCGGTCGAATCCGGCCGTTACCGGGATTTCGGCGAGCACGCCGGGGTCGGCGTCTTTGCCGATCATGCGTATCAGCCACTCCTTGTCACCAATTCGTATGCGTCCGCCGAACACGTCGCGAAACCAGTTGGTGACGGCATCGCTTACCTGGGTTGCCGTCAGGTTGTGCGCCTCTAGCGCGGCGGGATCGAAGTCGACAACGAGTTCCGGGTCGTGCAGACCGGAGGCCAAAACGTCATCTACACCACTGATACGCTCCAGGTCATCGCGAATCTGCCGGGCCGAAGTGCGCAACACTTCATCGTCTGACTGGCCCATTACCAGTACCATGGCTGTCGGAAATCCGTTTGACGTCGTGATCTCGAGGACCGTCGGATCGTCTACCTCCGGGGGCAGTTCCTGATTGGTCTTGTTCTGGATTTCGCGTCGCAGATCGTTGATGCGCTTGTCGAACACCTGGGTGCTGATGTCTTCGAAACGAACCAGGATGGTGGAAATGCCTTCTCGGCTGCTGGACGAGACGAAGCGGATGTCGGAAACCTTGCGGATCGCGTCTTCCAGCGGCTGGGTGACCAGTTTCTCGACATCCTCGGCAGAGGCGCCGCGAAGTGGCGTCGTGACGTTAATCCAGTTGAAATTGATCTCCGGATCCTGTTCGCGCGGCATCTGCATATAACCGCCGATGCCCATCACCAGTACAACTGCGAACGTCAGGTTCGCAAAAACGTGATTCGACAGAAAGGAGCGCAGCAATTGCATGGCTTTGCGGGCGCTACTGAGGGCCGGTCGTCAGAATGGCAGCGCCGTCCTGTAACTGATAGCGGCCCGCGGTGACAATGGCGACGTCAGGGGCGAGATCGGCTGGCGCAGGGCGGCCTTCCTGGGCCAGTGGCAGGTGCACGAACTTTGCCTTGCTACCTCTCGCGACGAAAACACCCAGCTTGTCACCACGGCGCAGTACCAGGTCGGGTGGCAGATGCGCCTGTGTCGATTGCCAGACGACACGCCCGGCAGTTCCCGGGAGCGCGCTCTGCTTGACGAAACGAAATCGTGCTCCCTGATTACGCTCGCGCTGATCGAGTGCAGGCACGATGCGGCGTAGTTTTAACTCAAACGAGCCGGCTGCCGATTCGAAGGTGATGCGTTTGCTATCCCGCAGTGCCGGGATCAGATCAGGCTGTACTCGCGCGCTGATTTCGATATTGTCGGCATCGAGCACTCGCACCAGTGCAGAGCCGGGCGTGGCGATCTCTCCAACCTGGCCGATTCGTTCCTTGATGATCGACCGGAACGGTGCCTTGATCAGGCATTTTTGCACATTGCGGCGTGCCGTTGCCATGTCCGCCTCAGCGGACTTGACCTGAGACGCTGCAGTGCTGAGTTCGTTTTCACGCTGATTCAGCGCCTCGCCGGAGATGAATCCGTCTTCCACCAGACTGCGCGCCCGATCCATTTGTTGCTCGGCCAACCGGTACGACGATTTCGCCGACTCCAGTGCAGCAGACGCGCGCTCGGCAGCGAGCGCGTAGTCACGCGAGTCCAGCCGTGCCAGTGTCGCACCCTTGTGTACCACCTCTCCCACTTCGACCGGGATTTCAACAATACGCGCCGTGACTTCTGCGGCGATCCTGCTGTCGTTCAGCGAGATGACAGTCGCGAATGCCTCGCGCTGGGGATAAACGGCGAGTTCGCCAAAGGCTTGCGTTGTTACCGATACAGCCTGTGCGCCGGCTGTCGTCGGGCCGAGCAGTGAGAGAATGCTGAGCAGTGGAAGAACGAGAAATACAGTACGCATCAGGCTGCTGGGGATTCGTTAGTTGACCGAGGGAAAATGGCTGCAATCCGGTCCTGGTTCGGTGAAACGATAACCATGCAGGTTTCGCACCATTTCAGCGATCGGGACAGCAGAGTCCATATTAACCAATTATGGGTGGCGTGCGGCCCGTTCGCGCTGCAGCCGGGGGCGTGATAACGTCCCTCAAACAGACCGCTGACGGTACAACTGGTTCCAGATGGTGACTGGAACCGGGCCGGTTTGAACAGGCATCACTTACTGGGGAGAGGGCATCAGGTGCGTATTGCGATAGGCGGATTTCAGCACGAAACCAACACGTTTGCGCCGAGCAAGGCGACATTCGCCCGATTCGAAAAAGGCGAGGGATGGCCACCATTATTACGCGGTGCCGATCTGTTCGACGCCGTGCAGGGCGCGAATATTCCGATCGCCGGCTTTATTCAGGGGATGCAAGCGACACGCCACACCTTGTTGCCCACCGCCTGGGCTGCGGCCAGCCCCTCGGCGCATGTCACCGAGGATGCCTTCGAGCGTATCGCGACCATGATTGTCGACGGCATCAAGGCGGCAATGCCGGTGGATGCGGTGTACCTTGATCTACACGGGGCGATGGTGGCGGAGCATGTCGACGATGGTGAAGGTGAATTGCTGGAGCGCGTTCGCAAAATCGTTGGCGACCGGGTGGCCCTTGTTGCAAGCCTTGATTTACACGCCAACCTCACGCAACGCATGCAACGCAATGCGGACCTGTTGATCGCCTATCGTACCTACCCGCACGTGGATATGGCCGATACCGGCGAGCGTGTTGCGCAGTTCCTGCAACGTTTGCTCGATGGTGCACAGCGTCCGCAACTGGCCAGCGTCCGTCTGCCGTTCCTGATTCCGTTGCAGGCCCAATCGACCATGATGGAGCCAAACAGCAGTATCTATTCGAAACTGGCCGGACTCGACATGCCGGGCACGGTGCTCTCCTTTACACCCGGGTTTCCGGCGGCGGACTTCGAAGAGTGCGGTCCGGTTGTGTTTGCCTACGCAGACGATGCGGCGGCGGCCCGTAGCGCTGCCGAGCGCCTGTGGAACATCGTCAACGAAGCCGAGAGCGACTACGACTGTCCGGTGTACGAACCGGGGGACGCAGTACGAAAAGCCATGTCCATTGCAGCAACGGCCTCGCGCCCGGTGGTGATTGCCGACACGCAGGACAATCCCGGCGCTGGCGGGGATTCCAACACCACTGGCATGCTGCGCGCACTGGTGGAAAATCGCGCCGAGGGTGCTTCCATTGGACTGATGGTTGATCGGGAAGCTGCACTGGCTGCGCATGCCGCGGGTGAGGGCGCCGAAATCGAAATTGCGCTCGGCGGTCAGTCTGGTATTCCGGGCGATGCGCCGTTCACGTCGCGTTTTGTCGTCGAGCGTTTGTCGGAAGGCCGGTTCACCTGCACCGGTCCGTTTTATCGCGGCGTTCATATGCGTATCGGGCCATGTGCCTGCCTGCGTATCGGCGGCGTGCGTGTCGTCGTTGCATCCGACAAACCGCAAATGGCGGATCAGCAGATGTATCGATTTATCGGAATCGAGCCAACTACCGAGAATATACTGGTGAACAAGAGTTCTGTGCATTTCCGTGCCGATTTCGCACCCATTGCCGAACAGATTCTCGTTGCCAAGGCGCCGGGTCCGATGCTGGCCGATCTTGCCGAGTTTCCATGGACCCGGCTGGCGCCGGGCATCCGGGTCATGCCCAACGGCAAACCGTTCCAGCTTCCTTGAAAAGCTGATACATGCTGGCCGTCGAGAACATCAGCAAATCGTTTGACGATGAAGCGGTGTTGCAACCGGTGTCGCATGTGTTCCGGGAAGGCGAAACCACCGCAGTGGTCGGCCCCAGTGGTTGCGGCAAGACCACGCTGCTGCGATTGCTGCTGGGCTTGTTGCAAACTGACACCGGCGCGGTGAAGTTCGGTACCGAGAAGCTGACGCCGGAAAACGCGACGCGCCTGCGACTGCGCGTCGGATACATCATTCAGCAAGGCGGTTTGTTTCCGCATTTGACGGCGCGCGAAAACGTTTCGTTGATGGCGGATTATCTTGGCCAGTCGCGTGAAGTTGTGTCGGCGCGCGTCGATGAGCTTGCGGCTCTGGTCCATATTTCTGCCGATATGCTGTCGCGCTTTCCGAAAAATCTCTCCGGCGGGCAGCGCCAGCGCATCGCGTTGATGCGCGCGCTCATGCTCGATCCGCCAGTGTTGTTGATGGATGAGCCGCTTGGCGCGCTCGACCCGATGATTCGATTCGATCTGCAGCACGAACTGAAAGCGATCTTTGCCAGGCTGAACAAGACTGTCGTGCTGGTCACCCATGACATGCATGAAGCGGCATATTTTGCCAGCGAGATACTGTTGATGCGTGGCGGAAGCTTGGTTCAGCGCGGTTCGCTCGACGCATTGCTGGACTCTCCCGCCGAAGCATTCGTAACGGACTTCATTCGCGCGCAGCGTGCTGATCCGCGCCTGGCGCAGCAATAATGCACACTCGGTCACTGCCAGCACGGCTCTGTCGGGATTCGCGGCTGGAGGTACCCGGGGCTTGCATCGGTATGGCTGTAGCGGTCCTGGTCTGGGCCGCTGTCTGTGTTGCCGGCCCGGCCCGCGCGGATGAACTCAAGGTCGGCTCCAAGCGTTTCACCGAGTCCTACATTCTCGGAGAGATCGTCGCGCAAACCGCGGCGCGCGAGGGTGCCGCAGTCGTGCACCGCCGCGGCATGGGTAACACCGCGATTTTGTTCGAAGCGCTAAAGGCGGGCGGAATTGACGTCTATCCGGATTACACGGGAACGATTGCGCGCCAGATGTTGCGCACCGACGCGACTGATCTGAAAACACTGAATCGAGGCTTGAGTGAGTTTGGTCTGGGTGTCGCGACGAAGCTGGGATTCAACAACACGTATGCGCTTGCACTGCCCGAAGAGACTGCGCAACGCCTCGGGATCACCACCGTCAGCGGGCTTTCCGGCCATCCGGATTTGCGATTCGGCCTTGGGCACGAGTTCATGGAGCGAAACGATGGCTGGCCGGGCTTGCGCCAACTCTACGGATTGCCACATACGCCCTCCGGACTCGATCATGGTCTGGCCTATGAGGCGATTGCCGCGGGCCAGATCGACGTGATGGACATTTACGCCACTGATGCCAAGATTTCGCGCTATGCACTGCGCGTGCTGGAAGATGACCTGCGTTACTTTCCGGAATACGATGCAGTTCTGGTGTACCGCCTCGATGTGCCGCAACGGTTTCCTCGAGCGTGGCAGGCAGTCACCGGCTTGCGATCGCGTATCGATGCAAAAACCATGGTTGCGATGAACGCACGCGCTGAACTGGACGGGGTGGACTTTACCGGGATCGCCGCCGGATTTCTTGGGGGCGCGGCGACAGTGAACGGCGGGGCGAGCACTTTTCTGGACAAACTGGCCGGCCCTGATTTCTGGCGGTTGACCGGTCAGCACCTGCTGCTTGTTTTTGCGTCGCTCGCGGCGGCTGTGGTCGTCGCTATTCCGCTGGGTGTGTGGGCGGCACGCAGCGAGGCGGCGGGTCAGGTGATTCTATCGATCGTCGGATTGATTCAGACCATCCCGGCACTGGCGATGCTCGTGTTTCTGATCCCCTTGTTGGGCCGTATTGGCATGGTGCCGGCACTGGTCGCGTTGTTTCTGTATTCGCTGCTGCCGGTGGTACGCAATACGCATAGCGGCCTCACCGACATCGATCCCTCTCTGCGTGAATCGGCGCTGGCGCTCGGGCTTCCGGCCGCTGCCCGGTTGTGGCGCATCGAATTGCCGCTAGCGGCCCGTTCCATACTGGCCGGCATCAAGACCTCTGCGGTGATTAATGTTGGCACTGCAACAATTGCGGCATTCATCGGTGCCGGTGGTTACGGTGAAAGGTTGGTTACCGGTCTTGCACTCAATGACCATGCCCTGTTGCTGGCGGGCGCCATACCTGCTGCAGGGCTTGCTCTCCTGGTGCAATGGGTTTTCGATTTTGCTGACCGTTGGGTCGTCGCGGACGGCTTGCGCTAGGTATAGCAACTCCCCGATCCGGCCCTTGTGGCGGCGTTGCATGTTGCAGTACCGCATGGGCGTCCCGGGCCGTAGTCTTTTCGGCTATGCGCCGGTCGAGAGGTATCTCGTGTGGCGGGCCCAGGTATTACATCAGGTGGTGCTATAACAGGTGGCGCGAACCAGGTGTTACGATGCGGTGAGTTCGGTATGATCAAAGCGAACTATGCTCCGTCAATGATCGATGGGCTCGGTTGGTTGGCGAAGTCATCAAGTAATCAGGAGGAGAACAATAATGAATGTACTGACATTGATGGTGATCATCATCGCGGTCTATTGGGTGATTGGCATGCTCTGGGTCTCAGGTCAAAGAGACTGGGATTGAATTCGTAAAAAATAAGAATAACGGGGGAGATGAGAAATGACGTATGACACCAACATCGGGATTTGGGGTTGGATCTGGGTTGTCGTGTTCTTGCTGTTGTTTATCGGCATCGGCGCTTACGGTATGCGCAAGACCAAGACCGAAGAGGACTTTGCCGTAGCACGCGGTTCGTATGGCCCGTTTATGCTGGCGTTTGCTTTTGCCGCAACGATCGCCAGCGGCGCCACCTTCATGAGCTTGCCTGGGATGGCATATTCCAAAGGGTTCGCCGTGCTCTGGTATCCCGCTGTCTATCCCATTGCGATCTACCTGGGGATGATCCTGGCGATCAAGCTAATCAAGCGTGCGGGCGACCGGTTCAGATCGAATTCGTTGCCGGAATTCATGGGGCAGCGCTATAACAGCGATTTTCTACGTATCGCTTTCGCGCTGCTATCCCTGCTGTTGGTGTTCTACATTGCTGCACAGATCGTTGCCGCGGCAACCATGTTCGAGGTGTTGCTCGATCTCAACTACATGACCGGCATATACGTGAGTGTGGCCGTGATCGCGTTGTATATCGGAATGGGTGGGTCACATGCCGACATCATGACCGACGGCATTCAGGGCGTCATGATGGTCATCATCGCGCTGATTATCGCGGCGATGTTCCTGCTATCTCCCGGCGTGGAAGGTACAGGCCCAGCCGCAATCAATCAGGCGTTGGTGGCCGAAGATCCAGCTTTGGGGTGGGACAACTACTTCATTGCTGGCGATACGATCTTCGGCAGCTTTGGCTTGATACTGCTGTTGTTCATCGCGCACTTGCCTTTTGCCATGAATCCGCATATTGGCAAACTGGCCTTTGCGCTTAAGGAGCCGAAACAGATTCGCACCTTCCTGCTGATCGCGATTCCGATGGGCTCGATTCTCGGCTTCACCGTTCTTGGTGGATTGCATGCGCGTGCACTGGTTGGCCCGGGTCTTCCGCCCGATCAGGTTATCCCGGTCTTGTTTACGCAGTTGTTCCCGCCTTTCCTGGCGGGGATGCTTGGCGTGGGCGTGCTTTCCGCGATCATGTCGACCTCGGACGGCCTGTTCATCGCCATCGCTGTGATCTTCAGTAACGATTTGTACAAGCGTACGCTGGCGCCGGTCATTCACAAGCAGAAGTCAGAACAGCAGATCGACCGTATCGCTCTGAACATCTCGCGCGTTGCCATTATCCTCGTTGGTGTTGCTGCGGTCTGGCTGGCTTCGGATCGTCCCAAATTCCTGGCGATATTGCTATGGATAGGTATTGGCGGGATTGTTTCCGGCGCGGCGGGTCCGCTGTTAATCGGGTCACTGTGGAAACGCGCGACCAAGGCCGGCGCGATCCTCTCGTTCATGACCGGGGTGTTGCTCTACGCTTACCTGTATGTCGGGTACGGCTGGAAGAACCCCTTTGGGGTTGCCGGCACCTGCGTCGTGGTGGCGTCGGTAGTAATGGTAGTCGCCAGTCTGCTGACCAAGCCATTGCCGCAGGAACATCTCGACCGCATGTTCAAACCCGGCAAGGCGACAGCCTGATTCGGCGCATGGCATAAGGGCGACATCGGACCCACTTCGGTGTCGGTCGGTAACCAAAGACCACGCATCGCTATCGCGATGCGTGGTTTTCTTTTTCAATTGAATGTAATTGGTTAGTGCGCCGTATATCTGTGTCGTTGACGTATATTGAGCTCGTGCAATCAGGCGGCTTACCTCCCGTGTAATCAAAAAATGAAAGATGTTCTGTATGACAAGTGATCTGAAGATGCCCACATTCAGGCTCGACGGCAAAGTCGCGTTGGTAACGGGTGCCGGGCGGGGACTTGGCGCCGCCATCGCCGAAGGCTATGCAGCCGCCGGAGCGGAGGTCATCCTGCTGAGCCGCACGCAAATGCATCTCGAAGCGTTATCGGAACGCATCACGCAAGCGGGTGGAAAATCCCGGACTGTCACCTGTGACGTGACTGAAGATGCGAAACTGCGAGAGGCTATCGGTGCTCTGCCTGCGCTGGATATTCTGGTTAACAACGCCGGCACCAATTATCCAGAGCCTTTCGTTGACGTCTCCGATGAACACCTTGACACCATGCTTGGTCTCAACATCCGTGCGTGTTTTGTCGCCGCGCAAGCGTCAGTAAAGAAAATGCTCGAAGACGCGGGGCGTCCAGAAAAGGGTGGTTGTGTCATCAACGTTTCTTCGCAAATGGGGCATGTAGGCTCACCCAACCGCACCGTCTATTGCATGACCAAGCACGCGCTTGAAGGTCTCACCAAAGCGATGGCGGTCGAACTTGCACCACAGAATATTCGCGTCAACAGCATCGGACCGACGTTTGCCGATACACCGCTGGTGCGCCGGGTTGTCGATACGCCAGAAAAGCGTGACTTCATCATGTCACGCATACCACTGGGAAAGCTCGCGACGTTGGGGGATATTGCCGCAGCCGCGGTCTACCTGGCATCTCCCGCGGCAGCGATGGTGACCGGAACGCATCTGATCGTGGACGGCGGCTGGACTGCGCAGTAAGGGAAGACTGCCTTCAGTCCGATGCCAGGCTTGCTTGCCGTTGATAGGAGAAGCGACTGGCGTCATGTTTGTGTACTAGTTCATGCGCCATTGGCGCCGCCGCTGAAAACACCGGGTAGTAGTGCTTGATGTTCCGGACGTATGTTTTCGGTTCCGAGCCGTGAACGATTCCGTGGCGCGCCTGCTTCCAGTACTTGCGATATTCCAGCAGCGCGGGAACGAGGCGATCCCGGTCCGTAACGACTATCCATCAGATGGGGAGGTAGCTAGTTGGCAAAGCGGTTGACCAACTGGGCTGCCTCAGGCGCCTATGCGCCCTCCCGTTCGAGGCCCGAAAGGTCATTCTGATGGATCAGTGCGCGGAGGGTGTTTATCCGGCGCATATCAGCAAGATCAGGGTGCGGAGCGGCTGGTTCGTCACCGGCAAAACCCGGGCCGGTGAGTACCGGCGGCTCTTCGGGCATGGCGGGTGTATCAACAGGGTCCAGTGAATTGTCCTGGCCGACACCGTTCGATAGCAGGATCGCAATCGTGGTGATCACGATCGTCAAACCCCGGCACATGAGCATTCCCTTGTTTCCCGCATTCGATTCAGCGGTTCAGTTTTATCCCGTCCGTCGGGCGCCTGGCCCGATCTCGTTGTGTCCTTACGGTCTCTGGTGACCATGATCAATCGTTAGCGCCTTCGCCGGTCTTTCTGCAAACCGTAGCCCATGAAAAAAGTAGCGGACCTATTCAGGATTGGCGCCATAAAGGCCGACACCAAGCTCGCCGGAAATATATCGAATTGCTTTCATGGCGCGAATGCTGTTGCCTGATTCATTGAGACGAGGCGAGAAAGCGACAATCGCAAACTTGCCGGGAACCACGGTCACAATTCCACCGCCGACGCCGGTTTTGGCTGGCAATCCCGCTGTGTACTGCCATTCACCGGATTCATCGTAGAAGCCCGTCATCGCCATCACGGCCAGCAGCTCGGGAACATGTCTGGCGGCCAGCACGCGTTTGTTGGTGATCGGGTTCACGCCCTGGTTGGCGAGTGTCGCGCCCATAATCGCCAGGTCGATCGCATTGACGCCAACCGAGCATTGCCTGGTGTACACGCGCAGCGCTTCCTCTGGATCGCTGTACAAGCGGCCATAATTGTAGAGCACGTTGGCAATGCCACGGTTGCTCCAGGCGGTGCTGTATTCGGATTCGTAAACATCTTCCAACAGTTCGAGTTCGTTGCCGGCAAAATCGCTTAAATTCTGTAACACCTGATTCCAGCGATCCTGCTCCGAATCGGCCTGCACCATGCTCACAGCGGCGATTGCGCCGGCATTGACAGAGGGGTTCGCTGAGCGCTCCTCGTACAGTTCAATCGCAATCTTGGAATTGAATGGCAGACCGGTAGGCTCAACGCCGATCTTTTCTTTAACCGCCGCCGGACCCTGCTGCTGCATTACCAGTGCAGCGGTGAATGGTTTGGATACGGACTGGATCGAGAACTTGTAGTTGACGTCCCCGGCCGCGTAGATTTTTCCATCCCGTGTGGCAATGACGACGCCGAACAGATCGCTTGGCACGGTGGTAAGAATCGGTATGTAATCGGCGTTCTTGCCTTCCTTGAGATCTTCGTATCTGGCGTGAGCCTCGTTGACAACACGTTGCAGCTCATCCGGTGTGTGATCGGCTGCGCTTGCCAGCGGCATTACCAGCAATGTAAACAGGCATACCGTGCTGGCAAAAAAGTTTCTTCGCATGCTTCCTTTGATCATGGCTCGACCCTCCGTCTTCTGTTGGCGGCCGCGCCAGGCGACCGTGTTAAATCCAAAGTGCAATGATCACTGGCGAAAAATCAATGGCGAAAAATCAATGGCGCAATTTGATCGTGCTGGCTTGGATTCGTGTAATCAATGATGTGGCCGGCTGCAATGATGTTTCTCCGACCTGGTGTGCAACGCCATGGTACCCGTGACCGATGTGACGCATGTCTGCCGGTGAGCGATGCCAGCTAGCGAAACCGGCCAGCCGTCAGTTTGCTGCCAGAAGAACCGGCTTTTTGTACACCGGTTAATCGGCTGGCAGAAACTGAAGTACTTCCTTCAGGACTTCTTCCGGCTTTTCTTCCTGCATCCAGTGTCCGCAGTCGTCGATGATGCCGCCGCGCACGTTGGTGGCTACGCGCTGTAGTGATTCGAGGGTATCGATTCCGCGGCCGAACCCCTTGCCGCCGCCGAGCGCGAGCACCGGCATTCCCAGCTTTCCGTTTTGTTCGAGCAGTGTCTCGTTGTGCGCGACATCCTGTTGCAACGCGCGGTAGTACGAAAAGCCGGCGCGCAACGCACCGGGCTGGCGATAGGTGCGCAGATACTCTTCCATGTCCGCTGGTGAGATCGCACCTGGCTGATAGCCGTAGTTGCGATAGAACCACCCAAGGTAGATGTCTTCACGGCCGGCAACGAGAGCCTCCGGCAGGTCCGCGGTTCGATGGAAGGCGTGATGCCAGCGTCGGCCGTGTTGCGAGAAAGTGCCGCTGCCATCACCTGGCACCGCGGTGTCCAGCATGACCAGTTTGCGTACGTGTTCGGGCCAGGTCGCGGCCAGAACGAACGCCACCGGGCCACCCCAGTCATGGGCCATTAGATAGTACTTGTCGATATTCAGATGATCATGAACGAGTTTTCGAACATCCTCGGCGATCGTGGCTTTGTCATACCCACCCAGTGGCCGTGAAGAGTCTCCAAGCCCGCGCAAGTCGGGTGCGATCAGCGTATAGCGTTCCGCCAGCGCCGGCATGATCTTGTGCCAGCAATACCAGCTTTGCGGCCAGCCATGTAACAACAGCAGCGGTTCGCCTTTGCCGGCGAGGACGTAATGCAGGGTAACTTCGCCGGTGTCGTGGTAATGATGTGTCAGTTTCATGTGTGGTGCTCGCTTTGGTTCGTTTCAGACAATCAAGTTTCACCAACAGGAACAAGCTTCCCCACTGTGATTGTTCGACGCGGAATGCAAACGTCGATCATCCAGTCGATCCCTGTGGCATGGTGCATTGGTGCCCTCGTTTTGGCTTTTTCTGTTCATATCCCTGGTGCCGGGGTGGTGTGCGGAGACTACTATTGCACAAACTGCGGCATGATCCAGCGTGGCAGCGCCAGAATCGCGCCCGGGAAGACAATTACGAAAATCAGCACGGCGAGCATCGGTGCCAACAAAAAGAAAGTGTCCCGCATTGCCTGTCTGACCGAGATGCCGCCTAGTGACGCTGAGATCAACAGGCACAGCCCGTAAGGTGGAGTGACAAGGCCGAATGCGATTGACATGATGCCGATCATTGCGAAATGCACCGGGTGCATTCCAACGCTATCGGCGAGAGGTGCGAGGATGGTGCCAAGAATAATGATCGCCGGAATCGCGTCAATAAAACATCCTACAACCAGGAAGCAGACAGCCACGATAAAGCCAACGCTTGTGACGCCACCGCCCCAGCCCGATACCGCGTCGACAAACATCTGCGGTACGTGAAAGTACGCCAGAATCCAACCAAAAGCCGACGCCGTGCCAACGCAAAACAGGGTAATCGATGCAAATCGACCGGATTCGTAAAGTACCGCGGGAATGCGGCTGATCTCTAAGGTGCGGTAGACGAATAATCCGAGCAGCAGAGCGTAGAGAACAGCGACGACTGACGCTTCGGTCGGAGTGAAAATTCCGCCCACGATGCCGCCGACAATGATCGCCGGCATCAATAGAGGCACTACGGCGCGCGCTACTGCACCCAGAAACTCGCGCAGAGTTGCCCGTGTGTAGACCGGATAGCCGCGTCGTTTCGCAAAAATCAATACCGCACCCATCAGCGACAGCGCGATCAGCACACCCGGAACTACGCCGGCGAGAAACAATCCGCCGATAGAAACCGAAATGACACCGCCCCACACGATCATCAGAATGCTTGGCGGGATGATCACGCCCATCACTGAAGAACATGCGGTGATCGCAACCGAGAACGGTGCATCGTAGCCTTCCTTTTTCATGGCGGGAATCAGTACCCCGCCCACGCCGGCTGAGTCCGCAGTGCTGGAACCGGAAATGCCGGCGAACAACATGCTCACCGATACATTGACATGACCGAGTCCGCCGGGGAGGTGACCAACACTGGTACGCGCCAATTCGATCAGTTTGTCGGTGATGCCAGCGTAGTTCATCAAATTCGCCGCCAGAAGAAAAAACGGTACGGCGAGCAGAATGAACGAGTTGTACGACTTGAGCATTTCGTTCAGGAGCAGAAATGGCGTCAGGCGCTGATCGATAAAGAACACCGGTATGCATGCCAGTCCCAATGCAAAAGCAACTGGCACGCGCATGACGATCAGTACGCCGAAAAGACCAAACAGGAGTAATGCGACTTCTGCGGGCCCCATTTCAATCTCCTCCGTTCCGGCGTGGCCCCGATCGATCGGAATCCGAACCGGCAGGCGCAGGCGGGTGTGGGCGCATCAGTGCCACGTCGTCGGCGATCTTTTCGGCCAGGAACAGGGTGAAGACCAGACCGGCGAGCGGCCAGGCGATATGTATGGTCAGCATGTTCAGGCCGGTCAATTCCGAGGCCTGCGCCCACCCGAACAATGCGAAGCGATAGCCAAACCAGAAAAAAGTCAGCGCTACCAGCAGCATTGCGCCGTGCACCCACAGCCGGCCGATGGCGCGCGCGCGCGGATTGCGTGGTTCGGCGAGCAGATCCAGGTGGAAATGGGCACCGTCGCGCACCCCAATCATCGACCCGATCATGATCACCCAGATAAAACAGAATCGGGCGATCTCCTCGGTCCAGATGAAGTGCGGGATTGACGGCGAGAAGCGCGATACGATCTGCAGCACGATGGGGAGTATCAGCAGTCCCATCAGTAGTGTGAGCAGCAACTGCAGGGCGCGGTAGACGATGTTGGCAACCCGCTTCATGCCTATGTCGCCCGGCTAGTTGATATTGTTGATGCGATCGAGGATCGCTTCGGCACCGACCTCCTTCGCGTAATCAACTCGCACGGGCAGTGTCAGTTCGAGGAGTTTGTCGCGATCAGCAAACGGCACCATTTTGAGTTTGCCTTCGCTCGCCATGCCTTCGAGCCGTGCCCGGTCGGCTGCTGACTCTATTTCGCGTCCAAAAACTCCGGATTCTTTTCCAGCACGTAAAATTGCCGACTGCAGATCCTCGGGTAGGCGCCGGAACGTCTTGCCGCTGAAGCAAAGCGGCCGGACCGTAATCGCGTGCGCCGTCATGGCGATGTAGGGGCCGACTTCATAGAACTTCATCTGTTCGATGCCGAGCGCTTCGTTCTCGGCCGCTTCGATCACTCCTGTCTGTATGGCGTTGTAGACCTCCGCGTAGGCGATCACGGTCGGTGTGGCACCGACAGCCTGGAAGGTCTTTGTCTGGATCGGTGCGCCCATGACGCGCATTTTCAGGTTCTTCAGTTCTGCCATGTTGCGCACAGGTTTGTTGACGATCAGATTGCGCACGCCTCCGCCGCCGTAGCCGATCAACATTACGTCTGCATTTTCCATGACCTGTTTACTAATCGGTTCGAGGATGCCAGCGTCGAGAACCTTTCGCCAGTGATCGAAGTCGCGAAACAGGAACGGCATGTCCATCAACGGCGCGGATTTCGCGAACGTCGACATATGAGACGGCGATACGACCGCATAATCGACGGAAATGCCCTGACTCATGTAAGCGAAGTAATCTTTCTCAAGACCGAGTTCACTGTTGCGATGGAGCACAAAGTCGACCGGCTTGCCGTAATACTTTTTCGTTAGCTCTTCGAATTTGAGCAAGGTCTGGTTGTACGGGTGCGTGTCGGCGAACTGTACGGCGCCATGCAGCGTGATTGTCTTTTCCGTGCACGCCGACAGGAGCAGCGCGAGTGTAATCACCACCAACAGGGGCAGATGTCCGGACGACTGGATTGACAGCCAGTTTCGAACAGGTGTGTTGTCAGCGTATTCGGCCATGGTTTGTTCTCCCGTTTGGTTCTCGCTGCCGATGTTACATGGCATTCGCATGCGTGACAGTGTGAAATGCCGACGTTGATCTAAGCCGCGCGCCGTGCAGCCACAAAAGAAATGCGTTATTGGCTCACGCAAGAGGCTGGAAGTTTGCGCGTGTTCATGTGCTTGCCGGTGTTGCTGGCGAACGAGCCCACGGTGTTCCGTGTCAAACTGTTGCGAGACAGTACTAGCTGAAAAACGAAATCAGTGCCTCTGACGTCTCGGCGGGCCTTTCTTCAGCCAGATAATGACCGCAGTCCAGTGGACCGCCACTGACATCGCTGGCCCATTCGCGCCATACCGAGAGTGTGTCGTACCAGGCCTCAAGCTTTGCCTGTTTTCCCCATAGCGCCAGCAGCGGGCACGCGATGCGCCTGCCGCTGTCACGGTCTTGTGCGTCGTGTGCGCAATCGATGGTCGCACCAGCCCGATAGTCCTCACAGATGGCCCGCACCGTTTCAGGATTGCGGAAGCAGGCGAGATAATCGTCGACCGCGTCGGGAGAAAAGAATTTGCGCGGCACGCGGTCGGTATGCCAGCGCCAGAACCATTCCGGATCAGCATTGATCAATGTTTCAGGCAGTGGCGCCGGTTGTGCCAGAAAAAACCAGTGGTAGTAGCCGAGTCCGAAATCCTTGCCACCGCGCTCGAATGCTTCCAGTGTCGGGATGACGTCCAGTACCGCAATCTTTTTCACGACTCCGGGATGGTCGAGTGCCATGCGATAGGCGACACGCCCGCCCCGGTCATGCCCCGCCACCATGAACTGCTCATGTCCGAGTTGACGCATCACGGCGACCTGATCCTTTGCCATGCTCCGCTTGGAAAAGGCCGCATGATCCTCGGAAGAGGCAGGTTTGCTGCTCATGCCATACCCGGTAAGGTCGGTGGCGACCACGGTGAAATGTTTGGCCAGGGCCGGCGCGATGGCGTGCCACATAACGTGGGTTTGCGGGTTTCCGTGCAATAGCAGCAGTGCCGGCCCGTTGCCCCCGGTACGCAGCCGGATGCAGGCACTACCGGTATCGATGGTTGTCAGCGTAAAGCCATCAAACATGGGTCACTCTATACTTTCGCAATGAAAACCCGCTACTGATGTTGATAAGGGCGCAGGGGAAAAACGATAAGCCGAACTCGCGCATGTTCACGATTGCGGGAATCCCGAATAATTCAAGCCATGCAGGCCAAACAGGATTACCAGGTGCTTCGGGCGTGTCGGTCGCGAGCCGTTCAGTTCCCCGAAGCCGTCGACGGTCTCTGAGCTCTCCGCGGCAAAAAAATCCTGCCATCTCTGTCAGGATGGCAGGATCACACCTTTACCAGAGGTTTGCTTGTCGAACAGTTCATAGGCTTCCTTTGCCTGTTCCAGTTTCCAGCGATGCGTGAACAGGCGGTCAAGCACGATTTCCCGGTCTGCGACGTATTCAGCGCACTTGCCTTGACCAATCGTGGAGAACGTCCACGAACCGATGACGGTCACCTGACGGCGTAGCATGTCGTTACTCACATTCAAAGTGACGGTGTCGCCTTCGCCGACGAAGCAGGCCTTGCCCCAGCTTCGCACACACTGCACGGACTGTGTGCGTGCCGTCGGCGCTGATGAGCAATCCATCGACGCATGCGCACCACGTCCATGCGTCAACTCCTTGATCGCTTCGACAACGTTCTCTGTCTTCAAGGGATTGATCAGCGCAACGGCACCGAATTCCTTTGCCCGTTGCAGGCGTTCTTCCCCTGTGTCCAGTGCGATGACCCTTGCGCCCATTTGCGAAGCCAGCAGAGTCGCCGACAATCCGACCGGCCCCTGCCCGAACACCGCGATGGTCTGGTCGCCTTGCAGGTCGAGACGGTGCAGGGCGCCCCACGCGGTTCCGGTGCCGCAGGATATGGCGGCGCCGGCCTCGAATGACAATTCGTCGGGTAGTGCCACCAGTGTTCGTGCCGGGCATTTCATGTATTTTGCGTGGGCGCCGTGACCGGTCGCGCCGTAGACTTCTTTTACGCCTTCGTCGCACATCTGCATCCAGCCTGTTGAACAGTGTTCGCACACGCCGCATCCGCGGTAGTGATGCACCATCACCCGCATGCCGACTTTGGCTTGATTCTCCGGTACGCCAGGACCAACTGCGGCAACTACGCCACAGGGTTCGTGTCCGGCAATGATCGGGCCGCTGAGATTGCCAAGTCCCAGCGAAGCAGCGCCGTCTTTTGGACGATAGAACTTCAGATCGCTGCCGCACATGCCAGAAGCCTTGATTTCCAGTACGACTTCACCCGGACCTGGCACAGGATCAGGAAAATCGAGTATTTCGAGCTGGCGATTACCGGGGAATACGACGCCCTTCATGATGAGATCCTTTCGTTATTTTCAGTTTTTCGATTGGCCGGCACGTTCAACGCAGCACGAACGGGTTGCCGGTTTTTGCACCGGTGTTGATCCACACGCTCTTCACCTGTAGGTATTCGTGGATAGACTCGATACCGCTTTCGCGTCCCAAACCGGAATCCTTGTAGCCGCCGAACGGGGACATGTAGCTCACTGCGCGATAGGTGTTGACCCAGACCGTGCCCGCCTGGATGCGCTCCGACATGCGAATGGCGCGGCCGATGTCACTGGTCCAAACGCCTGAACCGAGACCGAAGCGCACATCATTGGCAATGGTTGCTGCCTCTTCTTCGTCCTTGAACTTGATCACCGAGAGTACCGGGCCGAATACCTCTTCCTGGGCAATGCGCATATTATTGGTGACGCCGGTGAATACGGTCGGCTCGACAAACCAGCCTTCACCACATTCCGGCCGTGTCGCCGCCCCGCCGCCCAGCGCCAGTTTTGCACCTTCGGTTTTTGCGATATCGATGTAGCCGAGGACCTTGTCATACTGAGGTCGCGTCGTGATCGGTCCGACCTGCGTATCCGGGCTCATCGGATCGCCCATGCGGGCTGTCTTCGCCAACGCAATCAGTTTTTCCATGAAAGCATCGTGAATGCTTTCCTGCAGCAGCAGCCGGGAGCCGGCAATACAGGTCTGGCCGGTCGCGGCGAAGATACCGGACACGGCGCCGTTCACGGCATCATCGAGATTGGCATCGTCGAACACGATATTTGGCGACTTGCCGCCAAGCTCCAGCGTGACGCGCTTGAACGATTTCGCTGCCGCTTCATTGATGGCTCGCCCGGTCGCATCCGAGCCGGTGAAAGATATCTTCTTAACCAAAGGGTGTGTCGTCAGCGGCACGCCGACATCGCGGCCGAAACCGGTCACGACGTTAACGACGCCATCGGGAAATCCGGCTTCTTTAACCAGTTTGACGAACTCGAGTGTCGATGTGGAGGTGAATTCGGATGGTTTGATGACAACGGTGCAGCCGGCTGCAAGTGCTGGTGCCAGTTTCCATGCCAGCAGCAGCAGCGGCGAGTTCCACGCCGTGATCGCCGCGACCACACCGAGCGGTTCGTGGCGGGTGTAATTGAAATAGCCTTTTTTGTCGAGCGGGATCACCGCGCCCTGGATCTTGTCAGCGAGACCGCCGTAGTAATAGAACCACTGGGGCACATAGTTGAGCTGTCCCTGCATTTCGGCGAGGAGCTTTCCGTTGTCCTGCACCTCCATTTCGCCAAGCTTTTTTGCATCGCGTGCGATCAGGTCTCCCAGGCGGTGCACCAGCATGCCGCGCTGACTTGCCGTCATGTCCGGCCACGCGCCTTCGGTGAAAGCCCGATGCGCGGCCGTTACTGCGCGGTCGACGTCCGCTGCGCCGCCCTCCGCAACCTGCGACCAGACTTTGCCGGTAAACGGGTTGTAACTGTCGAACCACTTGCCGCTTGCTGCTTCGACAAACTCGCCGTCGATGTACATCTTGAATTTTTCCATCATCTGCTCCGAAATAGGTTGTTCTTGATAGTGTTCACTGTGTCAGTCGCGCACACCCATTTTTCGTTCCCTTGCACGCACCAGTGCGCTGACTACGGTGTTAAACGGTGCCGCTACGTTCACCGCTTCAGCGGCTGGCGGAATCGCGCCGTTAATAGCGTCGATCTCGGACATGCGTTCTCCCATATGATCGAGCAACATCGACGGGCGCGCGCCGGGTATCTTCGTGCCAAAGTTTTGCACGTACGCAACCGGGTCGTCGAAGTCGAGCTTGATGCCGCGCGCGCGCGCCACGTTATAGGCTTCCGTTGCGCAACCGGACGCGCTTGTCCAGGCGTCCGGATCGTTCATCACCTCGCCAATCGTCATGCTGGTAAGTGTGCAGGTGCCCGAAAAACACACGTTGCAGATCAGTTTCTCCCAGATCAACTGATCGATGTCGTCAAAGCACTTCACCCGAAATCCACCCGATTGCCATACTTCTGCAACGGCTTCCAGCCGCTTCGTGACCGGCCCGTCAAATTCGCCGAGCCGCACCAGTTCCATGCCATTGTGGTGCGCGTGGCCCGGTCCGCGCATGGAGGCGCCGAAACCGCCAACCACGCCAACCATGACGTGTTCCTTGCCGATAATTCGCGCCGCGGTGTCCGGTCCGCCCAGGCCGTTCTGTATGGAGAGCACCATGGAGTCTTTGCCGATCAGCGGTCCGGCGGCAATCGCAGCACGCTCCACGTCCATCGCTTTGGTGGCTATGATGACGAGTTCGCATTGTCCCGCTTCGGCTGGATCGGTCGTGGCGTGCAGTTGCACCGTCCGATCACCGGATTTCCCTTCGAGGCGCAAGCCGTTGGAGCGCATCGCGTCCACGTGTTCCTGCCACGAATCAATGGCCCACACTTCGTGCCCGGCGTCCCCGAGCAGCCCTGCGTAGACGCTGCCCATTGCGCCGCAGCCCATGATGGCGATTTTCATTGTTTGGTCTTCCTCCCGTGAATGCCCGGCATGGCGCCGTTTTCCGCAAGTTTACGCGAGTACGTTCATGTTCTTCTGCCTGCGAGTGAAACTGTGCCGGCGCAGTCCTTCCCGCGCGCTAGCCGTTCAAGGCAACCTTGCACGCCCGCATTCCGGGTGGGGCGGTTGGCAGAACCGGAGCATCATGATTGTAAATTGAGATAACGTATCATGCACACACAGTCGCAAGCGGAGTTCGTGATGCGGTTAGCCCTCCATGCCGTTTTTACCCTTGTATTCGTGATGATGGCGGCGATTCAGTTAAATGATCCCGACCCGACTTACTGGATTGCAGTCTACGCCCTGGTTGCAGCGATACCGGCGGCGCGGATCTTCGGTCGCCGATTGCCCGGGATTTCAGTCCTGACCGCGGGCATGGTGCTGGCAGGAATGCTCATCGCGGGGCCCGGCTTCATCGACTTCCTCGTATCTGGCGATTACGCCTCCATCAACGACAAGATGTCAGCGGAAAAACCTTATGTCGAGTCCGCACGTGAGTTCATCGGCCTGCTGATGGCAGCGGTTTGCCTGATCGCGTATGCCGGACCGGGGCGGCGCTGAGCGACAATGTCAATGGCTCTCGTAGCCCGCAAGCCGGAGCGGCCGAGCACACTTCCGCGTTCCGGAATGAAGCAAAAACACGACGGAGGCTGACGCCATGAAGAAACTGCCGCGATACATCCTCATTATTCTGTCACTGGTGCTTGCACCAGCGAGCCTGGCCGAGCCGCCGGAGCTGAACAATCCGGAAAAGCTTGATCTCAGCCAGCGGCAGTCACTGTCGCCGCAGGAAGCGGCCGCCTTGCGGAATGAGAACGTCATCTACCTGGACGTGCGCAGTACCCTTGAATGGCTGGGCGGGCACGTTGAAGGCGCGATACACCTCCCTTATGACAAAGTGGCCCAGGATATCGGTTCGGTATTGCCTGATCGCTCGGTCCCCGTCATTACTTATTGCGTATCCGGAGCCCGGGCCGCATTTGTCATTGATGCAATGCGCAAGCAAGGCTACACGGTGGTGCCGGTAACGAACGGTGGTTACCGCGAACTCATCGCCAACGGCATGAAAAAAGACTGACGGCAGGCCGCGGTCTGTGTGGCCGGGAAATCTGTTACCCGGCCGCGCGCGACACGACACGTAGCACGCGGCAGCACAGATCGAGCGTCGGCGTTGCGACACCGAGTTCTGCTGCCAGCTTCAGCGTGTAATCCAGCGTCTCGTTGACTTCCAGCCGGCGGTTACGGTCCGCATCCTGCAGAATCGACTGACGGAACTCCGGAGCGCTCGCCTTCATCTTCTCGCCGTGTGCCCGTACCGCTTTCACGGCGTCTTGTTCCGTGCCGTTGACGAATGCGGTGCTGCTGAAACCGCTGTCCTGCAGTTTGACGCCATGGCCGATGGCAACGTTCGCGGTCTCGCGCATGACGCGCGCCGCGATTAACGCCGTATCGGCATCTGCCATGAATCTCCAGGTCGGCAGGCGCGTCATTACTGCAAGCGTGCTGAATCCCGACCAACCGACGAATTTCGACCATTCAATCGAGGAGATGTCGGCCGACCCCTGCGCCTTGAGGCCGGACTGCACAAAGCTGTCCACAATTTTCGCCACGCGATCAGACTCGCCGCCGGCAGGCTCGCCAATAATGGTTGGCCCCGCCATGTTGTAGCGCACGGCGCCGGGAAGGCCATCGTTGACGGCAAGGACATTGCCGCCGATCATGCTGACCGCGCCCAGCGTGTGTTGCTTCCCGAACACATCATCCAGTTGGTCGTTCTTGAGGACGCCGTTCTGCACCGAGAACGTGCACTCGGCCGCGAGTCCGCCCAGTGGCGCCAGGGCCTGCTCGGTGTCGTAGGTCTTTATCGCGACAATGAGCACGTCGGTCTGGCGAAGTTCTTCCGGTCGCGTGACGATGTTGCAGTGTGCGGTGAAGGATTCGTGTCCAGTGACGGCAATGCCGTGCTTCGCGAGTCCCGCAGCCCGCGGCCCGCGTGCAATCAACGAAACCTGGTGCCCGGCGCGTGCCAGATAAGCAGCATAGATTGACCCCAGCGCACCAGCACCAACGATTACGAAGTTCATTGTTTGATTCCTCAGTCAGAAACGATAAGGTTACACAACCAGCACGAGCGGGATACCGTAGGCCGGCCTTGTGATTTCACACGGGCACGGGAAGCAAAAACGAAAAACGGGAAACTTTCCATGATCGATCGCGATATTGACATTCAAACCACGGACGGTGCAATGAACACGTTCATTACCCACCCTGAAGAAGGTGGACCGCATCCCGTTGTGTTCTTTCTGATGGATGCGCCCGGCAAGCGCGAAGAACTGCACGATATGGCCCGGCGCCTTGGTACGGCCGGCTACTATGTGATGTTGCCTAATCTGTACTATCGCCGGGTGCGCGAATTCACGATGACGCCAGACAATCGCGAAACGATGTTTGAGCACATGCGCTCGCTCAGTATCGATATGGCGTGTTCGGATATGCAGACAATGTTTGACTTTGCCGCACGTGATGCTGCTGCGGGCGACGGCAAAGCGGGGTGTGTCGGTTATTGCATGAGTGGCCCGTTTGCGTTTTCGGCGGCGTCGCGGTTCCCGGACCGGATTGCTGCTGCTGCGTCGATCCATGGCGTGCGCCTGATATCCGATGCGGAAGACTCTCCGCACCGGGAGGCTCACAGGATCAGGGGCGAAATGTACTTTGCCTGTGCCGAGACCGATGAATTCGCCCCGCAAAAAATGATAGAAGATCTTGGCGAATTCCTTGACGGTGTCGATATCGATTCCCGTATCGAGTGGTATCCCGGTACGGAGCATGGCTGGGTGTTCCCAACCAGAGGCGCGAAATATGACAAGGCATCTGCGGAACGGCACTGGGAACGATTGCTGGCGATGTTCCGGCGTTGTTTGTAGATACGGGCATCCCGGGCGTGGGCAAACCGCGGGTGAACCGGGACACGTCCTGACGATGTCAGTTGCGTCAGCAGAAGAATCAGCGGCGTGAGCATAAAAATCAGTGAACCCCGCAGAGACATCGAGGTGAAGATGCATAACGGTGATCCGGTCCCGTCAATCACGGAAGAGCAAGCAACAGGAGAGACTGCGGCGCTATACGCCGATATTCGAAAGACGCTCGGCATCCCTCTGGTCAACCTGATCTGGCGCAACCTTGCGACGGTGCCGGGCGCACTGTCCTGGGCGTGGGGCTCGGTCAAGCCGCTGTACGAGAGCGGTCGGATCCAGGATGAGGCTGTGGATTTGATCGAGACCCTGCGGCTGCCGAATATTCCCCGGTGGCCACGTTCCGCGCTACGCGCTGTAGGTGTCGATTCCCGGGCTGAGAGCGCGATTGGCGAAGTGCTCGAAAGTTATGACCGGAGCAACCCGCTTAATCTGGTCGCACTGAACGTATTGCTCGCCATGCTGCGAAATGACGCAGAGAGTACGCGTACCCCTGTGGTTACTAACCGGCGACCGGCAGAGATTAATATCACGTTACCGAAGCTGGTGAATCTCGATGAAACACCGGCCGACACCGGTGCCCTGGTCCGTGCAGTCAACCAGCTCGGCGCCCGCGGTCGCGACCACATACTTGTCAGCATGCCACGCCATCTCGCGCATTGGCCCGGATTCCTGGCGTTGTACTGGGCTGCCATTTCGCCACTGGATGCCAATGGTGATTTGCATCGTTGCATAGACTCGGTATTTGCGGACGGCCGTGCGCGTGGGGCCCCGCTCGCGCGCTACGTTGATCGGTCCGTAAAACCACCGCAAGGCTCGAGCGAGTCTGTTGAAGCGACGCTGGATGATTTTTGCCGCAACGCGATCTCGCGGATGATTCCGGTCGTAGGCCTGCTGAAAAAAGCCATGCCGCTGCCTTGATCCGGATCGCATTCGTGGCCTGAACAACGCCGTTAATGTCAGTCCGGGTCGGGTAATCAGCGCGCGCGGGAGAGGTCGCGCCGAAAGAGCAGCCGAAAGGAAGGCGGATCGTTTTCTTTGGTCTCACCGTGCAATCAACTTTCCGTTTCCGTATGAAACCACTTGTCATGCAGGGCGAAATCGGGCCCACGATCATCCATGGAGCATACATCCGCGTGGATAGTTGTTATATTAGAGGTGTACTGAAGATTAACGATTAACTTTATGATTGGAGAAAGTAATGGCTGGAACTGCTGCCGCAAGAAAGAAATCGGGGGCTACTTCGAATTTGAGAAAGATGGTTACGAAAGACATCGCTTCGCTCAAAGCAAACCACAAGGATCAGATTGCCGCGATGAAAAAGCGGCTTGAGTCAGCCAGAAAGTCTGTGCTGGCAAATGCCGACAGGTTGAAGAAGCAGGCCGCCGCACAGCAGAAAAAGGTCGCTGCGGAACTCGCGAAAATGAAAAAGCAGGCGGAAGTTCAGAGAAAGAAAGCTTCGGACGAAATTTCCAGAGAGCTTGAAAAATTACGCAAGCAGGCGGCTGGGTGGATTGGCAATTCTGCCAAACCGGCATCGGCTAAAAAGAAAAAAACCGCCTCGAAGAAAAAGGCCGTGAAGAAAGCCGCACCAAAGAAAAAAGCCGTGAAAAAGAAAGCAGCCAAGAAAGCTGCACCAAAGAAAAAGGCTGTGAAGAAGGCCGCGCCGAAGAAAAGAGCAGCGAAGAAAGCTGCGCCTAAGAAGCGTGCTGTCAGAAAGCAGGCCTCCAAAAAGAGTGCTGCCCGCAAGAAGGGCTGATCGAAGTCGACAAATCGTCCCGTTTCGGGGCGATTTGCCTCGCCACTGGTCCGATAGCCGTAACAGTTGGAATACACAGTGGGGCCGGGCTTCCCAACGTTACTGCCGGCTGTCACTGTACAAGCTTGATGTGCGTCCGGGGTCCGGGATGACCGGGAAGTTTTTGCAGGCCCTGCCACGTGAGGGCAGTATCAGGCACGACGCACAGGGTTCGATAAACGGTTCGGGCTACAACGACGGCTCGTATCTTCAGGTTGCCGCGTTATATCCGGTCGGTATCTCCTTGATAAAAACCTGACGCCCAGGCTCTGTTCAGGCGTTGGGTGTATACAACTCCAAACAATTGCCTTCCGGGTCTGGTGTCCGGAAGGCGGTGAATTCGGCGCCTGCTTTCGGTTCCGCGCCAAGTTTTTTTGCCCAGCTGTTGAGTGCTTCGATCGAGGGCACGCGAAAGCCGATGTGTAGCTCCGGAGAGCGATTGACCGGCTCACCCTGTTCGAAGGCGATGAGTACACCTGGGCCGCGTACGATGTGTTTTTCCGCCTTGAGGCCGAACGTTTGTGCATACCATTGGGCCAGCTCAAGTGGATCTTTGGCGGGAATGTTCAGATGTTCTAGTTGAAAATCGGACACGATGGTTTCCTGACTATCGGGTTAAATGAAAGAGACGTCGGCTGAGCACGGGGGCGCATTCTGAGCCGTGAAACAGGCTGATAGTGCGGCCGCTAACACTCGGCAATGCTACACTCCCGGAGCAGTTCCTGTCCAAGCATGGCGATGGCGCTTCCGGCTGAGCCGGCTGCCGGAATCGCTACCAAACATGATCGGAAACATCGGCTTCGTCGTTGTTCCGGAGGAAAACAAAATGATCATTTCGTCCCATAGTTTCCGCCGTCTGGCGAGCCGGGTGCCGGCCACGATACAGGCGGGACGTGCACAGTATCTGACTTCGCCACAAACGGCTCCCGCCGAACTGCCCCAACGGTCAGCGCATATTTTTTCGGAACAGGCGGGTAAAGCCGCTGAACCAGCGGCACCGACCGGCATGATCGATTTCGATTTGTCATCAAAGCTGGCTACCGCCTATCCGGCAACGACCACAAACCTCCTGGCCCGCTACCTGGTGCTGCGCGAAGGCGAAGAGTATGAGTTCACTGCTCAGGCAACGTCCGTACTGTGCTACGTCGTCAAAGGCAGCGGACGTTCGTTTCGTGAAGATGAAGTCATCGAATGGACCGACGGCGATGCGTTTCTGTTTCCCGGAGGAGAAGCAATTCTTAACGAGGCGCCTGACGGTGATGCGGTTTTGTTCGTTGTGACGGACGAGCCATTGCTGGCTTCACTCGGTTGTTCGGCGCCCACCGCAGATGCGGCGCGGGTCCAGTCTGCTCACTACACTGCAAAAACCATAGCGGCGCAGCTCGAAGACATGAAAGCGGGATCGAAGGAGCCGCCGACGCAGATGATCCTGAAGCTGGGCAGCACATCGTTTGAGCAGACGGGGTGTGTTGCGCCGGCGATGGCTGCCGGGATTGCGACCATGGAACCGGGGGCGGAACAAGCACCGCACTGCCACGACGCCGACACGATCTCGCTGTGTCTTGAGTGTGACGGGGTCTTCTCGGTAGTTGATGGCAACCGTAGCGACTGGATAAAAAATGCTGCGTTGATTACCCCGGCCGGTGCGTTGCACGGCCAGCACAATAATGGCACGAACCGCATGTTCAGTTTTTTCGTTCAGGACAGAGGGCCTCGCGCCGTTCGCACCTGGGAGCCGGAGCAAACTGAAGCTGGTGCCCAAGCGGAGAATGAGGCTGGCGCGACTGCCGCGTAAGACACTGTCAGTGCACCCGTCCCGCGCCGTTCATATCCGCGTTGCGAAGGGGCGCGGGCGCGATGTTTGGTCCAGGGGCTTTAGCCTGGTTGCTTTGCCCGCCTGACTGTCGGAACTCGACGATGCGACCGGGTTTCCTGGCCGGCTTCCCGGAATAACCAGTCGGCGAATTCGATAACGTCGGGATTGTTCTGCGCGACGCGTGAGGTCAGGACGTAATAGGCGCGGGGCGCGACCGATTTGTCGCTGAATGGCGCAACCAGCCTGCCATCTTGCAACATCTGCTTGAGTAGCGGGCTTCTGCCCAGTGCGACACCCTGACCGCTGGCTGCGGCAACAACGACCTGCTCATACTGATTGAAACGTACCGAACCGGCTGCCTTGAAGTCGTGCAGTCCGACTGATTCGAGCCAGGTCGGCCAGTCGAGCCATAAAATGCGATTGGCCGGATCGTCGTAGTGCAACAATACGTGGTGGCGCAAGTCGGACGGCATCGCGATTGGTTTGTCGGGATCAGACAGTAGTTGCGGTGCACAGACCGGGAAAACCTCTTCTTCAAACAGCTTTCTTGCGGCGCCATCGGGCATTACGCTCGTGTAGCGGATGGCAATCTCGACGTTACTGCGTTCCAGATCCATAAATTTGTTGGCGGCCGAAATGCGCACATCCAGTTCCGGATGCTCTCGGGTATAACCTGGCAGCCGCGGTATCAGCCACAACGATGCAAAGGATGCCGTTGTCGTCACTGTCAGCGTCCGGGCCTGCTGTTCGTGGCGGATTTTGCGGGCAACATCCTCGATTGCGCGCAATATTCCGGGCACGGCCTTGTGCAGTGTCTCACCGTCGCGAGTGAGCACCAGTGCCCGCGGTCGCCGTTCGAAAAGCGGCACTCCCAGCCATTCTTCCAGTGCCTTGATCTGACGGCTGACGGCGGACTGCGTCAGGTTGAGCTCGGCCCCCGCCCGGGTAAAACTGAGATTGCGTGCGGCAGCCTCGAACCCTTCGATCAGGTCGAGCGGCGGCACGTCGTAGGGCCTGTTACGCATTCCCGATACGCATACGTTGCATTCCAAACTATCGTTTGAAGGAGAAAGGCGAAACCTCAACAATACACCTCACTGGCACGCCCATTGTGGACTGCCTCCTTCCATGAGGAATTATTGATGAATACCGAAATCGACAACGCAATCCTCAAGCTTGATCAACATCGCAAACTGTCGCTGCAAGGAGCGAACGGCGAGTGCATCCATGTTCACTGGGGACGCGTTTGGGTGACCGGCGAAGGGGACATTCTGGACCACGTTGTAAGCAGCGGCGAGTCCTTCGTCATCGAACGCACGGGAACGACCGTCTTGACGGCGATGAGCGATGCCGGTGTATCGCTGATGAAACGCTGCGCCTCATCTGCCGGGATGTTTGGCAAGACAGACATCGCGCAGAGCGAAGAGGTCCGCAGTGAGGTCGTGTTGACCAATACGGCTGGCGGCGACTTTCCGAAGTATCGTGAAATCGATCGCAGTGTTAATCGCGGTCATCAGTTGCGCGCCCGTTATGTTGCGGATGCACTTCGAAATGGCTGGGTAACCCTGCGCAGCGCATTGGCCACGTAATTGTGTGATGGACTCCCGGAGCGCGGCGGGTGCTTCGAGGCGGTCCCGGGTTGCACAGCCAACTTCGAACGCCGAAAGTTTTCGGTAACCGGGTGCGTGTAGCCAGGCCTGTGTCCAGAAATGCTTTTGCCTTGTCGCGGCGCACCATCGTGCCCATGACGCTCGCGTACGCGCTTGCGTTGACACGTCTAGCGGATTCTGTAATCGTTCCTCTACCTTGGGCAGTAGCCTGGTTCGGCTTGCTGCTTCGGGACCCAAAAATTAAATGAGGGGGAGAAGAATCATGAGTCGAGTCAGTCAGATTATGCTGACCGGCATTGTCGGAGCCGTGCTGGCAACAGCATCGGGTGCGAGCATTGCCGATTCCAGCGGTCAATGGCTTCACTATGGCGGAGATCAGGGAAATCTTCGTCACAGTGCGCTGAAACAAATCAATACACGCAACGTCAGTAAACTAAAAGTCGCCTGGATGCACTCGCTGGGTTCTCTGGAGACCCAGGAGTCGACTCCGCTGGTGGTCGGCGACACGATGTACGTTACGACGTCGACCGGTCCGCGTTTTGTTTTTGCACTGGACGCGAAGACCGGCAAGACCAAGTGGGCACATCAACCGGAAATGCCGAACGATTATTTCGCTACCGTTTGCTGCGGCCTGGATAATCGCGGTGTTGCCTATGCGAACGGCAAGGTGTTCTTCGGCCGTCTCGACGCAAAGCTGGTCGCGCTCGATGCCAATACCGGCAAGAAGCTTTGGACGACGACGGTTGAAAATTACCGGAACGGTCATGCGATCACTTCGCCGCCCCTGATTGTCAATAACCTTGTTGTGACCGGAATCGCCGGCGGTGAATACGGTATCCGCGGCTTCATCGCGGCCTACGACCAGGACACGGGTGAGGAGGTCTGGAAAACCTACACCATTCCGGGTCCGGGTGAGCCGGGCAACGAGACCTGGAAGGGCGATTCGTGGAAAACGGGTGCCGGTTCGACATGGGGTGTTGGTTCGTACGATGCCAAGCTCAACACCATTTACTGGTCTACCAGTAATGCTGGTCCATGGGGCGGTCATACGCGCAGTGTTGATTCCTCCGATTTCGGTGACCTCACCAACAAGTGGACCGCGTCGCAGCTCGCGTTTGACGCGGACACGGGGGCGATCAAGTGGGGCTACCAGTGGACGCCTAATGACGTCTGGGATTACGACGGTATCAACGAAGCGGTGCTCTATGATCTGAAGATTGGCGGAAAAACCGTGCCGGCATTGATGCATGCCGACCGGAACGGCTTCTTCTACGTTCTGAATCGCGCGACTGGTCAACTCATTTCGGCCGATCCGTTCGTCACGGTGAACTGGGCAACGCATGTTGACCTTGAAACCGGCCGTCCGGTCGAGGCAGCGAACAATGAGAAGCGTCCGCAGCTGGGCAAGTGGGCGCGCAACGTTTGCCCGAACCTGATTGGTGGCAAGAACTGGTCGCCGATGTCGTATAGCCCGCAAACGGGATTGGTGTACATCCCCGCGTTCAATATGTGCATGGACATCGCTAACAAGGAAGAAGAGTACACCCCGGGTCGCTTCTATCTCGCTTCCGAGTTCGACCTCGGCAAAGCAGGTGCTACCGGCGATCACCTTGCCATGATGATGGCGTGGGACCCGGTCAAGAAGAAAGAAGTCTGGTCGATCAAGGAGCCGTTGATGTTCGCCAGCGGTGCAATGACAACTGCCGGCAATCTGCTGTTCTACGGAAACGTTGAGGGCATACTCAAGGCGGTGAATGCCAAGACCGGCAAGGTGCTATGGGAGTTTGACGTGGGCACCGGCATCATTCAGAGCCCGATGACGTACACCGTTGACGGCAAGCAGTATCTTGCGGTTGTCGCCGGCAGGACCAAGGGCCCACCCTCGTTCTTCGGTGCGATTGGTCAACGTGTAACAGAGGCCAGCCCGGAGGGCGGTATTCTGGTCGTGTTTGAACTGTAAGCAATCGTGTAGTTGATCAAGTTTGCATGTGCATTAATGCGGCGGGGCGTTTATGACGCTCCGCCGTTTTACTGTACCGATCCGGATCTGTAACAATTAAACCTGCAAGTTCGTAGGCGGTTACCAAGGAAAATCGCGTCAATCAGAAATTGCAGCAGTGATAAAGCAAGGGAGAATGTTGGGTGCTCAAGTTGTCTACGAGAGTTATTTTGCAGTTGGCCGTGACGGCCGTGCTAGTTTGCACGCCACCAGTCGCGTTCGGAGAGGACGCGTCGTTGGTCAATCCATACGCCGGCCGGGAAGACATTGTCGATGAGGGCGCAAGCCTGCTCAATCAGTATTGCTCGCATTGTCATGGTCCATACGCCGTTCAGGGAGAGCGTCCCCGCGACTTGCGCAGACTTCAACTTCGTTATGGTGACTACATGATTTCGACCTTCTATACGACGGTGCAAGAAGGCCGGATGGCCAAAGGCATGCCCTATTGGAAGGGTATCCTGGACGACGATATCATCTGGAAAATCTATACTTTTCTGCAGACTATTCAGGTCGAGGATTAACAACAGGCAGTCATGGCAGACGCACGCCGGAGGCGCTTTCCGGCCGCCTCCGGTAGTGTGTTTTGTAAGCCATGCGCAGTGGCTGGGGCTTCAGATCATCTTGTCGGTATGTTCTCGCGCCAGTACACCGGTCGATTGTCGACCCCGGGATCACCCAGGTATTTCGCCGGCGCCATCTCGTAGGCATACTCGTTAAGTCGCTGCATCATGGCGGCGACGCGATCCGGATATGTCGCGGCCTGGTTTTCGGCTTCCTCCGGGTCATTGGCAATCTGAAACAGCTCCACTTTGGTCGGCAACGCCGTGTGAATAATGAGCTTCCATTCGCCGATGCGTATCGCACCATGGAACGGTTCGATATTAAGCAAAATCTCTCTTCCCTTGCGTGTGGTGAGTTCTCCATCAGCGATGACGGGAATGGCATCTACACCGTCAGTCTTTTTTCGTTGTTCAAGTGAGGCGCCGCCAACCGTCAGTAAGGTCACGTACATGTCGGTTACATGAATCGGTTGCGTCACAACTGTTTTTGGTTTGATACGAGCAGGCCAGTGTGCCAATGCAGCGACGCGGACTCCGCCTTCGTAGAGGCTCCCCTTGCCCTGTCGAAACACACCGTTATCTGAAACCGGGCTGCGGATATCACCGTCTCCGGTTGCGAAACGCATCGGTATGGCACCGCCGTTGTCGCTATGGAAAACAATCAGTGTGTCGTTCAGCATGTCGCGCTTTTCGAGTGCTGAAACAATTCTTCCTACAGCCGCATCAAGCGCACTCACTGCCGCTGCATAGCTGCGGCGCGCATCGTCGCTGATGTCCTTGTACGATTCGATCAGTGCCTGTGGTGCTCCCCAGTATTTTGCCGGCGTGTCGAATGCCGCGACCAGCAGCAGAGGTGCGCCGGCAGCATGTTTCTCAATGATGCTCACTGCTTCAGCTGCGAGCAGTTCTGTTGCATAGCCGTTCTCGAGGATGGCGCGCTCGCCGCGGTACCAGTCTGACTTGACGTCCTTGCGCAAGGCCGGTTCGGCAAGACCGGACAGCGTGCCGTAAAAGTGATCGAAGCCGCGTTGTGTGGGCCAGAATGCCCTATCGGAATGACCAAGCAACCAACTGCCGACAAAGGAGGTCCGGTATCCGCTCTCCTTCAGAGCCAGCGCAAACGTGCGTTCCTCTGCAGGCAGCCCGTAATCGCTTGCCGGGCCCACCGACAGCGTTTGCAGTCCGTATCGCATCGGATAACGGCCGGTCAGCATGGCAGCACGTGTCTGGCTGGAAAATGGTTGCGCGTAGAACGCATTGAGCATGGCCCCGCCAGCGGCAAGGCGGTCGAGATTCGGCGTGCGCGGTACGCCGCGGTGGAAGCCGACGTCACCCCAGCCCAGGTCGTCGGCCAGTATGTAGACGATATTGGGTCGTTGTCCTTCGACCTGATTGTCAGCGCCGGAATTGGCCTCCGCTTGCTGTGCTGCAATAAAAATTGCCGCGGTTAGCAGCGCGAGTGCGAGTAGTGCGTGGTCGACATGACTCTTGCCAGAGTACCAAACCTGTTTCATCGTGCGTGCCTCTGCCAGTGCGTAGATAATCACTATGATACGATCATCCGGGAGTGCCACGAAGCGCCGTCTGGCCGTTGCCGCGTGCGCTTCCCGGGTGTTCCATCGTGCCGGGCTGAAACGCTATCCATGCCCGGTTTCTCGCAGCCGATGGTAAGTGCGGGCGGTAGCTTACTAAAATGTCCGAACCTGACATGATGATTCGATGGCTGGATCTTGCCGCCCGCCGCATCCGGTGGAACGAGCGGCTCGAGGACGGAACACGGCTGTCGATCTGTTTGCTGGTGCTGGTGATCGTTTATCAGCTATTGGATGCAGCGCTGGGTATGACGCCGGTGTTGAGCGCGTTAATGCCATTGTTGCTGCTGGCTGTCGCTTTGGTGTTCGGCTGGTTCGGCTGGCGTTTGATTGGCCGGGATTGTCTGCTGCCGCCGGACCGCGCCGGCGCGGCTGCCGTCGTGGATGCGCGGGCCGGATTACACAACGAACTTGCCAGTGCGCTCTGGTTTTCGGGTGGCAGCCCCCAGGGCGATCTCGTTCGTTTTCACATGGCACGTGCCGCGCTGACCACCGGGCGGCTGGAGCTTTCACGGCTGCTGCCAGTGGAAAAACCACGCAGCCTTCCCTTTGTTCTGGCGCTGATTGTTGTGACCGTCCTGTTGGCGATCATGCCATCGTCGACCGATTTCTCCCGGGCCACACTGGAAGTGGTTAATCGTCTCGCACAACGCGATGCCGGTTCCGTTGCCTCGCTGGGCGAGGCGGATAGTGAAGATTCCGGATTGGACGAATTCTCCGGGTTACGCAGCGAAGCAGCATGGTTGAAAGTTGAAAACCTGGCACGTGAACTCAGGGCCAGTCCGCACAGCGCTGAAATAGCACAGGCGATTGCGGCGCGTGATGCAAAAAAAGCGTCGCGCCTGCTCGCCGGCATGAGCCGGCGCGAATCGGCCCAGCCGGCTACAGGTTCGGCCGCAAAACCGGATGTCGAGCAAATGTCGGAGCAACTTGCGAAGGGTATTGTCGATCGCTTGCAGTCGTTGCTGAACGAAGGTGGAGGGTGGTCGGAGCAGCCGGCTGCCGATGACGCAGGTGGTTCCAATGAGAGAGTCACCGACGACCTGACGCGTGAACTGCGAGAAGAAATGCGAGACGCGCAGGAGAGCCGGCGCGGTGAGATGAGTCCGGAAGAGCAGGTGCTGAACACGAGGTTGCAGGCGATGTCGCGCGACAGTACCGGCGGGCGCGAGCTCGTACGCGGCGAAGCCAATCCGATGCAGGGTCTTGGCCGCACAAGTGTTGGCAGTGGCGCGATGGGTCGGCGTGTCGGCGTCAGCACGGGTGGCGCAGGGGATGGCGAACAGCCGCACGGTAATCCGGACGGCGAAGCCGAGGCTGAGCCGGTACTCGGTCGCAAGACAATGCGTCTGCAACTCCAGATGCAGACCGTAAAAATCGACCAGCCGGAAACGGAACTAGCCGATGGCAGTGAAGAGTCTTTCTATGCAGCGACCCAGGCGCAGGCAGCCAATACGCAGTACGAAGCCATCGTGGCGCAGCAGCGTGGCGGCGCGGAGCAGAGCACCGGTGACGTGGGTGTACCAATTGCCTATCGGGATGCCGCCAGATCGTATTCGGTGCGTCAGCATCGCCGGGAAAGTCTGACCAAGCAATGAAACGGATCGAGCACTGTCTGTCATGAACGCACTGGCGCTTTCTCCGCTGCTCGCGTACACGGTGGTCGCAATCACCGCGCTGCTGATCGTGCTGTTGCATCTGTTGCGCCCGCGCGCATTGCGCCGCGCGGTATCGTCTACGCTGTTGTGGGTGCAGGTGCTGCGCCAGCGCAGCAAATACCACGCTCCCTGGCGCTGGCTGCTGTCACTGTTGTTGTGCCTTCTGGTCGGCGCAGCGCTGGCGTTAGCGCTCGGAAGGCCTGAAGGACCTGGCAGTGGTCAGTCGAAAGTTGTAGTGGTTCTGGATAACAGTCCGTCGATGGCAGCGCGCACTCGCGACGGTACGAGCCGCTGGCATCATGCCGTTGAAAAAGCACACTCGTTGATCGACTCGACTGGCGTTGAGGTCATGTTGGTCGATACCATGGGCCGCGCACCGGTCGAGGGGTTTGTCCATCCGGCCAGGGCGCTTGACGCACTCGGCCGCTTCCAGGTCGTCAGCCACGGCGCGCCGCGTGCGCCGGTTCTGCCGGAAACAGGCGAGTTCGATGTGCATGTCATCAGCGATGGCGTCGCAGCATTCGATGTTCCCCCCGATGCCATCGTTCATTCTGTTTTCGAACAGGCGGTCAATGTTGCGATCACCGGGCTGCAAGTGCGTCCTTATCCGGCTGATCCACTTCGTGTGGAAGCGTTCGTGCAGGTCTACAACGCGTCGACACAAGCGCAACGCGTGCGTTTGTCGTTGCGAGGATCCGAAAAATTCTCGGTCGCGCAGGAATTGCAAATGGATAGCGGTGAACTGATTGACGCCAGCTTTGACATCAGTGATTTCGATGCCGGCGTACTTGCCGCAGCTGCCTTGGCCGAAGGCGATGCGTTTGCGTCGGACGATCTTGCGTTTGCAATGGTCGCGCCCCATCGCGTCCGGGATGTGGTGCTCGTAACCGGTGGCAATGCGCGACTGGAAGATGCGATCCGTTCGCTGCCGGGTGTGCGTCTGGGTGTGATTGCCCCCGATGCATGGAACGACGCAGTTGGAGCGGATGTCTTCGTGTTCGATCGCTTTACACCGAAGCAACGCCCGTCACGCGGCGTTTTGCTGTTTCGACCTGGCGCGACGGTCTGGTTGCCCGGCGAACGCAGAGCGGTGCGCGACCCGGTGATCAGTGATTGGTCGCGTGGCGATGATTTGCTTGATGGCGTCGCATGGCAGCGGCTCAGGGTCGGCCGGGCTTCCCTGATGACGGACCTCCCTGATGAAAGATCTGCGCAAGTCAGGACGGCGGACGGTGCCTTGATTGCTTCGGGAACTGAGGGTGGTCGCTGGATCGTCGCTGGATTCTCCGTGGAAGACTCGAATATTTCATTGCAGCCGGGTTTGCCGGTGTTTCTTGGCAACGCATTGCGCTGGCTTAGTGAGGGTGATGCCGTGATTTCGACCGGGCTTGGAGCCGTACGGGTCCCGTTGCCCAAAGCCCGTGTCGTCGATGGTGCTGGCGCCGCGATGCCGGTTCGCGTGTTCGGCGGCGAAACCTTGTTCGACGCAACCCGGCCGGATGTGTACACCGCGCTCACGGAGACGGAAAAATTGCGAATTGTCGTCAACGTGCTCGATCCCCGCGATGCAGATATCAACGTCAGCCGGTTCGAAACTGTCAGCACCAGCCAGGTAGGGTTATCGGGGATCGCGCGAATCGAGCCATGGATTGCGTTAGTGGTGTTCGCGTTGGTACTGATGCTGATTGAATGGTTGGCCTGGGTCCGCCGCTTCGCGACATGACGCTGTCGAATCCGCATGCATTCTGGCTGTTGGGCATTGTGCCGCTGGTGTGGCTGCTCGCATGGCTCAGCCGTGGCTTGCACGCGCCGCGGCGTCTGTCGCTGGCGACAGGAGCAAGAACTCTGGCGCTGCTGTTACTGGTTGTCGCACTTGCGCAGCCGACTGCGTTGCAACGCCTTGATGTCAAGTCGGTGGTCTACGCCATTGACGTGTCGCACAGTGTTTCCTCTGCGTTCCTGAAACAGGCACTTGACTGGGCCACCGCAGCCAACCAGAGATATCAGCCGGAGCAGACGCGCTACCTGGTATTTGCTGACGGAGTCCGGTTACTGGAATCGCCCGAGCAGGTGTTGTCGGTTACGGTCAGTAGCAAGCCCGCGGAGCAAGGCAGATTCGGTAATGCGTCCGGCAACGGGCCGCAGCGCGATCGCGGGGTGATCGGGCAAAGCGCGACCGACATTGAATCGGCGCTGCATGCCGCGATGTTCGGTTTTGCGCCGGGACACGCCAGGCGTCTGGTGCTGATTACGGACGGCAACCAGACTCGGGGTGACATCGAACGTGCCATGACACGGCTGCAGAATGAGCGTGTTCGGGTGTTTGCGATTCCGGCGGCCGCTTCCGCGGACAGTGATGCGTGGATCGAGTCGATCGAATTTCCGCCGGGTGTGAGGCAGCAGGAACCGGCCGTTGTCCGCGTTGTCGTTCGCTCACTGAACGCGATGCCGGCTCTGGTTGAGCTGAAAAACGGCGGGCGCGTTCTTGGCAAACGCGAGGTGCGTTTGTCTGCCGGTGAGAGTTCCGTCACGTTTGACACGCGCTTGCCGAAAGCGGGCACATCTGTTCTGACCGCGCAACTCACGGCAAAAGCCGATCGGGTTGCGGAAAACAATGTGTTGAGCGCGAGTGTCCGGGTTGGACCAAGGCCGCGTGTGCTCTACGTCGAAGGCACACCGGAAAGCGCACATTATCTTGCCGATGCGTTGCGCGTACACCACATCGATGTAACGGTCTCGACGGCCAAAGGTCTTGATGACAATCCGGAGCGGCTCAACGGGTATGACGCAGTTATCATCAGTGATGTCTATGCGCACGACTTCGGCCCTGAGACCGTGCGGCGGCTTGGCATGTTCGTGCACGAACGCGGTGGAGGGCTGGTGTTTGCCGCCGGAGAGAGTACTTACGGAAAGCAGGGTTACGCCGGAAACGATATCGAGCGGCTGCTTCCGGTGCGGTTCGAGGCAAAGAGAAAGCGCCGGGAGCTTGATCTGGTCCTTCTGATTGACCGTTCGCACAGTATGCGCGGTCGCAAGCTGGAACTGGCGAAAACAGCCGCCTTGTCGACGCTGGACTTGCTTGAGGAGCAACACCGCCTGGCCGTGATCGGGTTCGACGCGCGACCCCACGCAGTCGTCCCGCTTCGGGAAGTCGGCAACAAGCGGCGCGCCGAAGATCTCATCTCCAGCATGACCGCAAGCGGCCAGACACGTATCTATCCGGCACTGGCGATGGCACAACGCGTTCTTGCCGATTCAACATCAAGCACACGCCACATTATCCTGCTTTCCGATGGCGTAACGGCTGCCGGTAGCGCCGGCGCGAACGCAGCGCAGCGCATACAGGAGGAAATTCAGCGTGGCCGTGATGAGGCGATTCGCCGGGCTGCCGGACCGAATGGCTCGGCGGCGACGCCAGAGTTGACCTCGCAAGCCGGGAGCATGGAAGAACTTGTGGCGCAACTTGCGGCCGATGAAATATCCCTGTCCACTATCGCGATCGGCCCGAAACCGAATGTGGACATGATGAGCGCGATAGCAGAAGCCGCCGGCGGAAAAGCGTATGTCGCCAGCAATGATGCCGAGATGCCGGGCCTGTTCGTATCGGAAACACGCCGATTGCTCGGCGATTCGATTGTTGAAGAACCTTTCAGGCCGGTTGCCGGTTATCGAGCAGGACCTATTGATGGACTGGATTTCGAGTCGGGTCCGCCGCTGGGCGGTTTTGTCACCACTCGTGCCAAACAGTTCTCCGATGTCATGCTGCGCGCACCGGAAGACCAACCATTGCTGGTGGCGACACACTACGGTCTTGGCCGCACTGTGGCGTTCTTGTCAGACGTAAAAAACCGCTGGTCGTCCCAGTGGCTGCAGTGGGACGGGTACGGCCGTTTCTGGTCTCAGGTGGTGCGCGATGTCATTGCGCGTCGAACCGAAGTCGGGTTCGATTGGCGGGTGACCCGGACAGGTGGCGATGCCATGGTCGAGATGACCGCTATGTCTGCCGATTACCGATTCCGCAATGGCCTGTATCCGAGAGTAAGGGTGACGGCGCCGTCAGGGGAAACCGCGACTTTGCTGCTGCGCCAGGTTGCGCCGGGGGCGTACCGGGCGCGGCTGCCAATTTCAGCCGGGGCAGCCAGCCCCTATCGCTTCGCCCTGGTCGAAGGTGGTGGTATTGCTCGGGCGGACATTGCGCAAGCGGGCGAGCAACTGCTGTCTTATACCTGGACCGATGAGTATCGGTCGTTGCCACCGAATAATGCACTGCTGAGAGAACTCAGCGAGAGCACTGGTGGCGTGTTCGCGCCGAAAGCGCAGGACGTGTTTGCCGATTATGGCGACAGCGAGCTGGTGCCGCAGCCGTTATGGCACTGGTTCGTCGCGGCGGCCTTGCT
This sequence comes from Burkholderiales bacterium, assembly GCA_035528435.1. Classification (GTDB taxonomy): domain Bacteria; phylum Pseudomonadota; class Gammaproteobacteria; order Burkholderiales; family Eutrophovitaceae; genus SG8-40. The sequence goes on from DATKYN010000153.1 coordinate 51,144, forward strand.
CCTGTTTCTGGCCGACATTCTGATACGGCGTTCGCCATGGTTTGTTCGATAGTGGCGATATCGATAATGATTTCATCCATATTGGTTCCATCATTCGTGTACGACGTGCTCATGATTTGCAAGACACGCAGTGCCGATCCGTGGAAAATGCATTCATGCCGGGTTATTGGCATGTTGTTCTCTGCGTGCGCCCGCCCGTCGCTGACGCGCGCCGCGCAAGTGGACGTGCAGGTGTCACGACAGCGCCGGTGACGGCGCGGAGAGGGAAGATATGTGCTCTAACGGTTTTGCCGTTTCTGTATTGAAGAAAACGGTATGTACGGTGGCGGCAGTGATTGTCCCGATTGTGTTCGCACCGGTTGCGGATTCGGTTGCGGCAGAGCCACGCGAATGCATTGAGCTATCCGTTGGTGGTGACGAGGGTGCGAAATTTACCAACGTATGTAACGAAATGATGAACATGATTTACTGCGTCAACAATCCGCAAAGCCCGAAGACCTGCGCGGCGGAGCGGCTCGCCGTAACCACTCTGGTGCCGCTGGCTTCAGAGATCGTGCCCGATTTCACCGTGGTTGGTAAAGGGGGTGAGATATTCATCGCGATATGCGCCTACCCGACCGCACCCGTGGGTTGGAAGCCGGGTCGCGATAACCCGTTCGAGTGCAAGAAAACCTGCGTTATGTGTTGAATGACCATTGCAGCACATGGGCATGCACTGCACGAGCTGTTACATCGCCTTCCTGGAAATCCTGCACGCCGCTCCACAGCAGACAGGGACAAGGTACGCAGCCCTTATCTGATCCCGGAATCCGGTTCGCCTTGCTGATGGTGTTGCGGCAGAGAAGATGCTGGAGTGGATTGCCCGGGCGATAACATTTCCTGTGGTGATGGTTACGGACAAAGTTCGAACAGAACGTACGGTTGCGAGACGCGGGAAAATTTCTCCAGTCACGATCCGAAGCGATAGCAGACAAGGCGCCGATGCAAACTGGTGAGCAATTTTGCGATGATCTGCGGGTTGGCAATACTCTGCCCGGTGGTTTGCCCGTGGCACGCAAGCCATTACTGCCCGCGGAGGAACTTCGGGAGCTGACCGAGTTGAATGCCGCCAGATCGACACTGGCTGTAGCGCAAACCGTGTTGATCACGTTAGTGGCGCTGGGCGCGGCAGTCCGGTGGCCATTCATCTGGGTATGGGTGCCGGCCGTCCTGATCGTTGCGACCCAGCAGCACGCCATGTTTGTTCTGGCCCACGAGGCGGCGCATTACCGCCTGTTTCGAAACCGCCGTGGTAACGACATTGTCGGCAGGTTGCTTGGTGCCTTGGCGGGTCTTTCAATGTGCGCCTACCGTGTTGTACATCGTTTGCACCACAACCATTTGTATGGCGAACGCGATCCTGACATCGCCCTGCATGGCGGCTACCCGCGCGGCAAGGCGTACCTGTTGCGCAAGCTGGCGGCCGATATGACCGGATTGACGGCATGGAAAACCTATCGCTATTTTCTTGGCATGCCAGCGGCGAATGCACAGACCGGTACAGCACAACGCCCCCTCGACGACACATCTGTCGCGTTACGGCAAGCGGCCAGAGTGGATCGCTGGCTGGTTGCCGCGATTCAGATCGGGTTGCCCGCTGCAGCGATAATCTTCTTCGGTTGGTACGGGCTTGTCGTGTACTTGCTGTTATGGGTGTTGCCAGCAGTGACCGTGCTGCAAGCCATATTGCGGTTGCGAGCGGTTTGCGAGCATGGCGCGCCGGCGGGCACTGATTCGCCACTGCGTGCGGCGCGCACGACGTTGGCCGGCCCGCTATTGCGGCTGATTTTGTTTCCGCACCACGTCAATTATCATGTCGAACATCATTTGTATCCGGCGGTTCCGCACTACAACTTGCGGCGGCTGCATCAGGTGCTCGCGGGAAGAGGTATTCTGGACGGTGCCGAGGTGCGAAGTTTTGGTGCGACCTGGGCCCGTATTTATGCTTCACCGGCGGGGTAGTGATTTTTCAGGATTTGTTTTGTCCGAAAGGAGAAAGGCGCCCAATGAAGTTTCAACAATCGTTGCTGCTGACATTTCTGATGGTTTCGGTTCACGCGGCGCACGCTGAAGCGTTCAAGAACGAGCCGGCGGACTTTCGTGGCATCGAGTGGGGTGCGCCTTATGCCGAGCATGCCAGCGAGATGAACCTGGTGCGCCGCGACGCGGATGTGCTGGTTTATATGCGCCAGGGCGATGAGAGTGAATCGGACCGGGACAGCTTCATGAAGATCGCCTACCGTTTCTACAAGGACCGGTTTAGCGCCGGCATCATTCAGACGTACGGAAACGACGCCAGGAAGCAGTTGCGCAGAAGGTTGACCGGTAAGTACGGTGAACCTGTCAAAATCAGTCGCAGACAAGAGCTTTATGCATGGGATGGTGAGAGCGTCCAGATCGTCTTGTCCTGTAGTGTCACCAGTTACTGCGCCGCGGAATTCATGTCGAAGGACATGATCGCGCTGGAAGAACGCGAAACGGGTCGTCCGGTGCAGGTGCTGCAGAATGACAACGACTGATGCGCGCATATATCTGTCAGCTACAGCCCGTTCCCGGCCATAGGACTACTCTGCACATGCGTCCTCAGGAAAGTTCCTGCAATCATCAGGAGATGCACCATGTTTGATCGTTTCCAACGTTTTGTGTCTGTTCCGGTTTTGGCCATCGTGACTTGTTTCGGCGTTGCGCCGGCACTGGCGGTGGACGATTCCCGGCTCACGTCGGCGTCGAACGAGACGACCGACTGGCTGACCTACGGCCATACCTACGAGAACCAGCGCTTCTCCGCACTTGATCAGATCAATCGGGATAACGTGACGCAACTTGTCCCGCGCTGGATTTATCAAACCGGAATCAGCGCGACCTTTCTGGCCAGCCCTGTCGTTGCGGACGGTGTCATGTACGTGTCGACGCCGCGCAACGACGTTGTTGCGCTGGATGCGGTGACCGGTGCCGAGAAGTGGCGTTATCGCCACCAGATGAAAACGAGCAAGCTGTGCTGCGGACCGGCTAACCGTGGCGTCTCGATCGGATATGGTGCTGTTTACATGGCCAGCGCGGATGCGCGGCTGATTGCGCTCGACATGGAAACCGGTGCAGTCATATGGGACATCTTCATGGCAGTGCCTGATGAAGATCCCACTGAGACCGTCGCCGAACTGGCCAAGGACGATCCTTACCGCAATCAGAAGGTCACCGGTTCCAGTGGCCTCGGTGCCAACATGGCGCCACTGGTCTTTGACGGCATGATCATCGCCGGTGTGACCGGTGCCGGATACGGATTACATGTGGATGCCGAATCGGGTGAGGAACTCGGTGCGGTGATCGGCTTCCAGGGCAGTTTCGGCCGACGTGGTTATCTTGCCGCATACGATGCCGAATCCGGCGAAGAAATCTGGCGTTGGTACACGACCAAGGCCGACGGATGGGAAGGAGAATGGCGAACGGAAACACCGGATGGTGCGCCGTTGTATCGGGATATTGCCGCAGAAAAATCCCGCATGACGGAGTATGCCGACGCCTGGAAGGTCGGAGGTGGTTCACTCTGGTCAACGCCGGCGCTCGATTCCGAGCTCGGTCTGCTTTACCTCGGAACAGGAAATCCGGCACCTCAAATGGATGATGTTTCACGGCCGGGCGACAACCTGTACACGCTTTCTGTGGTTGCGCTCGATGCGCGAACCGGAAAACTTCGCTGGTATTACCAGCAAGTCCCGCACGACCTTTGGGGTTATGACGTCGGTAGCCCGCCAGTACTGTTCGATGTCGAGCACAAAGGGCGGACAGTCAAGGCAGTCGGCGAGGCGTCCAAAACCGGCTGGTTTTATGTCAATGATCGCGTGACCGGGGAATTGCTGTTCAAATCCGAGAACTATGTTCCCCACCGCAACATCTTTCGCCCCCCCACTGAAGAAGGTGTGACCATCGCGCCAGGTGCAGCGGGCGGGACTTCGTGGTCACCCGTATCGTTTGATCCCGCGACCGGGCTCGCGTACATCGCAGGTCTTCATATGCCGACGAAGTACACGGTGCGAGAGCGCCCGGCCAGCAATGGCAAGCCGGCAGTGCGGTATTCAAAGCTCGAAGTCGCTGATGAACCACGCTGGGGAATACTGAGTGCCATCGACACCCGTGCCCAGGGAAAGATTCGCTGGCAGACGAAAACGAAAGACATTCTGATTGGCGGTGTGCTGGCCACGTCCGGCGGGCTGGTGTTTATGGGGCAGGGAACGGGCGAGTTCTCGGCATTCGATTCCGCAACCGGCGAACATCTCTGGTCGTTTAACTGTGGTGCGGGCGTGAATGCGCCACCGATCACCTATGAAATCGACGGTACGCAATACGTGACGGTTGCCGCCGGAGGGCACAATCTGTTCGGCTTTCCGCGCGGCAATGCGTTGATGACGTTTGCGTTACCCGGGAAGTAAACGGCGAGCGAAAAACGGAAAAAAGAGTTGCCAGTCATGGCCCCTTTTTTCATCTTTGATCCGATGGTTTTCTGAAGCCCGCTATTGGCCGGAAGCAGCCGCTCACCATCATGTGTTGGCCGGGGACACTG
>DATKYN010000154.1:0-5836 GCA_035528435.1 Burkholderiales bacterium
GTTTGATTTTGTCTTGTGCAAGGAGTCGTATCACCATTTTCCGAGGCCGATGAAGGCCCTCCATGAAATGCTTCGGGTCGCACGGCGCGGAGTCATCATGATCGAACCGAACGATCAGGTGTTCGTGGACGGCTATGTGGCGACATTGAGCCGCATGCTGAAGAACGGAATCAAGAAAATGATGGGCCGCTCTACCCACTACCACCATTTCGAAAGCGGCGGAAATTACGTCTACGCGATTTCCCGCAGAGAGATGGAGAAGATCGCACTGGGGATGGGGTTGCATACGATCGCATTCAAGTGGATAAACGACTACTACTTGCCTGGCGTCGAATTTGAACCTGCCGAAGCCGGCAATGATCTGTTCCGGAAGGTTTCCCGGAAAATATCGCGATTCGATCTGCTTTGCCGGCTGGGAATCAGCCAGCCGGGTCTGCTTGCGGTTGTCTTTTTCAAGGAGGCGCCGCCGGAAAATGTGCGAGTCGCTCATCGGGAACAAGGTTTTCGAGTGCACGATCTGCCTCGAAACCCGTACCTTGATGAAATGCAGGTTTCCAATCGCTGACGGTCTGTATTTCATGGCACCCGCCCCGATCGCACTGTTCACCTATAACCGTCCGGCGCACACGCAGCGCACGGTGCGGGCCCTGCAGCGTTGCGCACTGGCTAAAGAATCGCAGCTGCACGTCTACAGCGATGGGCCGCGCAATGTCAAAGCGGAGCCGGCTGTTCGCGAAGTGCGTGACTTTCTCAAGACAGTGGACGGATTTGCCGTGGTGCACGTTCATGAAAGGGAAACCAACATCGGGCTTGCCGAGTCGGTCATTGACGGTGTGACCCACCTTTGCAGCGAGTTTGGCAGCGTAATTGCAGTTGAAGATGATCTTGTCGTTGCTCCGGGATTTCTCGCCTATCTGAATGCCGCGTTGGAACGCTATCGAGACGATCCGCAGGTTATGCAGATTGCAGGTCACATGTTTCCGGTCGATGTCCCGACTACGGATGACGCTTTTTTTCTGCCATTCATATCGTCATGGGGATGGGCGACGTGGGATCGCGCCTGGCACAAATTTGATCCTCACGCTGCGGGTTATTCTCTGTTGAAGAATGACGAAAACCGCCGACGGGCATTCGATATGAATGGCTGTTTTGACTATTTTTCGATGCTCGAGGCCCAGCTTGCCGGCAAGATTGATTCGTGGGCCATTCGCTGGAATCTCAGCGTGTTCATGAATAACGGTATGGTGCTTTATCCAGGGAAGAGTCTGGTTGAGAACATTGGCTTCGATGGCAGCGGCGTTCACTGCCGCAGCGAGGCGCCGGACCAGATAATGGACCCCGATTTTTTCCCTGACCATCTTCCCGAACCCGGGATCGTGCAAGCGACGCAGAATCAGGTTTTTCAGTACTTCAGGTCGCGGCGCAGTCCGGGTGCCAGATGGCGCGCCCTGATGCAGAGAGTTTTCAGGTGATTCACCGGGTCAGAAAGCTGCTCGACTGGTTGGCGAAGGTCCGTGTTGCCGGTCGCGCCGGCGTCTCGGTAGCGCATCGAACGAAAGTGGCTTGGCGCAAGATTCGCTTTGTTGACGGATGCACGCTGTCCATCGGCTCCGGTTCGATTGTCGAGTCGGCCATTCTTTATGACCGTGCGGGTGGCAGCGTGCGCATCGGGGAGAGAAGCTTCATCGGCTCATCCGCTTTGGTGTGCGCCGAGGCCATTGAGATAGGTGACGATGTCCTGATTTCCTGGGGCTGTACTATCGTCGATCACAATTCCCACGCGCTCGCCTGGCAGGACCGCAGTCGAGATGTTGGGGACTGGTTTGACGGCAGAAAGGACTGGGCACGCGTGGAGCGGGCGGCAGTGCGAATTGGTAACAGGGCATGGATCGGTTTGAATGTGATCATCCTGAAAGGGGTCGAGATCGGCGAGGGTGCTGTTGTGGGCGCGGGCTCGGTGGTTAGCCGCGATGTTCCGCCCTGGACGGTGGTTGCCGGGAATCCCGCGCGCCCGATCCGGCAACTGGAGGCACATGAGCGCTGAACAAATGAGTTGGGAAAGCGCAGTTCTTTCGCTGCGCGACCAACCCGACCAGGCAGAGCTGGTGCGCGCATGCTTCTATGATGATCCGCTAGTCGCGGCCGCACGCCGTTTTTATGAAAGTGGCGAATGGCGCGCAGTGCGCGAGTTTCTGCCGCAGCGTTGCGGCGCGGCACTTGACGTCGGGGCGGGCCGTGGCATTTCGACCTTTGCCCTGGCGCAGGAAGGGTGGCGGGTGGTCGCGCTTGAACCTGATCCCAGTGCGGTGGTGGGCGCGGAAGCCATTCGATCGCTTTCCAGAGAAGCCAGCTTCGACTGCGAGGTAGTGCAGGAATGGGGCGAGCGGCTGCCGTTCGAGGATGCGAGTTTCGATCTGGTTTATTGCCGGCAAGCGCTGCATCACGCGCGCGACCTGACGGCGTTGTGCGCCGAAATCGGGCGCGTTCTGCGCGATGGCGGAACGTTTATCGGCACGCGCGAGCATGTAATTTCGCGCCGCGAAGATCTGCCGGCGTTTCTTGCCAGCCACCCGCTGCATCGCCTTTATGGTGGCGAGAATGCTTATTTACTGTCTGATTATGTTGGCGCTATTGAATCGGCCGGCATTGGTCTGTCAAAGGTTATCAACCCATTGCAATCTCCCGTCAATCTCTATCCCGAAACACTCGAGGGCGTGAAGCAACGGATTGCGCAACGCCTGGGGCTGCCAGTGTCAAAGCTGATTCCGGATTTTTCGATTCGCTTGCTGGGCGGTTATCTGAAGGTGCCCGGACGCCTCTACAGCTTTGTCGGGACGCGAGCATCTCGTGGCTAAGAGCGCACTGGTCACCGGCGCGCACGGGTTCATCGGGCGGCACGTTGCGCGCGCCTTGTCGAAAAAGGGCTTTCGCGTAACCGGCCTGGGCCACGGTAAATGGCTGCCCGAAGAGTGGGAGATTTGGGGAATCTCGGCGTGGGAGGAGTCAGACGTGACGCTTGGCGCACTGCTGACGCAAGCGAGCGTGCCCGATGTGATCGTGCATTGTGCCGGTAGTGGGTCTGTGGGTCATTCGGTCACGCGGCCGTACGACGATTTTTTGCGCACGGTCGGGACCACTGCAGCATTGCTTGAGTTTATGCGGCTATACGCGCCCGAATCGGCACTTGTCTATCCGTCAAGCGCAGCGGTATATGGCCATGCTGACAGGATGCCCATCGCTGAAACGGACCCCCTGCGACCGGCCTCGCCGTACGGTGCGCACAAACAGGCTGCCGAGCAGCTCTGTGCTGCACACGCGAGCAATTACGGCATCAACGTCGCGATTATCAGGCTGTTCTCCGTGTATGGCTCCGGATTGCGCAAGCAACTGCTATGGGATGCCTGTTCCAGGATAAGCAAAGGGGGTGCTGAATTTTCCGGGACCGGCGAAGAACAGCGTGACTGGTTGCACATCGATGACGCGGTGAGCCTGCTGATGCTGGCGCTTGATCATGCCAATAGCGACTGTATGGTACTCAATGGCGGCAGTGGCCAGGCGGCCACGGTTGCACAGGTGCTTGGCGAAATCTCGAATGCCTTGAACCGGAACATCCCGGTTAGGTTCAACGGGCAGGTGCGGCAGATGGACCCGGTCGCTTATGTGGCCGATACATCCCGCGCACGGGCGCTGGGCTGGAACCCTGCCATGCAATGGCGGGACGGCGTGCGTGAATACGCCCGCTGGTTTGCTTCTGGTGCGAATTGATACGCGTCGGCTTCATCAATATTTTTGCGGTCGGTAGCTGGCTTGGCGGCCTGAATTACTTGCGTAATCTATTGCGCGCGGTCTGCTCCCTCGAAGGCCGTCGCATCGAACCGGTTTTGATCACCGGTTACCGGACGAGCGAGAAAATCGCCCGGGAATTTTCTTTCCTTAAAATTGAACACACCAGCGCGCTCGATCGTGGGCGGCCTCTTTGGCTGCTGCGCAAGCTGCTTGCGCGAACGTCCGGCTCGGATCCGTTGCTGGGAAATATACTGAGCAAATTCGGAGTGGAGGTGCTGTCTCATTCTGGCGATCTGGGCCGCCACTCGCAAACACCTTCCCTTGCCTGGATTCCGGACCTGCAGCATCGTCACCTGACGCACCTGTTCACCAAAGAGGAGATCGCATCGCGTGAGCGAAATATCGCGCGAGCGCTTGACGCCAGCTCTCGGGTGATCGTCAGCAGCGAGACGGCCGCAACGCATTTGCGGGCCGGCAGCCCCCGCCATAACGACAAGATTCGTGTGCTGCGGTTTGTTTCGGGTTTGCTGCATGGACAGGCCATGCCTGCGTCAGATGAGTTGCAGGCCTGCTACGGGATCGAAAGCCGTTATTTGTTTCTGCCCAATCAGTTCTGGACACACAAAAATCACGACATCGTCGTGGACGCGATCATGAAGCTGAAACAGGACGGGCAGTTGGTAACGGTGCTTGCAACAGGTTTGATGCGTGATCCACGACAGCCCTCGCATATCGGGGACCTGATGCGGAAGGTTGAACAAAATGGTCTTCATGATCTGTTTCGACCACTTGGCGTCGTGCCTTATTCCGACATGCTGGGCTTGATGCGCGATGCTGTTGCGGTCATCAACCCTTCTTTTTTTGAAGGCTGGAGCACCAGCGTCGAGGAAGCGAAGTCAATGGGTAAAGCCGTCCTGCTTTCAGATATTCCGGTTCATAAAGAGCAGGCGCCTGACCATGGCATCTACTTCGATCCGAAAGACTCGGGCAGTGTCGCCGAGGTGATGTTGAAAGCGTGGGTGACGTTCGACCCTGACGCCGACGAGGCTGCAATGCTCGAGGCAGCGGGCAAGCTTCCCGGGAGGCTTCGAAGCTTCGCCGAAAACTACCAGTCTCTGGTGCTCGAAGTGCTGGGCGAAACTCTGTGACGGGATGAGTCGATGGCCAACTGTACAACACCAGTAGCGCCTCCAATGAGACGATCAATGCAACGGCACCGGGCATGATCAGGACCGCGTTCGTTTTGCCCGACCGGCAGCGCTGGACCGGTGGCTACCAGTATTTCGTCAACCTGTTTCGGGTGCTCAAGCGTTATGGCCGGGAACGAGTTCGGCCGGTCGTTTACGTCGCCGGGGATTCTCCGGAAGAAGACCTCTTGCCGATGCAATCGGGGGTGGCAGACGTGATCCGCGTCCCCTGGGCCGGGACCGGGCAACGCTCCTCGATCGCCGGCATTCTGATGCACGGCCGAAACCGGCGGGCACTGTCGGCCTACCGCGAACATGACATACAGGTGGTATTTGAGTCGGCTGCCTGGCACGGCTGGCGTTTCCCGCTTCCGGTGATCGCATGGTTACCGGATTTTCAGCACCGCCGCCTTGCCGGCATGTTTTCCAGGCGAGCCTGGTTGCAGCGCGAAATCGGTTTTCGCGCGCAGATTTCCAGTGCCACGGCGATCATGCTTAGCAGCGCGTCAGCCAGGGATGATTGCGAGGCGTTTTATCCGGGAGCCGCTGACAAGACGCACGTCATACCGTTCGCGGTAGAACCGGGCGACGAGGCATATGCTGTTAGTGAGAACGAGATTAGGGCCCGTTACGAAATTTCCGGCCCCTATTTTTACTTGCCCAATCAATTCTGGCGCCACAAGAATCACGCCATTGTGATTGAGGCCTTGCGCATACTTCGTGACCGGGGCATTGGCGCGACCGTCGTGGCCTCCGGTGCGTCGGTCGACCCGCGTCACCCGGCGTTGTTCGAATCTCTCGTAAAACAGGCGCACGAACTTGAACTCGGCGAAGCCTTCCGCTTTCTGCGATTGATCCCGCGC
>DATKYN010000155.1:0-9710 GCA_035528435.1 Burkholderiales bacterium
GCATTCTGAACGTGAAAGGCACAACATTGTCAGCATCAGCCATCGGGTTTTCCGAAACGGGGAATTATCTTGCCGCCAAACTCGATGAACCGCGCTCGAACCCGGTCGCCTATGGCAAGCGACGGATCACCATGTGCCATCAAGCGAAAACCCTCGTCGGCGTCAACCATGACGATCAGATAAGGCGCGTGCCTGCGCAGCGCATCCGAAGGCGCCCGGTGCACCATGCTCGTCGCGTAGACGCAGCCATTGCCGGACGCGGTGAATGTGCCTGGGTCACCGTCGCCGCAGTTGGGGCAAAACGCTCGATGAAAATACCAGATGTTCTCGCAGACACCGCAACGCTGATAAACGATCGCCCTGTCGCCATCAACCCAGCTCCCCGCTCGCTGATCAGCTGTCGTTTCCGGTTGCATCTATACCGCCTCGAGAACCATGGACACATGGGATGACAGCACTCCGCCATCGCCGTGCAACAACGCCATACTCGGCGCACCAGCCTGCCGGTCACCGCCACGCCTCGTTAGCTGTAAATGCGCTTCTACAAGATGCGCCATCGCCCCGCCAACGCCGCAATGGCCATACGAAAGCAATCCGCCATGGGTGTTCAATGGCAGTTTGCCGCTGCTGGAGAAATGGCCGGCAGCCGCCAGCGCTCCTGCCTGGCCGCGCGGGGCCAGGCCGATCTCCTCGAGCAAAATTGTCAGCGTAATGGTGAAGCTGTCATAAATCGCAGCATAGTCGATGTCTTCGAGTCGTACATTTGCCGAATGCAGTGCGTCGGCACAGGACATGCCAGCACCGAATTCGGTAAGTGACGGTGCGGCCGACACGTGCTGATGCGTGTGCGCCTGCGCCGCGCCGCGGATGCGGACCCCGTGTCCGCTCACGGCTTCGCGCGAAATGACAAATGCAGCGCCACCATCGGACACCGGGCAGCAGTCGAGCAGTTTCAGCGGCGATGCAATCGGCCTGGAGGCCAGCACCGCATCAACATCAATCGGGGATCGAAACTGGGCACCCGGGTGCGTCTGCGCATGAGCGCGCATCAGCACTGCCAATTGGGCGAGGTCGCGCTCACTGACCCCATGTTCGTGCATGTAACGCGACGCGACCAGGCCATAGTACGCGGGAATGGTCGCCCCCAGCGGGACTTCATAATCTGGATGTCCGACCTGCGCCAGGGTCTGAATCGCATTGTCGCGACTCTGGCCCGTCAGGCGATTCTCGCCGGCCACGACCAGAATGTGGCGCGCAGCACGCGACTCGGCAACCAGATGCGCAGCCATCGCCATTGCGAAGCCGGTTGCCCCTCCCAACTGAATCGCATGTGCATAGCGCGGACGCAGGCCAAAGTGCTCGGCAAACACAGTCGACAACATCAGGTGCGGCATTGTCGTTGCGTAGCCGCAGATTAACCCGTCGATGTCGTTACGCTCCAGGCCGGCATCCTCGAGCGCGGCGCTGGCTGCCTCACTCATCAGATCGAGCGCAGACCGGCCTGCGTGTTTACCGAAGGGCGTCAGGCCAACCCCGCTAATCCAGCTCATTGTTTTCGATCCATCCCGGCTTTAAACACTTGTGAGATCGCGACGCGGGGGTTAATGCGGTTCGCTACCGCTGGTTGCCGACACACGCGGATCTGCTATTTGCCTCGCTTCACGCTGCAGCATGGCAACAAGTACGGATTCCCGAGCTGCCAGACGGTCACTCAATGCCGCAATAGACAAGGCCGCAAACGGGCGGCCATCCAAACCAATAATGGGAACACCAACTGCACCCATACGCTCAACCACACGGTTCAATACAATCGCGTAGCCACGTTTTCGAGCCGCGTCGATTTCCATGCGAATCGATTGAACAGAAAAATCCGGGTATGCCGACAGCTTGGGCGCAACCTCCTCCAGCAACACCTGGAGTTCGTCGTCCGGCAGCCAGGCAAACACTGCCATTGCTCCAGCCCCAACACCAAGAGGCCGACGCGAGCCGACATCCAGATAAGCAGCGCGAATGGGAAAAGCCCCGGTTTCGCGGTCAATGCAGACCGACTCAAACCCCTGGCGAACGGAAAGCAATACCGTGTCCTCGGAAAAAGCCGCGAGGCGCATCATCGATGCCCGTGCCCGGGCGCGCAGGTCATCGCGCGTGCGAGCAGCGCTTGCGAGCACCAGTGACTGATCACCCAGACGATAAGTCTTGTTTCGCTCGTCGCGCTCGACGAAACCTTCCCGTGTCAGCACTTCAAGGATGCGCAGAGTCGTCACCTTGTTCAACGCCGCCTTGACCGATATTTCGGTAAGACGCGCGCGCCCGGCATCAGCCAGCACGCCAAGAATACGACAGGCTTTTTGCACCGAAGACAGGGGCGATTCGCGGCCGGGCATTCAGACTCTCCTCCTGCCGAGGTCCAGGCGCAGCACGCGACATGCTTTGCAGCATGCCCCGGCCAACTCCGGCTTCAAGACAGGCATGTTCGAAATCACCATCTCAAACTGTAGCCACAGGAGTGGAAGGCGATCCCACTGCACCAGGCAGACGCAAAGGCGGTGCGGTAAGGAGGAAACGGTGGCGCCGGTGCTCGGCAAGCCAGTTTGCCAGTTCGGTCAGATACCAGAGTTCGCCGAGATTCACACCGAGTTTGAACAGACAATGCTCGTGCAAAGGCAAAGACGCGCAACTGCCGACACACGGCCCCGGTGGCAATGATTCGACAGCATAATTGTCTGCGATCAGGGCGGCCAATCCGGAATCGGTGATCCAGTCGAGCAACTTTCCGTCGCGCCCGTCAAGCGCGGAACACGAATTGTTCAGAACGTTGAGATCGGGCTGGCGTTTCATCTCCAACAGCATTTGCGCAAAGCCCGTATGCAGGCAAACCATGTCGCCCGTTTCAACAGTAATTGCCTGCTTGTCGATGATCCGCATCAGTTTGTCATAGCCCACCAACTGATGCGCTCGCCCGAACTCGGCGTGCAAATCGATCATCACAGCCCGACCCTGCACGCAATTCACCGCCATGTTCTCGACGCCGAGGGCATGCACCGTGGTAGTGGTTTTTGCCGGTACGCTGCCAACGGCCCCTGCATCGTCCGGGTTACTTGGTCCGATGATCTCCTTGCCGCTGCGGAAGCCGTTGTAGAACACCGGTTCAGGTGTGCCATCGTCATCAGCGTCAAACAACTGCCCCACATGCGCCAGCGAATCCCACTGTGTTGAGTACTGCAGGTGGAGTATCACTGCGTCATCGTTTACGACGTCCGTGGCGTTTGGATCATCGCGCGCGACGACGTAATTCATGTTGGGCTTGCCGTTGCGCAGTGTCGGGCGCAGTACCGGAGGAAAACGACGCGGATTGAGCACGTTGCCGCCGGGGTGGTCGAGCGGCAGGCTCAGGCAGAAGGTGATGCCGTCGCGAACCTCGGCAACGCCTTGTTTGACTTTCTCTGGCGTCAACAAATTGAGGCGACCGAGCTGATCGTTATCCCCGAAATCTCCCCAGGTCGAGCCTTGTGGCCGCCTTTTCCAGCGCGACGATGTCGCCATCTACCATCCCCCAGCGCAATTCTTATTGTTGAGCCATCGGCAACCGCTCTCAGCACACACGCGTGGCGACTACAAACCCACGTGAAGCGTCACAGCGCGAATGACTCCAGGAAGTTCGGGCTACGCCGGTTCTCGCTGAACACAGCGCCTCCACCGGTCAACGATTGCGTTGCCCAATGCAATGACTTCCTGTATCTCCTCGGGGCCCGTCTGCCGCAACCGTCGCCTGTTTGACTCGTCCGGATTGCGGATGCGACCTGGGCAATCTTTGTCGCCCTTGACCGCAAACATGGGATCCTCCCCCTTCTTGTACGCTGGTATTGCTCGCGTCCAAGCTTGATCATTGTTTCTCGCTGTACACTTGTCAAGAAGATGATTTTGCCTCTTGGAATGCACAAGAATGACTTATCGCGATAAAACAATACGATGAACATGTTTACCAATCACATGTTTTGCACTGCGAAACACCGCAAAAAGCCCGGCAGGGGGGCAACATGGCGCTGAGAATAGGGGCCGGTTCCGCCTGGTGGGGTGACCGCATCTCGCCAGCTGCACTCAACGCAGAAAAAGGCGATCTCGACTATCTGTGTTTCGAGACCATGGCGGAAGCCACCGTTTCAGCGGCCCAGGTGCGCAAACGCCGCGACCCGTCTTTCCCGGGCTATGACACGTGGCTGGATGACCGCATGCGTGCTGTGTTGCCAGCCTGCCTCAAGCGAGGCACCAAAATCATCACCAACCAGGGCTGGATTAATCCCGATGGCGCGGCGCAGCGCATCGCCCATTGGCTGCGCGAATTCGGCGCGCGCGGCATCAAGGTCGCCTCCATCAATGGCGGCCTGATCACCGACCAGGTGCTGGACCTCACCGATACCATTCTGGAAAACGGCCTGCCCACGGCAACGCTTCAACCCAGCCTGGTATCGGCCGAAGTTTATCTGGGCGCCGAACCCATCGTCGAGGCATTGAAGCAGGGTGCACACATCGTCGTATCGGGGCGGGTCGCCGACCCATCGGTCTTCATGGCTCCAATGATGTATGAGTTCGGCTGGGATGCGCTCGATCATCTTCGCCTTGGGCGCGGCAACGGCCTTGGACATCTCATCGAATGCGGGGCGCAGGTGACTGGCGGGTACTTCGCCGATCCTGGCTTCAAGGATGTGCCCAGGCCGTGGGACCTGGCCTTTCCCATTCTCGAGGTCGAAGACGACGGCTCGGCAGTGCTCACCAAAGTCGCTGGCACCGGTGGTGCCGTCAACCTGATGACCGTCAAGGAACAGATGTTCTATGAGGTACACGATCCGGCCAACTACCTGACGCCGGATGTGGTCGTTGATTTCACCACAACGCAACTCGAGCAGATCGGACCGGACCGTGTACGCGTGAGCAATATCTCGGGAAAACCACGCACACCGACACTTAAAGTTTCTATCGGCTGCACTGAAGGCTATATCGGCGAAGATATGTTCTTTTACGCCGGCCCTGGTGCACTGCGACGGGCGAAACTGGCGAAGCAGATCCTCAAAGAACGCTTCAAGCTGGTCGAGCTGGACGCCGAGGAAGTGCGCATCGATTTTCTTGGTTTGAATGCAATTCACGGGGCGATGACGCCGCCAGATTCAGCGGAGCCTTATGAAATAGCCGTACGCGTCGCCGCGAGAACCAAAACCCGTGAGGAAGCGAACAAGGTCGGTCGCGAAGTGGACGGCATGGCTGTATCCGGCGTTGGCATGACCGGGAAACGCGTCCCGCACCAGGATCGCACGCGCGAAATTATCGGCGTCTGGTCATCGCTGGTAGCGCGTGAAAAGATAGTGCCCAGCATCACCATGATCGAGAGTTAAACAGCCGTTGGTTGAAACAGCCAATTTGGCACACGCGATGAAAATCTGGAGCAAGACAGACATGAAAGCAAGGCTTGAACGCGCCGCACATTGCCGCTCGGGCGACAAGGGCAACACTTCCAACATCTCTGTGATCGCCTATTCTCCCGAACTCTACCCCTGCCTCAAGGAACAACTCACCGCGGAACGTTTCCGAAAGTTCTACGCTGGTGTTGTAACGGGAAACGTCTCACGATACGAAGTCGATGGCCTGCACTCCTTGAATTTTGTCGCGGAGGGCGCATTGGGCGGCGGCGTTTCCCGCTCGCTTTGTCTGGACAACTATGGCAAATCTCTTTCTTCGCGCATCCTCGCATTCGAACTCGACATTCCCGATCAGCTGGTTCCGCTGCTCAAAGGCGGCGACTGACCCGGAACAGCCCGGCACCACGGCGCGATCGCCCGTTCGCCTTCTCCCGGGTAGATGCCGGTAAACTCTGTTCGCTGCCGCCGGTGCATCGTATCGAAAACTTTCAGCAGCCCCAAATTCCAAAACTTTTAGATACCCAATGCGCCTCACAAAATCCAACAAGTCCGACAAGCTCGCCGATTCGGCAATCGCGTTCAGTTCGGCAAAGACGCTGGCCTCCCTGATTCGCCGCCGGAAGATCGGCTGCCTCGAACTGTTGAACCTCTATCTCGATCGCATCAAACGCTTCAACCCGCAGCTGAATGCGGTTGTCGTTCTTGATCAGAGGCGAGCCCGGGCGCGCGCGAAAAAAGCTGACCTTGCTGCGTCCAAAGGCGAGTGGTGGGGACCTCTCCACGGCGTCCCGATGACGGTAAAGGAATCGTTCGACCTGCAAGGCCTGCCAACAACCTGGGGACACCCGCATTACAGAAACAATATCGCGAAGCAACATGCCCTGTCCGTGCACCGCCTGCTGGGAGCCGGCGCAACCGTGTTTGGAAAAACCAACATCCCGGTCGGCCTGTCCGACTGGCAGACCTTCAACCCGGTATATGGCACGACCAACAATCCGTGGGATGTGTCACGCGTGCCCGGTGGTTCGTCCGGCGGCGCGGCGGCGGCACTTGCCGCAGGCCTGACCGGGCTCGAACTGGGCAGCGATATCGGTGCATCGATTCGCAATCCTGCCCATTACTGTGGCGTGTATGGTCACAAGCCGACATTCGATCTGTGCCCGATACACGGCCACAATCTTCCGCCCAATAGCGGCACCAGGGACATGGCGGTAATCGGGCCACTGGCGCGCAGCGCCGGGGATCTCGAGCTTGCGCTTGGCATTATCGGCCAACCCGACGAGGCGGCTGCCCGTGGCATTCGAATTGCGCTGGCGAAACCGAAAAAAGACGTCCGCAAGCTGCGTATTGCGGTATTGACGAATGCGGCCACTGCGCAGGTCGACGACAGCGTGCAAGCGGCAATTCTTGCGGCGGCGCAATGTTTCGCCAAAGCGGGTGCGACGGTTTCCGACCGGGCACTGCCTGATTTCGATCTTCACGACGCGCACCGCACGTACATTCATTTGTTGCGCGGCGCCACCTCCAGTGCCGTTGCGGATGACAGTTACGACGCGCTGCGCCGGCGTGCGCCTCGCCTTCGCAAAGACGATGACTCTTACCAGGCCTGGATGATTCATGCGACCACCATGTCTCACCGGGAATGGCATGAATGGCACGAGAAACGCGAGGCTATGCGTCATGCCTGGATCCGTTTCTTCCGCGAATGGGACCTGCTTCTATGTCCAACCGCAGCGACCGCTGCATTCGAGCACAACCAGGAGGGCGAGCGCTGGGAGCGAATGATCCCCGTCAATGGCGAACCTCAGCCGACAACGACGCAACTGTTCTGGGCCGGCTTGTCAGGAATGGCTTATCTTCCTTCGACAATGGCGCCGGTCGCTTTTTCAGAGGAACGCTTGCCGATCGGAGTTCAGATCATCGGGCCGCACTACGGCGACCTGCAATGCATCGCCGCGGCGAAATTTCTCGAACGGGAGCTGCACCCATTCGTTGCTCCAGATGAGTTTGCCTGACCAGCGCCGCGGACCAACTTCTCATGAAAAAGCTGATACCGGGTTTTGCTGCTGCACTGCTAATTTGCTGCAGCCTCTTTACGCACGCTCAGGACAGCGAGTCCGACAGCGCTTTCTACAACGGCGTTAAAGCATTTCGCGCCTATCAATACAACGAGGCGGCGCAATGGTTCTTGCAAGCCGCGGAAGCGGGTGACGCTGAAGCGCAATTCCTGCTAGGGCGTATGCACTATGACGGCAACAGTCTTCGAATCGACAATGTGACCGCTTATATGTGGTTCGACATTGCCGCTGCTAACGGCCTGCCGGTCGGCGCGCGCTATCGCGAAGGCATTGCCAAACGCATGAGCGACGATGACGTTGCGCTTGCAAGGCAACGGGCCGAGGCGTGGCGTGACGCCCATCCACCTGCAGTTCCCTGACAAACCGGCAGCCGATCACCCAACGGCCAGCCTACAAGTCGATCGTTGCAACCAACGAGAAGCGCGACAACAAACGTGGCTCCGAACTTCGCGACGAGACAATGCAGGTTGTGCTAGCGTTCCCCCCCTATGACCAAGACACCTCCACACGAAACAATTATCCGGGACGCCAGAATTATCGATGGAAATGGCGGAGAGCCCTATAACGCTGACGTTGCAATTGATGCCGGACGCATCAGTGAAATCGGCAGCATCAAGGCACCCGCCCGGCACTTCGTAGATGGGACCGGCCTGTCGTTGATGCCTGGCATCGTCGATGTCCACACGCATTACGACGCGCAACTCACCTGGGATCGCACGATGTCGCCGTCGCCGGCACTCGGCGTCACGACTGCCGTGATCGGCAACTGCGGATTCGGCATCGCGCCCTGCCCGCAGGATCAGCGTGAAACGATGCTGAAGAACCTCTCTGTGGTGGAGGGTATGAATCTCGATAGCCTGCTAACCGGCACCTGCTGGGAATTCGAGACGTTTTCCGAGTATCTCGATCAGATTCGCCGCGTTGGCCCATATGCCAATGTTGCAGTTCTGGCGGGCCATTCGACCATACGCACCGCCGTGATGGGCGATGAGGCATCATCACGCGCGGAACCAACACCGGACGAACTGGCGGCAATGCAGTCAATGGTGCAGGAAGCGCTGAGCGCCGGCGCGATTGGATTCGCATCTTCATTCTCGCCGAATCACGCCGGCTACGGCGGCCGGCCGATGCCCTCTACCATTGCGACCGACGCTGAACTGCGCGCGCTGTTACAACCATTGGCCAATGCCGGCAAGGGCATGTTCGTCATGGCGACCGGCTCGCGCGCCACCACCGGGTACATGGAGTCGCTTGCCGCAGACACCGGTCGCCCGATGTTCATGGTCACCGTGCTGGCAATGCACAACGACGCCGATCCGGGCGCCGCGCAAGCTTACTATCAACGTTGCGCTGAGGCGCGTGAGCGTGGCCATGAGGTCTATATACACGCCAATCCCCATCCTCTGTCATTCGACTTTACCCTGCGCAATCCGTATCTACTTTTCTCGCACGACGCCTTTGACCGTATCAAGGTAGCCAAGCCGGAAGAACTTTCGCTCATTTACGCCGATCCCGAATTTCGCGACCGCTTTCGGAAAAACCTCGCCAATCCGAAATCGGGAATCCTGTTCTATGGCGACTGGTCGAAAATCGAACTCGACGAAAAACCGGTTTCCGAATTGGCCAAACTCGCCGGTCGTGACCCGATTGACTGGTTCTTCGATCAACCGCTCGACACCCAGTTCATCGCCAAACTGTTCCAGAATGACGACGCAGGCGTCGCCCCTTTACTCCAGCACCCCAATGGCGTCCTTGCATTGTCCGACGCCGGCGCCCACCTGATCTTCCTGTGCGACGCCGGTTTCGGACTGCACTTTCTCAGCCACTGGGTGCGCGAAACAGCGACGTTTACCCTGGCTGAAGGCGTGCGGCGACTGACATCAGATCCCGCTGACAAATACCGTATACCCGACCGCGGCCGGATCGCGCCCGGCGCGTGGGCCGACCTGATGTTGTTTGATCCAGAGGCAATCGGCGTATCTGCGCTACAGCGCAGCAACGATCTCCCCGGCGGCGGTTCGAGAATGATTCGCCAGCCGCAGGGCGTACATGGTGTTTGGGTCAACGGCCAACAGGTTCACGACGGCAAGAACTATCTGCCGCTTGATGACGGACCCGGACGGGTGCTGACGGAGTTTTTCTCCTAGTCAGGTTCCCCCGGCACACCGACGGCGTCCCCGAGACGAATCTGGCCACTCTTGAGAATGCGACAAATGATGCC
>DATKYN010000156.1:0-10209 GCA_035528435.1 Burkholderiales bacterium
ATATTCGATCAGGACCCTCGTGCCGGAGGCATGATTCGAAGCCAGATTCCCCGCTTCAGACTTCCCGAAGAAGTGATAGATGAAGAAGTCGGTTACGTCATCGAGACCGGCGTAGCATTTCGCGGCGGCGTGCGAATCAACAGCATGAAGAAATTGCTGGATGAGAACTTTGATGCAGTTTTTGTCGGCACTGGTGCACCCCGCGGGCGGGACCTTGATCTGCCCGGACGGAAGGAGGCGGCGAAGAATATCCATATTGGCATCGACTGGTTGTCGTCGGTGTCGTTCGGGCACATCAGCAAGGTTGGCAAGCGCGTAATCGTCCTCGGGGGCGGCAATACCGCAATGGATTGCTGCCGGACTGCGCGGCGCCTGGGCGGGGCCGATGTCAAGGTCGTTGTCCGCAGCGGCTTCGAAGAGATGAAGGCGAGTTCATGGGAAAAAGAGGATGCAATGCACGAGGGCATTCCTATCCTCAACTACCTGGTTCCCAAAGAATTCATTCATGATGGCGGCAAGCTCTCGGGCGTCGTATTCGAGAAAGTGCAGGCGGTTTACGATGCACGCGGCCGGCGCCAACTGGTTCCGACCGGAGATCCGGACGAGAAATTCGAGTGCGACGATGTGCTGGTAGCCGTTGGCCAGGAAAACGCTTTTTCGTGGATCGAGCGGGACTGCGGTATTGAGTTCAACGACTGGGAAATGCCGGTGGTCAACGAGAAGACGCTGCAAAGCTCGATTCCCTCCGTCCTGTTCGGAGGTGATGCAGCGTTCGGCCCGAAGAATATTATCTGGGCGGTCGCGCACGGACACGAGGCGGCGATATCAATCGACCGGCTTTGCAACGAAGAAGATACGGAAATGCGACCGTCGCCGTTAGTGAATCTCATCAGCCAGAAGATGGGGATCCACGAGTGGACTTACGACAACGATGTTTCCAATGATTTGCGCCACAAGGTGCCGCTCAAGGAACAAAAGATTGCGCTGAAGAACATCAATGTCGAAGTTGAACTGGGCTTCGATCAGAAGCTTGCCTTCGACGAGGCACAACGCTGTCTCAACTGTGACGTTCAAACGGTATTTTCCTCACCATTGTGTATCGAATGCGACGCATGCGTCGATATATGCCCAATGGATTGCATCACTTTTACCGCAGATGGTGAGGAAGATGATTTGCGCGGCAGACTCAATGCGCCGTCGGAAAACGTCAGCCAGGACCTGTATGTGGCCGGCGCCTTGAAGACTGGGCGCATTATGGTCAAGGATGAGGATGTCTGCCTGCACTGCGGGCTGTGCGCCGAGCGCTGTCCAACCGGGGCCTGGGACATGCGCAAGTTTCTTCTTCACATGACCCCGGCGGGACCAGGATGTCGCAGCCGAAAGTAAATGACTTCGTTATAAAGTTCGCCAATGTAAATGGCTCCGGTTCGGCTTCGGCCAATCAGCTTTTTGCCAAATCCATTCTGCGGATGGGGGTCCCGGTCGGCCCGCGCAACATATTTCCGTCCAACATTCAGGGGCTGCCTACGTGGTATGAAGTACGGGTGTCGGAGGCGGGTTACCTCGGGGCTCGCGGAGGCGTCGACCTGATGGTGGCGATGAATCCGCAAACCTGGGACAAGGATCTGCTCGGCATCGAGCCGGGTGGCTATCTTTTTTACGATTCGACCAAGGCGCTACCGCCTTCGAGATTTCGTGAAGACATCAATGTTGTCGGCGTGCCGCTCACGGAAATCTGTAACCGTGAGTATTCTGACCCACGACAGCGTCAGCTCTTCCGCAACATGGTCTACGTTGGAGCGCTCGGCGCTTTGCTGGCGATAGATATTGCAGAAATGGAGAAGTTGATCAGGGAGCAGTTCTCCGGCAAAGACTCCCTGATCGCACCGAACATCCAGGCGCTGCACATGGGGCATTCGTACGCCAGTGAGTATTTCGAATGTCCGATCAATTTGCAGGTTCTCAGGTCTGATCAAGTTGGGGAACGTATATTCATTGATGGCAATTCAGCCGCTGCTCTGGGATGCGTATATGGGGGTGCGACTGTGGCGGCGTGGTATCCGATCACGCCATCTTCGAGCCTGGCGGAAGCTTTCGAACGCTATTGCCGAAATTACCGGAGTGATCGCGACACCGGGAAGAACCGATACGCTGTGATCCAGGCAGAAGACGAGCTGGCGTCAATCGGCATGGTCATCGGGGCAAGCTGGAACGGTTCGCGAGCGTTTACGTGCACGTCCGGACCAGGTATTTCGTTGATGCAGGAATTCATCGGACTTGCCTACTTCGCCGAGATTCCCGCGGTCATTTTCGACGTTCAGCGTGGTGGGCCGTCTACCGGAATGCCGACACGCACTCAGCAATCCGATCTGCTCGTGTGTGCGTACGCATCGCATGGAGACACCAAACACATACTGCTGTTCCCTGAGGATCCGCACGAGTGTTTCGAGTTTGCCGCGAGTGCCTTCGACTATGCAGACCGTTTGCAGACGCCGGTGTTTGTTCTGTCCGATCTGGATATCGGAATGAATGATCGCCTGTGCGAACCACTCGTCTGGGATGATTCGCGAACCTTCGATCGAGGAAAGGTGGTCAGTCACGAAGAACTCGAAGCGGGAGCCGAATTCGGGCGATACCTGGATGTCGATGGGGACGGCGTTACCTACCGCACGTATCCGGGCACGCATCCCAGTCGCGGTTCGTTCTTTACGCGTGGTACAAGCAAGGACCGCTATGCGCGTTACAGCGAAGCCGGGCCGGATTATCGCGACAACATGCAACGGCTGCTGCGTAAATTCGATACAGCTCGGACCATTCTGCCCAAGCCGGTTATACGTGAGGCACGAAAGAGTACGAAGCTTGGTGTGATTTGTTACGGTTCGACCAGCCCGGCCATGACCGAGGCGCTTGACATGCTTGACAAGGATGGTTTGCATCTTGATTACATGCGGATTCGTGCCTTTCCTTTCGGCGACGAAGTGTCCGACTTTATCAGTGATCATGAACGCGTTTTCGTTGTTGAACAGAACCGCGATGCCCAGTTGCGATTCTTGCTCGTCAACGAATGTGCGCTCGATCCCGCGAAGCTCATCTCGGTGTTGAATTATGATGGTTCGCCAATTACCGCCCGCTACATCATTCAGGAAATCTCCCAGGATGTTTCGGTATTGAACGCAAAACCAAAAAAGAAAGTCGCTCCCTGAAAGACCGCTGATCATGACCTACATTACCAAGCCAAAGCTGCGTCATCCGCATCTGAAAACCAACAAGTTCGGGTTTACGCACCGGGATTACGAAGGAGCAATTTCCACATTGTGCGCCGGGTGCGGCCATGATTCGATCAGCGCCGCAATCATCCAGGCCTGCTTTGAGCTGAATTTGCCACCCCACCGGATAGCGAAGTTGTCGGGAATTGGCTGTTCATCGAAAACACCGACGTACTTCCTTGGTAACTCTCATGGGTTCAATAGCGTGCACGGGCGGATGCCCTCTGTTCTGACCGGGGCGAATCTCGCGAACCGCGACTTGATTTATCTCGGCATTTCCGGTGATGGTGACTCGGCGTCGATCGGTCTGGGCCAGTTTGCCCACAGCATCCGACGCGGCGTAAACATGGTTTACGTTGTCGAGAACAATGGTGTTTACGGACTGACAAAAGGTCAGTTCTCGGCCACCTCCGACCGGGGATCGAAAAGCAAGAAAGGCGCGACCAACCGGGATTCGGCTGTCGATATGGTCATGCTTGCGATGGAACTCGGGGCCACTTATGTCGCACGGGGTTTTTCCGGCGACAAGGCGCAACTGGTTCCGTTGATCAAGGGAGCCATCGTGCATCGTGGCGCCGCGTTCATCGATTGCATATCCCCTTGTATCGCGTTTAACAACCATCCAGGATCGACCAAGGGATTCGATTACGTGCGCGAGCACAATGAGGTGGTCAATCGCCTCGATGTTATGCTGCCGCGTGAAGCGATTACCGTCGATTATCAGCCGGGAGAGGTCGAAGAAGTGACGCAGCACGATGGCTCTGTACTAAGGTTGCGAAAAATGGCTGAAGACTACGATGTACATGATCGGGTCGCCGCAATGCATCATCTGCAGAAATCGAAGGCTGCCGGCGAAATCGTTACTGGTGTGCTGCATGTCGACCCCGAGCCGGACGACTTGCATGCCAATCTGAATACGCTGACCACGCCGTTCAACAAACTTTCCGAAAAAGAGCTTTGCCCGGGTGCGGCGGCGCTGGACAAGTTCAATGCGTCTCTTCGCTAGCGGTTGATGGCTGAGCGGATGGCGACGTGGAGAGGCAGTGCCCTGACCGGGTATGCTCGGGGATGCTGCCTGTTATCAATACCTGGAATGAGGAAGTTATGCCGTTAATGGAGTGGAATGAAGCGCTTGCTCTCGACGGTGGGGTCATAGACGACACTCACAAGGAGTTCGTTGAACTTCTGAACCGCATGCACGAGGCGCCGGACGATGAATTGTTGGACATCCTTGATCAGTTCATCTCCCATACCGAGTCCCATTTTGGACAGGAGCAGCGCTGGATGGAAGAATTGGAGTTTCCGCCACTATCTTGTCATGTCGGAGAGCATGAGGGGGTACTGGAGATTGCTCGGGAGGTGCGCCGGCGTGCTGCCGCCGGCGACGCGGGTTACGGCAAAGTTCTTGCGAAAGGTGTTGCTGAATGGTTTGCCAACCATGCAACCAGCATGGACCTGATGCTGGCACAATACATCAAGGAGCGGGGCTACGTTCCCACGGCGGAATGAAGGCCTTTTGAACGAACTGTATATTCCGGATTCGTAGCTTCCCCGATTTTTGAAGTAAAGGAGACGAGATGCTTGAGGGCGTTGGAGGATTCGAGGGCCTGTCTGACGAACAGATTGGCTTGCTGACGAATCGTGCGACGGTGCGTACGTACGCCAAGGGCGCAATCATCGTCAGTGAAGGGGATGAAGGAAATTCCCTGTTCATTATCCAGTCGGGATCGGTCAAGGCGTTCCTGAGCGATGAAAATGGAAAAGAGGTCGTGCTGTCTACCCAGGGTGAGGGTGAATACTTCGGAGACCTGGCTCTTTTCGATGACGCGCCACGCTCTGCATCAATCATGGCCCTGCAGCCATGCAAGGTCATGATCATCACCAAAGCCCAGCTTCGCGAGACGATTATCGAGGACCCTGAAATCGGATTCTCCCTGTTGCATGGCCTCGCCAAGCGCGTTCGTGTGTTGACTGAGAACGTGCGAACGTTGGCATTGCTCGACGTGTTCGGTCGCCTTGCGAAGACGCTCTACATGCTGGCAGTGGAAAAGGACGGCGTACTTGTCATTGATCAACGCCTGACGCAGCAGGATCTCGCCAATCGAATCGGCGCTTCCAGGGAGATGGTGAGCCGGATCATGCATGACTTGACGCAAGGTGGTTACCTCGGTGTCAAGGACAAGCGCATTTCAATACTCAAGAAAATCCCGTCGAACTGGTAGTGAAAGATCGCCGCCAGCGGTAGTTGGCAGCGAATGGTGGTACCAGGCCTATACGCCGGTAGCAGACCCCGGGATCTTGAACCCCCACACTGGTACGAAGCTGCGCGTTGCATTCTTGTGAATTTCTCACTCGTTGTATGCGCCGCATCGCATCGCCGTTTTGGCCGTCGCCCCCTATTCTTCTCAGCATGAGGCCACAAATCTTTGTGGCCGTTACTGGCAAGGAGGCGGACATGATTAACCGATTGATTCCGCTGTGGATAGGCGCAGCACTTACCTTCAGTGGCCCCATTGCGTATGCCAATGTCTCGCCGGCGGTGGAGACTCGTCAGGATTTGATTGATGTGATGCCAAAGACCCTGTCTGAGGAACTGAACAGAAGCGGATTTTGTGATCTAAGTTCGTTCGGTGCGATCGCAGGCGGGCAGACGTTTGCCCCTGATTCGCCGTGGGCCGGACGGCAAGGGCAAACACCGTGTGTGCTGCCGGTCCCTCCGCGTGACATCTTTGAGCATATTGTATCGGTGCTCTAAGTGTCAGTTCTGCAGGGACACCGTGAATGTCAAAAAAACACGCCATCTGGCGTGTTTTTTTTCGATCGCAAAGGCATCCCGGGCGAGTTCATCTACCCGCAATGCGCTATTGGTAGCGTACCGCAAGCAGCGACCCCTCTCGATATCACCTGTGGTCAATCAGATTAGAGTGAGCACATTCTCGGGCGGGCGACCGACAACAGCGCGTTCCCCCTCTACGGCGATTGGCCGTTCGATCAGAATCGGGTGAGCGGCAAGTGCGTCAATCCACTGGTCGTCCGTCAGCGTCTTGCCGGCATAATTCTGTTTGAATATTTCCTCACCCTTGCGAACAATTTGCTCTGGCTTAACCCCGAGCTTGTGTACGATACTTTTCAGCGTCGCTTTGTCGGGCGGATGCTTCAAGTACTCGACGACGGTCGGTTCGATGCCGTTTTGTTGCAACAAAGCCAGTGTGTTGCGGCTCTTGCTACAGCGAGGATTGTGATAAATGGTTATCGAGGTGCTCGCCATTCGGTTCATGCTCCTGTTCTATGTGGAGAGTTTAATCAAGGGCGCAACGCTTCCAAAAGCCTGATTCGACATGTTCCGTCTGATTCGACTGCGAATGATGATCGAACATGCCTATCGGAGTGCACGTGCGACGACTTCGATGGTGTCGGTAGATAAATCGGGGGTTGCCCGGATACGCTCCAGTGCCTCGAGTGCATGTTTTTGCCGCCCGGCGTCGAACTTTTTCCAACGATCGAAACAGCGGGCGATGCGCGCGGCAATCTGTGGATTAATCGGGTCGAGGCTGATGATCTGGTCTGCAAGGAATCTGTAGCCAGCACCGTCTGCGCCATGAAATCGGACCAGGTTCGCGCCAAACGTGCGAATCAGGGAAAAGACCTTGTTCGGGTTGCGAATATCATACGCCGGGTGGTCTGTGAGCCGTTTCACCCTGGCGAGAGTGTCGGGCAGGCCGGACGCGGCCTGGACTGCCAGCCATTTGTCAACGACGAGGGGCTCTTGCGACCATTTCTGGTAAAAACGATCCAGCGTGTCCTGCAACTGATCTGATTCAAGGTTGGCAAACGCGTTGAGCGCCGCCATCGTATCAGTCATGTTGTTTGCCTGTTCGAACTGCGTCACGCATAGTCCATATGATGCTTCGTCATTCAGTTCCATCAGGTAAGACAGGCACAGGTTGCGAAGCGCTCGCTGTCCGGCAGACGCAGCGTCGGGGCGGTATTCTCCGCTTGTTGCAAAGGCTTGATAGGCAAGCAGCAAGTCGCCCTTTAGTGTCCCGGCGACTTTCCGGCGCAGAAGGTTGCGCGCCGTATGCAAGGCGTCCGGATCAACCTCTTCCAGTTGCTCGGCCAGATAGGTTTCCGATGGTAGCGCCAGGGCCTCGGCTGCGAACGCCGGGTCGCTGGCGGCATCGGACAGTATCCTTGAAAAAGCTTCGAAGAAGCCCTGCGGGAACTCGGGCTCGCGCTTCAGGCGAACGTCGCGCGTGGCGCGCAGAATGATCTCGGAAGCCAGGCGCTGGCCGGCCTCCCATCGATTAAACGAATCGGAATCATGTGCCATCAGATGAATTAATTCCGCTTCGCTGTAATCGAACCTGGCAATGACTGGCGCGGTGAAGTCGCGCAGCAGAGATGGCGTGGGCTGTTTCGCCACGCCAACGAAGACAAACTCCTGCTGGAGTTGCGTCACTGGCAGCAGACGCGTTTCCGAACCCGGTATCGTTTCGCCGGCGAGTTGTAACTCAAGGTCCTTTCCATCGGCGTCTACCAGTCCGACTGCAAATGGAATATGCAGTGGTGGCTTTTCGGCCTGGCTGGAAGCGGTTGTCTGAGATTGCAGTATTCGTAGCGTGTAGCGTTGTTGCTCGTTGTTGTACTCGCCTTGAATTTCGAGAATCGGCGTACCCGATTCGTTATACCAGCGTCGGAACTGGGCAAGGTCTACGCCGGAGGCGTCCTGCATCGCCTGCACGAAATCATCGGTGGTGACAGCGCAGCCGTCGTGGCGCTGGAAGTACAAATCCATCCCCGAGCGAAATCCCGCCTCCCCGAGCAGGGTGTGAATCATCCGCACGACTTCCGCGCCTTTTTCGTAAACGGTTGCCGTGTAGAAGTTGCTGATTTCCATATATGACTGCGGACGTATCGGGTGAGCCATCGGCCCGGCGTCTTCTGGAAACTGGGCTGCGCGCAGCGTGCGTACTTCCTGGATACGCTGTACTGCTCTGGAATAAGTGTCGGCACCGTACTCCTGGTCGCGGAATACAGTAAGACCTTCCTTCAGGCTCAACTGGAACCAGTCGCGACAGGTGACCCGGTTGCCGGTCCAGTTGTGAAAATATTCGTGCGCGACGACGCGGTCGAGAAGCATGAAATCGCGGTCGGTGGAAATGTCAGGTCTGGCCAGAACGTACTTTGTATTGAAGATGTTCAGACCCTTGTTCTCCATAGCTCCCATGTTGAAATCGCTGACCGCGACGATCATGTACTGGTCCAGATCGACCTCGAGGCCAAACCGATCTTCATCCCACTTCATCGAGCGCTTGAGTGCTTCCATGGCAAAGCCTGACTGGTCCAGCTTTCCGGGTTCGACGAAAATCGAGAGCACCACCTGCTTGCCGGACCGGGTTGTGAAAGTGTCATCGCGCCGGTCAAGCTTTCCGGCGACCATCGCGAAAAGATAAGACGGCTTCGGGAAGGGGTCTTCCCATTTAACCCAGTGGCGCCCGTTTCCTTCAGCGCCTTGATCGACGAGGTTGCCGTTTGACAGCAGCACCGGAAAGCGGGCTTTATCGGCATGAATCGTCGTCGTGAAGCGCGCCATCACGTCAGGACGATCCGGAAAGAACGTGATGCGCCGAAAGCCCTCCGCCTCGCATTGTGTGAAAAAGCCGTTCGCGGAGGCATACAGGCCCATCAAACGGGTATTGTTCTCAGGGTCAATGCGCACATTTGTCACGAGAACAAAGCTCTCGGGTGGCTCGTGAATGGTCAGCGCGCTGCTAGTCAGCGAATACTCTCGATCGGAAAGTTTGCGGTCCCCCAGCCATACGGACTCGAGGTCCAGTTCTTCGCCATTGAGCACCAGTGGCATGGTCGTGGCGACCGCTTTCGGATTTCTCGTCACGGCGAGAGTCGCGCCTACAGATGTATAGCCGGGATGTATATGAACATCCAGATCGATACGCGTCACCAGATAAGGCGGAGGGGCGTAATCCTTTAGGAATACCGTGCGAGGCACCGGGTTAAGCATGTTCATTCCAGTCATGATTCGTTTTTGTGTATTGCTTCGTACGCCATTCTAGCGATCAAGTTCCCGGGGCCGCACGAAATGAAATCCGAGTGTGCGTATTCCAGGGCTCTCGCTAACCCTCTTTCTTCAGTAACCGTCCGCTTTTCGCGGGTGTCCGGCAGCACATACGAGGTCTTCGGTGTGAATGACGTAATGATTTATTGCTATCCGCTCAGATCCGCCAATCGCGCCACTGCAACCACTTCTACTCAGCGTTTCAACTTTCGTCTGCGGGGCCGGGTTGCGCCTGGGTCTGCGTTACAACCGCGTCGATAAAGTTGTCGAACATCTTGAGATCATCTGCCGGACCTTTGAACTCCAGCCAAACGTTGCTGTTGCGCAACTGCATCAGCACGATTCGAAAAGGTGTGCCGGTCACATAGTCTGCTATGGCGCCATCGAGACGTTCATCTTCAAGCGGCCGGTAGACGCAGCTATCCCGCCCGCAAAGATCTTTCACCAGATCGCCCGGACGCGAATCGGTCTGTTCCCTTATGAAAAGGGTCAACCGGGCATGCGAGTTTGCCGAGCTGCGCATGACCAGTGTCGTTTCGTCGAGCGAGCTAATGCGCGCATGGCGCCCCGGGGCAATGGTGAGTTCATTCCAGACGACTGGATCCTCTCGGGAAAAACGGTCCCACAAGGCGGAGACGCGATTGAGCGACGCCGAGAGGAGGATCAGCAGGAACCCGAATACCAGCAAAATGCGCTGGGTGAGAGAAAAATGAAACATGTCCAACAAAAACCTGGTCGATGGTTTGTGCGATGAACGCATGTTACCGGCGCGCTCAAGTGGTCGAAGATTGGATGGTTCGAATGTTCAGCGGCGACCCTCATTTCGAGCACACGGCTCGATTGCCCCGCTGATGATCGCAAAGAGTG
>DATKYN010000157.1:0-12847 GCA_035528435.1 Burkholderiales bacterium
TTGAGCACCGCGTCAGAAACGGGACCGGCGGTGTTATCGAAGTACACGTCAACGCCGTCCGGACACGCCGCCGCAAGCGCCGCGTCAAGTCCAACTGATTTGTAATCGATCGCGGCGTCAAAGCCAAATTCATCCAGACATAGCCGGGTCTTCTTGGCACCACCGGCGATCCCGACGGTGCGGCAACCAAGGGTGTTCGCGATTTGCCCGACACACGAACCCACCGATCCAGCCGCCGTAGACACTACTACTGTTTCACCCTTCGCGGGCTGACCCACCTCTAGCAATCCGAAGTATGCAGTCACACCATTCAGCCCCAGTACACCAAGCGAGGCTGAAAGCGGGACGTTCCGTTCAGTGATCTTGCGCTGGACCACCGATGTGTCCACTGCCGCATAGTCCTGCCAGCCAAACATTCCCGTGACAAGTTCACCCTCGGAGTATTCCGGATTGCGTGACGCAACAACCTTTCCGCAAGCGAAAGAACGCATCACCGCACCAATCGCAACCGGCGCCGAGTAGCCGGCCTTGTCCACGATCCAGCCACGCATTGCCGGGTCTACCGAGAGATAGATGTTTCGAATCAGAATCTCATTCTCAGCAAGATCGGGAACCGGGACTTCGACAATCTCGAAATTCGCGGCCTGCGGAATGCCTTCGGGGCGGACCTTTAGTCTGACCTGTCGGTTTTTCATGAAGTATGCCTCCTCAAAGCAGGTGATCACGGCCTGCGGACTTTCCAACACTATGCCGTAGTCACCAGGTAAAAATCACGACGATACATGCTGATCCTGACATGCACAGCTCGCCTGCACCAACCATCGCGATACCTACAACCCGATACCGATCTTCCCGGGACAAGGCCCGGGCAATTAACCATTGGTGAACCTCTCAGCGCATCGCCCGAATAAGCATTCACCTGTCCAACTGGGCCCTGACCGCCGAACCGGTCAAATTACTTGATCTATCAATCTGATTTAAATGCTTATTCTCGTTCAGCCGGCGTTCAGCATGCCGTGGGTAATCTGCAGGCAACCAGGATGTTCCTGGCTCTTTTGGCATAAGGAGATACATCATGAGAATCAGATTAGTTGCGTTATTACTCGGCGCCTTGCTCGCAGGTAACCATGCCGCCGCACTGGCCGGCCCCGAAAAAAACCGTGGTCACGACAGGTCCCACGCTGAACACAGTCAACAGCGCCAATACGATGACAAGCACTGGCGTAAGGACCGGGTCGATTCCAGATCCCGGCACCAAGCCCGGCACGCTCAACGTTCGGATAAAGGCAGTCGACATGGTCGGCGTCACGCAACAGGCGGTCGTCACGGCCAACACTGGTCAAAGCATCGGCACTATCGCCATTTCAACAGGCATCGTGCGCCTTATGCGCGCCATCACGGCCATGCCCGTGGCCACGGAAAAGGCCGCTATCACCACGCACCGCATAACGGCCTGAGCATCATCCTGCACGGCCATTTCTGAGAGGCCAATACCGGTCGTGCACTTCATAAAACACCCGGGGGCGATATTCGCGTTCATTCCTGGCTGGCACAGCACAGCACTGAACTTCATCCGCCCCCGGCCAACGTCGAATCCAGGAGCAAACCCATGAAAAAAGCGCTATCAATTACGACATTCATCGCACTGATATGTTCGCTGTCCACCGCCCAGGCAAATCATGTCTTTGAAGACTACGCCCGTGTTATCAAGGTTACGCCGCAGTACGAAGAGGTCAACCGGCCTCGTGAAGTGTGTGAGACCGAGTACATTCCGGAGCGCGACTATCGCCAGGGGTCACTGGCCGGCCCGCTCATCGGCGGGATCGCCGGCGGCGTACTGGGCGCACAGGTGGGCAAGGGTAGCGGTCGTGTGGCTGCATCGGCAGCAGGCGCAGCAATTGGCGCAATTGTTGGCGACCGAATGTCCAGGCGCGACCGTGCGACACACTACCAGCGGGAGGTCAGGCATTGCGAAACGCTGGATCAGTGGGAGACACGCCTCAGCGGTTACCGTGTTGTTTACCGCTATCACGGGCACACCCGGACCACTATGCTGCCCTATGATCCCGGGCGCAAACTGCGCCTGCGCGTCGCAATCGAGCCGCTTGACGCTGAGCGCGAGACCGACGACGCATGGAATCAGTGATCTCCCATTGCGACAGTATCGACGCCGGGTTGCAGAGCGCAACCGCATCGGAGATCATCAGTCACAATTTAACGTGGATGGTCGATGATGCTCAGACGAATTCTTCCGGCATTGGGCCTGCTTCTGATAATGACGCAGTTGAGCTCGCACGATGCAAATGCGCGCTATCCGTCGCAGGGCAACGGCTCAGGGGGCCAGACGATCAAGGTCGCGGATCGCGCTGTTTCGATGCGCGACGCGATCAATCGCGTCCGGCAGCAAACACCCGGTCGCATACTGGATGCGCAAGACCAGGGCGATCACTACCGTGTAAAAGTACTCACTCCGGACGGCGTCGTGCGCATTTATCGGGTCGATGCAAGTACCGGCGCTGTTCGTTGACCAAAGTCGGTTTCACGGCATATGCGAATACTGATTGTTGAAGACGAACCTGCGCTGCAACAGCAGATCCGAAGCGAGTTGGAGAAGCTGTCGTATACCGTCGATGCCACAGGTGACGGCAAGGAAGCCTACTATCTCGCATCGGAATATCTCTTCGATGCCGCAATTGTTGATCTGGGGCTGCCAGGATTGTCCGGCCTCGATGTCATCGCCAGGTTGCGAAGCGAAGGGAGCCAGTTGCCTATACTGATTCTGACCGCGCGCGCGAGCTGGCAGGACAAGGTCAGTGGCCTCGAAACAGGTGGCGATGACTACCTCACCAAGCCGTTTCAAATGGAGGAGCTTTCCGCCCGCCTTAAAGCGTTGCTGCGACGCGCCTCGGGTGCGTCCGGGCAGGTACTGCATTGCGGCCCGGTCACACTCGATATTGCCGGTCAGCAGGTCAGCGTGGATGGCCACCAGCTGGAGTTGACCGGCTACGAATACAAGCTTCTGGAACATCTCGTTAGAGAGCGCCGTCGCGTGCTGTCCAAGGATGATCTGGCAGCGCACCTTTACCCGCATGACGAGGAGAGCGACAGCAATGTCATTGAGGTGCTGGTGGCAAGATTGCGCAAGAAACTCGACCCCGGGGGCACGCTTCAACCAATCGAAACACTGCGCGGCCGCGGTTACCGGTTCAGACTCGGCAGCGATTGACGCGCTCCTTGCGGGCACAATCAATAATTGGATACAAGAAAAACGAATGCGACAACACATGCGGGTCACAATGTCTGTGATACAGGCACCGTGCGCGTTGTCGCTGCGCTTTCCTATACCTCGTCACGTTATCACGCCGCTTATCCTGTGCTGACACCATGCGCTCTCTGAATACTCGCATCACGCTCAGCGCCGCGGTAGCGCTCGCCGCTTTTGTAGTCCTGTCAGCGTTCACGCTGGAGAATGCCTTTCGGGACAGCGCCCGCAATGCGCGCGAAGAACGCCTGCTTGCGCAAGTTTACCTGCTCATGGCGGCAGCAGACGTCGACGACAGTGGTTTCCTGAGGATGGCCAGTCGGGCCACGGAACCAGGACTCGACTTGCCCGAGTCGGGTCTGTACGCATCAATTGTTGACGCGCGCGGCGCGAGCGTCTGGCAGTCGCGCTCCGCACTGTCACTTGATCTGCCAGCCCCGGCAGCACTTGCGGCGGGCCGGCAATCGTTTACGCAATTCGAATACGGCGGACAACACTTTCTTCAGAAAGCCTATGGCATCGACTGGCGCACCGGGACGGCCTCTTATCCATTTACATTCGTCGTCACTGAGGATTCGCGAGCATACGAGGATCAGCTTGGCGTTTATCGCCGTAGCTTATGGACATGGCTCGGCGCGATGGCAGCCCTCCTCCTTATCTCCCAGTGGGCCACATTGCGCTGGGGGCTAGCGCCATTGCGGCACGTCGCTAACGAACTGAATCGTCTTGAGGCGGGCGAGCAGCAAGAAATTACCGGACAGTACCCAAGCGAAGTGCAACGCCTGGCAG
The DNA here is from genome assembly GCA_035528435.1 of Burkholderiales bacterium. GTDB lineage: Bacteria > Pseudomonadota > Gammaproteobacteria > Burkholderiales > Eutrophovitaceae > SG8-40. The sequence continues at coordinate 4,052 of DATKYN010000157.1, forward strand.
ACAATCTGAATGCCGTTCTATCCCACGAGCGTAAACAGCAACAACGCTATCGGGACGCTCTTGCGGACCTGGCCCACAGTCTCAAAACACCGTTGGCTGTGGTTCGCGGTGCAGCAAGCGAATCCGCACCGGGCGGGACGCAAACGATCGAGGAACAGGTCGGACAAATGGACCGCATCATTAGCTACCATCTGCAACGCGCTGCTGCCTCCGGCAGGGCCACACCCGGAGCGGCTGTCGCATTACGACCCACAGCCGATCGCATTGTGGCCGCCGTCAAGAAAGTTTACCGGGACAAAACGTTCGATGTTCGTGTCGATATCGACGATGACGTTCGTTTTCGTGGCGACGAGGGTGATTTGACGGAAGTACTGGGTAACGTCATGGATAACGCGTTCAAGTGGTGCCGTAGCGCCGTCCGCATCTCTGCCGCCGGCGAGAATGACGTTTTGCAACTCCGCATAGAAGACGACGGACCGGGCATCAGGAAAGCCGATGCGGCACACGTGTTCGAACGCGGTGCACGCGCGGATGAATCAATTCCCGGACACGGCATTGGTCTGTCGGTGGTGCGGGAAATCGTGGAGGCGTATGGCGGCAAGGTAAACGTCACAACGAGTTCGATGGGAGGCGCCATGGTCGAATTGCAATTACCGGGCGTGCGCAGGGCAAGTATCGCCAGCTAGCTGGACAACGTAACCAGACTGTCAAGAAAGCTTGCCAACTGTCGGAATATATCGCGTTTTCAATGAAAAACGGACAGTGGTCACTCACGTTGGTCTGCATTTCCACTTGCACACACAGCCTCGATTTGGCACGGTGTAGACTGCCAAGCGCAAAAGAATGCGCTGCAGTTCAGGCGGATATGTTTGGTTTCAATGCAATAGGTGCCCGGCTCGATTAGCATCGGCAAGCACGTCTGTCCACGCACGCAGATATCGGAGTAAATAAGAATAATGAATCAGCCGCTTTCAGCACCAGTAACGACCGGCTATAACGCTTTCATCGATCTACTCAGATCAGAAGGTGTCGAGTATCTGTTCGGCAACCCGGGCACCACCGAGCTTGCCATCATGGAAGCAATCGGAGCGCAAGCGGACGTTCGCTACGTTCTGGGCCTGCAAGAAGGCGTCGCCGTGGGTATGGCGGACGGCTACGCCCGCGCCTCGGGACGCCTGGCCGCTGCCAATGTCCATGTGGCCCCTGGCCTGGGCAACGCCATGGGCGCGCTCTACAACGCCAAATTTTATGGTTCGCCGCTGCTGCTTACCGCGGGACAGCAGGAACAGGGCCACGGATTGACAGAGCCACTACTGTACGACCCGTTGGTGCCGATTGCCCAACCGCTCGTCAAGTGGGCCGTGGAATGCAATCGGGTTGCGGATCTGCCGCGAATCATCAGGCGTGCCGCAAAAGTAGCACTCACTCCGCCAACTGGCCCGGTATTCCTGAGTCTGCCGGGCGATGTTCTGGACGCAACGGCTGCTCTTGATCTTGGCCACCCGACACGCGTCGATCTGGACGTGCGACCAGCCGACCATGTCCTCGAGAGAATCGCTGAACGTCTGCTGAAGTCAGGCAATCCCGTCATTATCGCCGGTCACGAACTGGCGACGCGCAATGCACTTGATGAAGCCGGCGAGCTGGCTGAGATTCTGGGGGCGGCTGTTATGCAGCAAACGGTGCCCTACGCAGCGCATTTCCGAAGCGGTCATCGGGCGTTTATGGGCGCACTCACCCGCAATCAGACGCAGGTACGCGCGCGTCTGGAGCCTTATGATTTAATGATCTGTCTCGGCTCGGACGTACTAAGAATGTCGGTGCACAGCCCGGTCGACCCATTGCCCGACAAGATGCCAATCGTCCAGATCTCGGAACGGGATTGGGAGCTTGGTAAAAACTATCCGGCTGAAATCGCCATCAGGGCGGACGTGCGCGAAACCTTGCTTTCGTTAAACACCATGTTGCGCAAGAAAATGACAGCGCAGCAGCGCAGCAATGCGCAGACCCGCCTCGGGGAAATCGAAAAAAGCAACTGGGAAACGCGCCGTGCGCAAATGGTCGAACAGGCAGTCCGGCTCGGCGACACCCGTCCTGTTGACCCGCAGTACATGGTGATGCAAATCGCAGAGGTGGTTCCCAGGAATGCTGTCGTTGTCGAAGAAGGCCTGAGCTCCACGTTCAAACTACTCGACTACCTGCGGCTGAACGATCATCAGTGCTACTACGGATTGGCCTCTGGCGGGATCGGCTTTGCGATGTCGGGAGCCATCGGCATTTCGATCGCGCTGCCAGACCGCCCTGTAATCGCAATCGTGGGTGACGGCAGCGCAATGTACAGTATTCAGGCACTATGGACAGCGGCACATCTGAAGCTGCCGATCACTTACGTCATTCCGAACAATCGCGGCTACCGGATCCTGAAGGAAAGACTGGTGTCATTTCGAAACACTGACCGATTTGTTGGAATGGACATCGCGGATCCGGATATTGATTTTGTTAACCTGGCGGGGTCGATGGGTGTTCAATCGCGACGCGTCGAAGATCCACAAGCGTTTGCCGGTGTATTACGCGAAGCCATCGCGAGCGGCGTGCCCAACCTCATCGATCTGCGCGTTGCTAACGGCTTCGGCGCCTAGGACTGGTCATGGCGAAACATAAAGACCATCTGTCTACTGTTGTCACCTACTACGACACGCACCCGATCAATGAGGAGCAAATCCTGCGTGCGCTGCAAGACCGCAACGCTGACCTGAATTCACTGACCGAGGAGGTGTTGAAGGATTACGACCAGGATCATTTCGGCGGACTACAGGCGAACGATGTGCTCGCCGCCAAAGCCGGTATTGGTAAAGACAGCCATGTCCTGGATGTGTGCAGCGGTATGGGCGGACCAGCACGATACCTCGCGCATCGCATCGGCTGCAAAGTAACCGGCATCGATTTCACTGAGAGCCGTTACCAAAGCGCAGTCAAACTCACCGAAATGGTCGGCCTCGAAGGGCTGGTCAACTTCACCCATGGAAATGCTCTGGAAATGCCCTTCCCCGATAGCAGCTTCGATGTTGTCATCGGTCAGGAAGCATGGTGCCATGTACCCGACAAACCCCGCTTGATTGCGGAGTGCGCTCGCGTCGTAAAACCCGGTGGCGTAATCGCGTTTACAGATATTCTTCGCACCGACAAGCTCAGCAATGCAGACATGCGGCGACTGCGTAGCGAAATGACGTTCCCTGACCTTGAAACTCTGGGAGGATACGCGCGCTTGCTCGAGCGCAGTGGTTGTACGCTGCTCGAGCACGATGACCTGAGCGAAATCTGGAAGCGGGTACTGGAAGACCGGCTTGCGATGTACCGTAGCCTCGGAAACGAAACAGAACGCCATTTCGGTGCCGAGCGGTCCCGGGAATGGGATGATGCCTATGCGTTTTTTGTCAGCAGGTATCGTGAAGGCAAGCTGGGCGGAGGACGTTTTATCGCGCGACGCGATCGCCCACCGGTGCAGGAAGATGAAGACGAGAATGCGTGAGAGTTTAATCGCCGCGTGCATCCGGACACAGCCGAGCCCGTCATGGATTCTTCATCGACGTGATCGAAACAGCATCCGCGCAGCCTGCGTAGCCAAAACCACTCGCCCTCTGTTTACACCAGGCGATAGTGACGGAATCAGTACTTCATGACCCGATCAAGACTTTCAATCCAACTTGCGGTCTGTCTGGTTGCACTGCTGACAGCGGCGGCAGCCGCCACTGCAAATGACGCCTATCTGAAAGGAAACTTTACGGGCGCCCAAATGTTGAAGTACTGCAAAGTTGCCAACGATGACTCAGTGCGCGATTTTGAACGCGGCGTATGCACAGGATTTATTGATGGTTTCGCGGCCGGCCATCATGCCGCCGAACTATGGCACGCGTTTCACCACCGGGACGAAGACATCGACAACATTTTTGGTCACCTGTGTGTTCCGAAAGACGCGAACCGAACTGCCCTGGTCGCCCTGTTTGTTCGCTACCTTGAGAGCAACCCGGACAATCTCGACTGGAGCGCAGGCTTGCTGCTGGAGAGCGCCTTGCGCGAAGCCTACCCGTGCGAAGAAGAAAACTGATTTGACTGCCGTAACGGTCAGGCGAATCTGCCCGGGCCGGAATGCTAACCGCCGCACTCGCAAAAGGATGTAATGTTGTTCGCTCCACCCGCAAGCATTGAAACCAGCGTGTTCGCCCGACTCCCTGAAGAACTGAAGCTCAAACCGGGTGCAACAAACGAATGGGTCAAGGGCCAACCGCTCGGGATGCCGGCACGCTCACTCCTGGAAGGTCCATCATTTGATCGCAACGGCACGCTCTATTGCGTCGACGTTGTAACCGGCCGGATTTACACCGTCAGCAACAGCGGTGAGTTTGACATCGTGGCCGAATACGACGGCTGGCCGAATGGGCTGAAAATTCATCAGGACGGACGCATTTTCATTGCCGATTACAAGAACGGCATCATGCTGTTGGATCCCGTAAGCGGAAAGGTCACACCATATCTTGAGCGAGCCAATCTGGAGCGCTTCAAGGCAGTGAACGATCTTTTTTTCGCGGCGAACGGTGATCTGTATTTTACCGACCAGGGCTTGACCGGTCTGCACGACCCGACGGGGCGGGTGTTCCGACTAAGTAGCAGCGGAAAGCTCACCTGCCTGATTGACAATGTACCGAGCCCAAATGGACTGGTGATGAATCTCGATGAAACAGCGCTCTATGTCGCCGTTACACGAGCCAACAGCGTATGGAAATTGCCTTTCAATCACGACGGAGAGGTCACCAAGGTAGGTGTTCAAATCCAGCTATCCGGCGGCAACGGTCCCGACGGTCTTGCACTGGACGAACAGGGTGGACTGCTTGTCGCGCATGTTGGACTCGGCGCAGTTTGGGCGATGGATGCAAAGGGGGAGCCGCGCCACCGAATCAATTCATGCGCCGGTCTTCACACGACGAATATTGCTTTCGGCACAGTCGACCGGAACGAACTTTATATTACTGAATCCGGATTCGGGTCGATTCTGAAAGCCCGTCTAGGCACCCCTGGAAAACCGATGTTCTCGCATCAGTAGTCCGACAGGCGCACCCAAACTCACTCATCTACTCTACGCCGTGACAGCCTGAAGAGTGGGTTTGTGCAACTTGACGCGGTTCCTGCCCCCCTCCTTGGCCTGGTACAGCGCCTGGTCGGCATCGCGTATCAGGTCTTCACAAGTCTTGTGCTGCGCAAATTCGCAAACACCGAAGCTGGCTGTAATGCTGACTTCCCTGAGACCCGGGACATTTTTTGCTGCCCGGGATTCAATTGTCACTCTCAGTTGCTCGGCGACACGCGCAGCCTCGTCGCCACCGGTGCGCGGCATGACGATGCAAAACTCCTCGCCGCCGTAACGACACAACACGTCATCGTTGCGGACACCGCCAGATAGAATTCTTGCAGTAACCTTGAGCACCTCGTCACCAACCTGGTGGCCAAAATTGTCATTGAACGACTTGAAATGATCAATATCGATCATGATGCAGGTGATTGGCAGTCCCTGGTCATGCGCTTGCTGGAAAGCCGGAACGGCAGTTTCAAAGAACGCCCGTCTGTTCAAGCAACCCGTCAGGACGTCATGCATCGCCATTTGCTGCAGTGCCTTGTTCCTCTTCTCGATTTCCTCCCGCGACAACTTGAGCTCTTCCAGCGCCTCAAGTAACTGCGCGTTGATCCGCTGAATCTCGGTAATGTCATCGAAGGTAGCAATACAGCCACGTACAGCGTTGTCATGATCCAGTACCGGCGAGCAATTCACAGAAAGTTTGCGAAGGTCTCCTTCCTGCACCTCAAGGTCAATGTACTCTCCCTTCACCGATGCCCCTTGTTTCATGGCGCGCATCCACGGATGGTCGGCGGGGCGCACCGGTAGCGCTGCGCTCAGTGCGCCGATCTTGCGCACGGCCCTTCCATGGATATTCGCTCCATCCTTGCCAAGCCACTTCCTGATTGCGGTGTTTGCAAGAATGACACGCCCTGCGGGATCGATAACCATGACGCCTTCGCTAAACGCGTCAAACGCTGACCGTATCCGCTCGGGAAGCACGGACTGCGGATCGAGATACTCGAAGGCACGACGAAGATAGAGTGAGAACAGGACAAACCCCCCGAGCCCAAGCGCCAGAATCACCAGCACCCACGGTTGAGTCATCCATTGCCAAATCGTTGACGGCCCTGCTGGAATAAAACTGAGCTCTACTGTTCCCCATCGCCTATCACCTTGCATCAACGGAACCAGGATGTGTTGCAGCGTTGACTTGTCGTTCTCCGGGGCACTCCAATGTTGATCGTGCCCGTCCGACTGAGCAACGATCAACCCATCCGCCCCACGCACCCCGATAGAGAGCAACTGATCGTTGTCTCGCACCCAATCGGGCATCGCGGTCCGGAGTGCATCAGCCCCTCCCGAATCAGCAAGATTCGCGGCCTGCACAGCAAAATGCTGGCTCAATAGTGAGCGTTCTTTTCGCGCAACGTCCAGATTATCCGGGAACACATCGAACACCAGATCCATCACGAGGAAACAACCAATCACTATCGACGTCAGCCCGAGACCGATTCGCTCGGCGGGCCCCAGTCTTGGCATAAACCGCATTAGACGGCGCACAAGCTTCATTCATTTACCCCTTTATCGAAACGGCCGGCTTCCAGCAGATACGCAGCGGCTTCTTCCTCATCGGAAACATGTTCCTCGGAATCCAGTTCCTTCTTTTTCTCATCATCATCGTCTTGCGCAAACACCGGAAGCGGATCGAACTCTCGCCATATAGGCATACCCACCAACAAGCTCGTGAGCAAACCACCTGCGCGGATTGCCCAGCTAAGCGCGCCCACGGTCAGCGCAACACTCGTAAACCGCATCGCAGTGGCTATCGTGTCCTTGACTCCGTCGGAGTCCTCTCCATCGTCCAGGAAATTCTCACCAAGCAAATGGATTGCAGACGATACATTTGCAACGATGCTCGCACTCTCACTTTCTGCAAACCCATCGAGGAAGAGCATCTGCGAGGTCAACCACTCCATCGACCGTTTCTTCTGGGCAGTCCACGCATCGCCATCGTTCGAAGAAGAACCGTCGTCATAAACAGAGGCCACGAGTTCCGAAGGCGCAACTTCCGTCTCAACCACCTGCGGCTCGAACCCGATAAATGCGGACTGTTCATCGGGCACCGTTGCCGTGGTCACGGCAACCGATTCCTCTTCCGGCTCCGGATCAGCCTCAACTTTCTCGGCCGCCTTCGGAAGCTCGGTGACTTCAGCCTCGATCACCGCCGTTACCACGGTCGGGACGTCCACTTCCTGCGCTGCAGCACTTGCGATCTGCGGCGTATCCGCACTAACGATGGGGCCTTCCGTAGTCCCGAACCCATCAACGTACGACACCTGAACGCTCATGACATATCCCACATCGGCAGCGCCTATTGCGTAGCTGCTCCCGGTTGCGCCGGCAATCGGTACTCCCCCGCGCAACCATTGATAGTTGAATGTCCCTAGACCATCGACATCACTAATCCCCGAAACATCAGCGGTTATGGTCTCATTCTGGGTGGCCAACCCTACGATGGCGGGCCTCCCCACCGGGGAATCGTTAACAGCGCTCAACACTACTGTCGTAGTCCCAACCGCAGAACTCCCGGGCACCGGGATGGCGTTGTCAGTAATCTGATAGTCGAACAGCACATTACCGACAAAGTTGGCGTCCGGGGTAAAGGTAAATGTTGTACCGAACTCACCCGTACCACCGGCCATCACCAATGTGGCGTTCGAGATATTGCTGATCGCAACGATCAACTCCGAGTTCGCATTATCAACATCCGCCGCACCAATCAGGGTGAGCATCTGCGCGTGTGTATAGACCTGATCAATATCCTCTAGACCGGAATCAGAAGCCGTCCCAGTCACACTGGGTGCATCATTGGTCCCGACGATAGTGAAGCTCACCGTGTCCGTCGCCGCAGCCAATTGACTGTCCGTCGCGGTTACCGAGTAGCTGAAGGTAATGGTTTCGCCCGAACCAAGGAAATTCAGATCTACCCCGTTCGCCGTGTACGTCCAGCCCGTCGCACCTGGAGCCGTGGCATTGATCACGCCTGCGAGGAACGTACCCCCTCCGGTGAGTTGCGCGATCTGACCCCCGGTCAAAACGCCGCCACTCCATACAATATCGCCGTTGTACGCCGCACTGATGTCCACCAAATCGAGATTGTCAACGTCAGTGAAACTCACTGTGCCCGTGTCACTCAGGTTCTGCGTACCGCTACCTGTTTCGGTGAAACCGACTGGCGCTGTCGCACTCACAGTTGGCGCATCATTGCTCCCTACGATGGTAAAGCTCACCGTATCCGTCGCCGTCGCCAATTGACTGTCCGTGGCGGTGACTGTGTAGCTGAAAGTAACTGTTTCACCTGAACCAAGGAAGTTCAGGTCCACGCCATTGGCCGTGTATGCCCAACCTGTCGAACCGGGCGCGGCTGCGTTGATCGCGCTCGCTACAAACGTTCCCGCGCCCGTGAGTTGCGCAACCTGACCCGCTGTCAATGTACCGCCACTCCAAACGATGTCGCCGTTGTACGCCGCACTGATGTCTATCACATCAGTATCATCCACGTCCGTGAAGCTCACCGTGCCGGTGTCACTCAGATTCTGTGTACCCGTAGCGGATTCAGTGAAACCGCCCGAACCTGTCGCACTCACTGTGGGGTTGTCATTGACTCGGGTGATGGTCACCGTGGT
>DATKYN010000158.1:0-8595 GCA_035528435.1 Burkholderiales bacterium
CAGAAATCCCAGTAACGGCGCGCCGTAGCGCTGACCAACGAAATGGAAAGCAATATAGCCGGTCAGACTGATGCCCGAGATCAGCACGACCACGAGCCATATCTGGTACGGGTTGAGTACGCCGTAGTGTCCAAAGTCCTGATTGGGGAGAATAGGCAATATCACCAGCGTGAGCACTGCAAACTGCAGCATCGAAATAAGATCGCGCCGCGTCAGGCTTCGTGAGATGCCGCGCAGCTCGGTCTTGAAATAGAGTAATGTAACCGTGACGACCGCCAGCATTACTGCGGTACGGATTTGGTCGTACCACACCATCACAGACAGGCTAAAACAGATCAGCAGCGCCGTAACGGTTGTCGTGCCAGGCTCGGAATAGGCTTCCGTGCGGGCGTATGCAGCGACGATCATGGCGCCGACGATGAGCAGTCCGGCGATCAGAATCCACGGTGTCGATAGCGTGTCGGAAAGGAACGCCAGTATCGATGCAAACAGCGAGACCAGCGCGAAGGTCCGTAAGCCCGCTCTCGCCCCGGTATGCCGTTCCCGCTCCAATCCGATCAGCAATCCGATTGCAAGACTGGTCGCGAACGCCGGCAGGCGCTCCAGATCGGTTCCTTCAAGCCAGCTCAGTTCCACGCGAGTTCCTCAATCAAAGCGGGTGCCAGTGCTCTACAACGAGCTGCGCGGTTCGTGCGCCATTGAACTCATTGACCTGCAAACGATAAACGCATTCGACCTGTTGGGGAAATCTTGTGTTGTCCCCAAATCGTATCGCATTGACAGGCCGCTCAGCCCCCGCGCATCGCAAGCGTAGTTTGAGATGGCGCTCACCAACGATGCGCTGGTCAAGCACTTCAAATTCGTCGCAAAAAGAAGGTGCGGCAAAACCCTGTCCCCATACCTGTTCTTCGAGCAAGGTCGCCAGTTCTAGCGAGCAGGCGGTTGCGCCAAGCGATCCGTCAACCTCTACGCTTTGTTGCAGTTGGGCCAGGCTCAACAGCGAACGCACCGTGTTGTCGAACTCAGTTGCAAACCGGTCGACATCGGCTTGTTTGATCGTCAGCCCAGCCGCCATGGCGTGTCCGCCAAACTTCAGCAGCAGTCCCGGATTGCGCTTGGCGAGCAAGTCAAGTGCGTCCCGCAAATGAAGCCCTGGAATCGAGCGTCCGGAACCCTTTGCTTCGCCGTTATTGGCGGGCGCCATGGCAATCACCGGTCGATGAAAGCGTTCTCGCAAACGCGAAGCCAGTATGCCGACCACGCCGTGATGCCAGTCCGGATCGTACAGGGCGAGGCCAAAGCGATCACCCACCGTCATGTTGTCGACGATCTCAAGGGCGCTGGCCTGCATCTGCGCTTCCACTTCACGCCGTTCCCGGTTCAACCCATCGAGTTGCGACGCAAGCTCAACGGCGCGATCGATGCTGGTAGACAGCAGACACTCGATCCCGAGGGTCATGTCGGTCATGCGACCGGCTGCATTCAGACGAGGGCCGAGGACGAAACCCAGATCGTTAGCAGTGGCCTTACGCGGGTCGCGACCGGCCACTTCGTACAGTGCCTGAATACCCGGCCGCGCTCGACCAGACCGTATTCTCCGGAGTCCTTGTGCGACCAGTGCGCGGTTGTTTGCATCCAATCGGACGACATCGGCAATCGTTCCGAGTGCCACGAGGTCAAGCTGATCGGCCAGGTTTGGCTCCGCTCTCTGAGCGAACCAGCCACGCTCGCGCAGTGTTGCGCGCAATGCCAGCAGCACATAGAACATGACACCAACGCCAGCCAGATTTTTGCTCGGGAAGTCGTCGCCGGCCTGATTGGGATTGACGATGCACGCCGCCGACGGCAATTCCTCCCCTGGAAGGTGGTGATCGGTGACCAGAACGCGGATTCCCAGTTCGTTAGCCCGTTCGACTCCGTCAACACTGGCGATTCCGTTATCCACGGTGATGATCCAATGCGGTGCCTGGTCAGCAGCGAGATCGACAATCTCGGGTGTCAGCCCGTATCCGTGCTCAAATCGATTGGGCACCAGATAGCCAACTTCAGCGCCAAGAGCGCGCAACACCCCGACGCCGAGCGCGCAGGCGGTCGCCCCATCGGCGTCATAGTCAGCGACGATCAATAGTCGTTCTTTACTAACAATGGCCTCTGCCAGCAAAGACGCCGCACGTTGGCAATTACGCAAATCATTGAAACCCAGCAAGGTGGTCAATCCGGTGTCGAGATCCTGCTTGTCGGTGATGCCGCGCGATGCATAGATACGCGCCAGGACGGGGTGAGTTCGCTGTTCAATAAGTCGTGCGCACGCAGTCTCGTCGAATTCACGTGTGACGATTGTTGGCGCAGGCCGCGGTTCGTCGCCCGTCACTGGCCAGCCTGACGTTGTTGTGATGTCGCCTCGGAAAACCGGGCGAGAAACTCCGGCATGGTGTGCCGGCGCCTCCAGAAGCGCCGGCGTTCCCTGTGACCACAGCGGCAGATCGCGATAGCCCCGGACAGTGGCAGGATCAGTGTCAACTCGTCAATCAGTCGACGCGAGAGCGCCTCCCAGGCAGGGACCAGCCAGTTCTTTTCCAGAGTCGGCAACGACCCATCATCATCACCATCCGCCAGTATGAGCTCAACGAGTGCGCGCCCGTCTTCCGGAACTCCCGCCAGGTTGACCGGAGTGTCGATCATTCGCGCACCCGAAAGAATCCCGGTCGCGCGCAACAGAGGATCGACAGCAGACACTACGTGAAAATGAGGGCCGATCGCGGGCAAAGTACCGCTGCCCCAGATCCAGATACTGTTGACCGGCAGTTCGCCGCGTGCTTCGCGTGCGGCATTGACCGGGTGCTCATGCAGCAGCATTTGCGCTTCCGTGACAAGGCGTTGCCACGTCCGTCCGTCGGGGCCTGCGGGCAACCTGCCGTCGATACTCCGGCCTTGCGCCGTTTCGATATCGGTCGTCGAAAGGTGGTAATTTCGATGGCTGCCAATACACCAGATGGCGGAGGTGGCATACCTTGTTTCCAGTTGTTCGTCTCCCAAATGTTTGCTTAATGCATGGAACAGTTCGCGGCTTTCGCGGTCAGTCAGAAGCAATTGCGCAGGGGGCTGCAATATGAGGCTGTCACGATCGACCGACAGGTGTACCGGTTGGGCACAAATCCAGAAGGGAGGGCCATCACCGTCGCTGTGTGGCCCAGCTGCCGGTTCGTCGAAAGCATGCGCCAGCATCGCACCGGCAGGCCAGTCGCCCTGGCCTTCGATGCCATGGGTGGCACATGCCCAGCCGGTGATACTGTTATGAGGCGAGGTTGTAACAGCGCCGCGGGAAAAGATGGATTCCAGCGCTGGATAGCGATTTTCATCGCTAGCAGCCAGAGCGGCGGTGAAGTTGCGAACAAGTAGTGTCAGTGCGCGCACGGCAGGGAGGCGGGGGTGATGAGATGAGTCTAGCACGACGAAAACGGACATTTGCCACCGTGAATATGGCAGACTGCGCGTCGTTAACCCGTTTCGACCGATGAGCTGCCCTGATTTAATTTAACGGCAAGCCGGCACGAGCCCATCCTGATCCGATTTGATTCCGATCCAAGTCTAGAAAAATGCTGACTCCGTACGAATTATTCGTCGGTTTGCGCTATACGCGCGCCAGGCGCAAGAACCATTTCATTTCCTTCATTTCCATCACGTCGATGTTGGGAATCGGTCTTGGTGTAGCCGCGCTGATCGTCGTCCTGTCGGTGATGAACGGTTTTCAGAAGGAGCTGCGCGCCACCATACTGGGAGTGGTGTCACACATCCAGGTCGCCGGGCTCGGCGGTCGGCTCGATGACTGGCCGGCACTGACCGAGCAGGTGCGCCGAAACCCCGAAGTCATTGCGTCAGCCCCCTATGTGATGGCGGAAGGTCTGCTGTCGCACGGCCGGCCGGTGCATGGAACCATTGTTCGCGGCATCTTGCCTGGACTGGAAGACACAGTCGCCGAAATCGGTTCGAACATGCGTGACGGCGGTCTCGACACCCTGGTGCCCGGTGAGTACCGCATTGCGCTCGGCATCGATCTGGCGCGGTCTATTGGCGCAAGCATCGGCGACCGGGTGGTGCTGATTGCACCCCAGGGACAGGTCACACCTGCCGGAATCCTTCCGCGGTTAAGAAAGTTCACGGTCACAGGTATTTTTGAACTTAATAACTATCAATATGATTCTGCACTTGCGCTGATTCATCTGGAAGACGCGCAGAAATTGTTCCGTTTCGGCGATTCTGTGTCCGGCATTCGGCTCAAGGTGGAAGATTTGTTTGCAGCGCCGCGGGTGGCGCGAGAGCTTTCGGAAACGTTACCGCCTGAGGTATACGTCAGTGACTGGACACGCAGCCACGCGAATTTTTTCCGTGCGGTTCAGATCGAGAAGCGGGTGATGTTCATCATCCTTCTGCTGATTGTCGCGGTCGCGGCATTCAATATCGTGTCCACGCTGGTGATGGCGGTGACAGACAAGCGCGCCGACATCGCGATACTGCGAACCCTCGGAGCCGCACCCGGCGACATTATGAAAATATTCATCATTCAGGGCGCCCTCATTGGTTTCGTCGGCACGCTTGCCGGGCTGGTTCTGGGCGTTGCGTTGGCGGCCAACATCGACGTGGTGGTACCCGCGATCGAGAGCGCGCTCGGGTTTAAATTTTTGGCAAAGGACGTTTACTACATCAGCGATTTACCGTCTGATTTGCAATTGCGGGATGTGGGCATCATTGCCACGACCGCCTTCGTCCTGACCTTGCTGGCAACCCTTTATCCGAGTTTCAAGGCGGCCCGCACCAATCCGGCTGAAGCACTGCGATATGAATAAGGCCTTGCATCAATGACTGAAACGGATGTCGCAATCCAGACAAGCGATCCAGACATGCCAACATCGTCGGAACTGGTGTTGTCCTGCCGTAGTTTGCGAAAAATTTACCGACAGGGAACCGATGATGTACCGGTGCTCCTGAATGTCGACCTCGAAGTTCGCAAAGGCGAAACCATTGCCATCGTCGGTGCCTCCGGATCGGGGAAGAGCACGCTGCTGCATCTTCTCGGTGGACTGGATGATGCAAGCGGCGGGGAGGTAACACTACTGGGTCGCGAACTGACAAGCCTTTCGGAGAGTGAGCGAGGCCGGTTGCGCAATCGGGGCCTGGGATTTGTCTACCAGTTTCATCATTTGTTGCCCGAGTTCAGCGCATTGGAGAACGTGGCAATGCCGCTGCTGATTCGCCGCCTGTCTGCGGCACAAGCCTCCGGTCAGGCGCGGGCAATGCTCGAACGCGTCGGGCTTGGTCACCGCCTGAGCCACACACCGGGTGAATTATCGGGGGGCGAGCGTCAACGGGCGGCGCTGGCGCGCGCATTGGTCACAGAGCCAGCGTGCGTGCTGGCCGACGAACCGACCGGCAATCTGGATCGGCGAACAGCAGAAGGGGTGCTCGAGCTGATTCTGGGGTTGAATCGCGAACTGGAAACGAGTTTCGTGATTGTGACGCATGATCGCGATATCGCCGGGCGCATGCATCGTATCCTCACGCTAGACGATGGTCGTTTGAACGCCGATACCTGACAAAAGATATCGGCTCGACTCAGGCCTGCAATCGATGACTAGACGGGGTCTGCATCGAGAGAACGCCACATGAACCAGGTCGCAACGCTGGACCACGGTTCCCAGCACTGCGCGATCTGCCGCATTTCCGGCCGGGACAGGCTCTCGCCACGATTGTAATGCAGCCGCATTGCACGCTGCAGTCCGGCATCGTCCAGCGGCAGGATGTTCGGCCGCAGCATGTGGAAGATCAGAAACATTTCCGCAGTCCAGCGGCCGATTCCCTTGACGCGTGTCAGTTCCTCAATGATTCGTTCATCGGCCCAGCGACGCCATTTTCCGACGTCGATTGTGCCATCACGGAAACGCGTCGCGAGCTCGATCAGGTAGACGGACTTGTTGGCAGACAGACCGCAACTTCGTAATTGAGCAACCTCGCTGGTCGCGATCGTATCGGGTTCGATTGCCCCGACCATGTCCAACAGCCGTTGCCAGATACTTTGCGCGGCTTTGACCGAAAGCTGTTGGCCGGTAATCGAGCGTGCCAGCGCAATGAACGGATCCCGCCTGCGTTGTATCCCGACCGCCCCATGACGTCGAATCAGCTTTTTCATAACCGGGTCTTGCCCGGATAGTGACGAAACCGCCTGTGGCCAGTATTTAGGTGTCATTAATGTGTGCCCGCGGTCAAGTTGGTGGACAATTATCCTTCAAGTGACTGTTGGAGGGATCACGGCATGTACGATTCTGTGAGCTTGCCTCGCATGCGCGCAGATAGCACGGAGCGACCAGGCCGTCTGCGGTGCGCCTCTGTAGTTGGCACGATCCTGATGTTTCTTGAAAGAGCCTCCGGATAATGCAGCTTTTCCTGTTTGCATTGGCCGCAGCCGCCGGTGCCGCCTGGCTGAATCAGCAGGCGCAGTTACCGCCGCTGGAGTACGGCCTTTCGGTGTTCGTGGCGGGGGGCGCCGCCTGGTTGCTGAACAAGCCAGCAACCCGTTTAACGCGGTTCGTTTCTCTCACTTTGTGGTTGCTGACCTTCTTTGTTGCAGGATTCTTCTGGGCCGCGTTGCAGGGTTCCGTGAAACTGGAACACGCGCTCGAAGAACCCTGGCACGGGCGTGATGTGCGCGTTGAAGGCGTGATTTCCCAAATGACGCAGCCGAATACGCGCGGCACGCGTTTCAGATTCGATGTCGAACGTGTCCTGACAGTTGGCGCCAGGATTCCGCCGCGGGTCGCAATCACCTGGTATGGCGGATGGGACGGCAACACGAACACGGTACCGGATCTGCAAGCGGGGCAGCGCTGGCAGTTTACGGCGCGGCTTCGCCCGCCTCACGGCAACTTCAACCCACATGGCTTCGACATTGAAGCCTGGATGCTCGAACGCAATATCAGGGCGACGGGTTACATTCGCGCACAGGAATCGGCAAGGCTGATTACGCCAATGGTCTGGCGACCGGGCTATGTGGTGGAGAGGCTGCGCGAGCAGATCCGGGGCAATCTTTTCTCGCTGCTGGAAGGTCGGCCCTACACGGGGATTCTGGCCGCCCTCGCGGTCGGCGATCAACGTGCCATTTCTGCCGATCAGTGGCTGGTTCTGACGCGGACCGGTACCAACCATCTGATGAGCATATCGGGGTTGCACGTCACACTGGTAGCCGGGCTGGTGTTTGCGCTGACTCTGGGTATCTGGCGACGGTCCATACGGCTTGCTTCAATAGTTTCACCGCTGCGTGCCGCAACCCTGCTTGGATTGCTGGTGGCAGCGGGTTACGCGACGCTGTCCGGGTTCGCGGTACCGGCACAGCGCGCCATCTGCATGCTCGCCGTTCTCGCGTTCGCGCTGCTCGCAGGTTGGCACGCTTCGACCCCTGCTGTCCTGGGTCTTGCGCTCGTGTTTGTCGTCTCGCTCGACCCGATGGCGGTGACATCTTCCGGATTCTGGCTGTCGTTTGCTGCTGTAGCCGCAATTCTCGTGTCTACCAGCCTTCATGGCAGAGCCGACGGGCTCGCCATGAAGTGGACGCGGGTACAGTGGTCTATCACCATCGCACTTGTTCCGTTGTTGCTTGTTCTGTTCCATC
Source organism: Burkholderiales bacterium (assembly GCA_035528435.1). Lineage (GTDB taxonomy): Bacteria > Pseudomonadota > Gammaproteobacteria > Burkholderiales > Eutrophovitaceae > SG8-40. Next base: position 7,661 of record DATKYN010000158.1, read on the forward strand.
AGGTATCGATTGTTTCGCCAATCGCCAACGCCATCGCCATCCCGGTGGTCAGTTTTCTGATCGCGCCGCTTGCGTTGCTGCTCGTTGTGCTGCCACTGGAGTTTCTTGCAACGCTTGCACACGCCATAGTGCGCGTGATTTTCAGCGTGCTTGAGTTTCTGTCCGGTCTGCCGGGGGCAGTGTGGCAACAACATGCACCGGTCGTGTGGACGATCCCGCTTGCTGCTATCGGTATCGTACTGTTGATGTTGCCGCGCGGATTTCCGGCACGCTGGCAGGGGATTGTCCTCCTGGTTCCGATGTTTGTGATCCGGCCACCGCAACCGGAGCAGGGCGAACTCTGGTTCACCTTACTCGATGTTGGTCAGGGCTTGGCCGCGGTGATGCGCACTGCAAATCACGTAGTACTGTTTGACACCGGACCGGACTACCCGGGCGGAACCGACGCCGGACGCCGCATCGTTGTGCCGTATTTGCGTGGGGAGGGAATCCGGCATCTCGACCTGATGATTGTGAGCCACGACGACATCGACCACTACGGCGGCGCTGATTCAGTGCTTGCGGCACTGGCTCCGGATGAACTTCTGTCATCGGTCACCGGGCGTGAGCTTCGGGCTGGATGGCAAAGACTGAATCCGTGCGTGGCGGGGCAGGTATGGTCATTTGACAATGTGCAATTCGAAGTGCTTCATCCAGCGCCGCAAAACGTTCACAACGGGGCTGTTGGCGACAATGATCGCAGTTGTGTACTGCGCATCGAGTCAGAATACGGGACAATTTTGTTGCCGGCTGATATTGAACGTCGGTCCGAGCGACAGTTACTCACCACGAGTCGTTCGCGTTTGCACGCTGATGTGCTGGTCGCACCGCATCACGGCAGCCGCACCTCTTCAAGTCCACAGTTCGTCGAGATGGTTGCACCGAAAATGGTGTTA
>DATKYN010000159.1:0-8589 GCA_035528435.1 Burkholderiales bacterium
TCCCGCACACCATCACCTGGTTTTCGCTCACATGGCAATTACGTAATTTTGCCTCTCTGAGTATTGCGGCCCGATCGTTGACGACAAGGTCGACACCACCCAGCCCCGGACCCCGGGAATCCGCGATTTCCACAAAACGCAACTTGGCATTATCCAGTGTGACAACCGGGTGGCCGTTGTGCGAACCGGCTCTAACGCCAGCGATTTCCGCCCACCTTGCTGCCAGTGCAGACGGGTCGTCGCACTGCAGTTCGACGCCTGCAATATCCTGTACGCGGCCGGTCCGTACGTGGGGGATCCAGTCTGTACCGCCCGCCGGCTCCCAGCGGCCGTTGACATCTTCATCAGCGTCCCAGTCGATTTCGAAAAACGCCGCCTCTAGGTCACGTGGATGCAACTGCATGAGATTGAATCCGTCTAGTTGTTCGTCGCTTTCATAGGCGACACGCACGTTCAGCGCAGCGGCACGTTTGCGACAGGCGGCCTGCGTATCGCGTGAATCTGCCTGACAAATGACCATGTAGCCGCCGTCACCACCACGTCGCTCGATATAGCGCCCTGCGGCCGTGCCTTCCTTTACAGGGGCAACCACTTCAATGAAATTGTGTCCCACCGGCAAAAGTGTGTTCTCGAGCCCCCAGATCGCAAGACCGGGATCGACGTGGCAGACTTCAATGCCGAATATTGCTCGCAGATCGTCGACGGCGGGGGCGAGCCTTGATGCGACCAGTGCAATCTGACGTAGATGGATGCCCATGTGATTGCCTCTTCTTGATGGTTTGGAATTCGGCCCACGATGCGTACGGCGTGCCATTGTGCCACCTCGGCGTCGGTTGCAAGGGTTGCCGTGGTGCCTGCCCGTATGCACTGCGCGTTTCGGAACATTTTTCGGGCTTGCTCAAGGTGCGCGGCAGCGGAGCGAACGAGCTGATGCGTATACTGCGCACAGAGCAATAATCAGAACACGGGTATGCGTCCGTGAAAAAACGGGGAAAGGAAATGACATGAAGATTGAGCGCATAGACATTCTGCACGCGGATGGTGCATGGAGGAATTTCGATTTCGTAAAAGTTACTGCCGATAACGGCGTGGTCGGCTGGAGCGAATATAACGAGAGTTTCGGCGGGCGCGGCGTGACGGCATTGATCGAGGAATTTGCGGCGCTGCTCATTGGCAAGGATGCGCGCAGTTTCGAAGTGCACACGGCGTGGCTTTACGCGCGAACACGTACCGCGCAAGGTGGCATTTCCCAGCAGGCCATTGCCGCAATCGAGAACGCGCTGATCGACGTCAAGGCTCGCGACCTCGGCATTCCGGTGTATGAATTGTTTGGCGGTCCGCAGCGTGAGCGGATTCGTCTTTACTGGTCTCACTGCGGTACCTATCGGGTGTGGGGTGACCGGATGGGCATCCCCACAGTGCGCAGTTATGACGACATTGTCGCGCTCGGCAAAGAGGTCGCGGACAGCGGCTACAGTGCGCTCAAAACCAACGTTCTATTGCTCGGTGATGGCGATCCGCGCGTGCGCAACGGCGGTTTCGGGCGCGGCGACGGTTATCCCGATCTGAATGCGGATCGTTATGTGCTGGACGCGTTGCGCGACGAACTGAGCGCATTTCGCGAGGGTGCCGGCAAGGACATGGATATCCTCGTCGACCTTAACTGGAACTTCAAGCCCGAGGGGTTCCTCAAAGTGGCACGTACCATGGAGCCATATGATCTGATGTGGGTGGAAATCGACACCCGCGACCCGAAGGCACTGGCGCATATCCGCAGGCACACGACAATACCGGTTGCATCCTGCGAATGCCTGTTTGGACGCCGCGATTACCGGCCCTATTTCGAGAACGCGTCGGTCGATGTTGCCATCATCGATGTGCCATGGAACGGGTACAGTGAATCACTGAAAATTGCTGCGATGGCCGACGCCTACGAGTTGAACGTCGCGCCGCATAATTTTTATGGCCATCTGTCGACGATGATGAGCGCCCATCTTGCGGCGGTCGTGCCCAATCTTCGCATCATGGAAACGGATCCCGACGTGGTGCCGTGGCAGGATGATTTGTTTACCGTCAAGCCGGTTGTCAAGGATGGCATGCTCAGTCTTCCCGAGGGGCCGGGCTGGGGAACCGAAGTCAACGAGGAAGCGGTGCGGGCGCACCCACCCAAAGGTGACTGGTAAGCGCGATGACTCCGGGGTGCTGCGCTTCCCGGTCGCGGCGCCGCCACGTTCTTGTCCGGGCATAATTGCCTGACCGGTCGTCAAGCGTATCGTCACGTAACGGGGAAAGAGAACGAAAAACCATGAAAAACAAGCTGATCTATGTCATTGGCGCCGGCGCCATGGGCGGATTCTACGGCGGTCTGCTCAAGCGAGCCGGTTACGATGTGTCGCTCATTGACGTGCGCGAGGATCACGTCGCGCTGATCAACCGCGCTGGCCTGAAAGTACAGGGCGTACGCGGCGACCACGTCATCAATATCCCTGCGTATACGGGTCATGAGGGTCTCGCGCCTTGCGATCTTGCAATCGTCTTCACCGACTCGAATGCAACCCGGCAAGCAGCGGCCACGGCAAATGCGGTGCTCAAACCGGACGGGTTCGCCATGACACTGCAAAACGGTATCGGCAACGTCGAAGTGCTGGTCGAAGTTCTGGGAAGATCCCGCGTCGTGGCGGGTGTCACCATGAACAGTGGTGCGCACCCCGAGCCGGGCCTGTCCGTCTACACCAATGCCGATATGACCACCATAGGTGAACTGGACGGAGGCAGAAGCGAGCGCATCCTCGCTGTGGCCGACATGCTCAATGCCGCGCAGATCGAGACCGAGGTAGTCGACGATCCGATGTCGTATGTTTACGGCAAGTTTGTTCTCAACTGCGGCGTCAATGCGATTGCCGCGGTGACGGGGCTGCGCAGCGGCGAGGTGTACCGAACTCCAGAACTGCGAACCCTTCAGGGACACATGATGGATGAAGTCATGCGCGTGGTGGAAGCCAGGGGCTGGAAATTGTCGGAATCAGACCCGCGCGCCAAGATCCTGCATCACTCGAAATTGCGATTCAACAAACCATCCATGCTGCAGCACGTTGAGCAGGGGAGGCGAACCGAGATAGACGCTATCAACGGCGCTCTCGTGCGCGAAGCGCATGCGCTGGGACTGGCCGTGCCGTACAACGAAGCGGTTGTCGCCATGATAAAAGGGGTGGAGAAGAGTCGCCGCCAGTTGCTTCACGAAACGCCGATTGACTACGCGAGAATGGAAACGCAGGCCGCTGCAGGTGAGTAGGAAAAACCGGAAACACATCGTCCATGGAGGCCCGCAATATGCGACGCATCCAACGCTCGCGCCCTTGCGTATTGCCGGTAACGGCACGGACAGATCCTTATCGGTAGTGCCTTCATCAGTGGTTTGTTCGGGCTTGGGGAACATGCGGGAATCCGCCTCAGTTATGCGCGATATGCAAGCCGGGCCGCGCCGGAAGCGGCACCCTTTCGCAAGCGCAGGCCGGCGGGACATCCCGCGTGGGCGAATCGCGAATTATCATTCAGGCACGGGAGAGACGACTTTTGGCGTCCACGCAAACGCAAGCTGCCGCCAGGCGCGATCAGGCTGAAAGCCTTTTTTTCCGCCTGACCGGGTTCAAGGCTGGCAATCGGGAGGACTTACTGCCCGAAGGGACCCGGGCGCAAGTGGCGCGCTCGCGCCGCAGTGCAGAGAAACTGGTTGGTTGGGTGCAGCTGGGCATCGTCGCCCTGTTTGCGCTGCTGTATTTTGCTGCGCCCAAGACCTTCTCCGCAGATGCGCCGTTTGCACCGATTCCATGGGTTCTCGGCGGATATGCGGCGTTTACGCTTCTGCGTTTGACCATTTCGTACCGGATGGCTTTGCCGCCGTGGGTCGCGATCATGTCGGCACTGGCGGATATTCTGATCCTGTTCATCGCTGTCTGGAGTTTTCATTTGCAATATGAGCAACCGGCAGCGTTCTATCTGAAAGCGCCGACCTTGCTGTATGTATTTATCTTCATCTCCTTGCGCGCGTTGTCGTTCTCTCCGCGTTATCTGCTCGTTACCGGATTTGCCGCCGCAATCGGCTGGATGCTGCTGGTCGGTTACGCCGTTGTCGAGCAGGATGGCGTGCAACGGGTGACGCGAGATTACGTGGAGTACATGACTTCAGCGACGATATTGATCGGCGCGGAGATCGACAAGGTCATTTCCATAATCGTCGTGACCTTGATTCTCGCGATTGCGGTTGCGCGCTCACGTGCACTTTTGTTCAATGCCGTGGCGGAGCAGACCGTGGCCGACAATCTTTCGCGCTTTCTCGAACCGAATGTCGCCGAGTCCCTGCGTTCGGGCCGGCAGCTGCCGGAAATTGGCCAGGGTGTTGAGCAAGAGGCCGCTGTCCTGTTCATTGACCTGCGTGGTTTTACCGCGCTTGCCGCAACGCTTTCGGCGCGCGAACTGATTGCGTTGCTCGGGCGATATCAGCACCTCGTTGTGCCCATCGTTCACTCGTGTAAAGGTAGTGTCACTACTTTTCTGGGCGATGGCATCATGATCACTTTCGGGGCGGTGCAACGGTCCACGACTTATGCCGCCGACGCGTTCCGCTGCACGCATGAACTGTTAAACGGCATTTCGGAGTGGAGTGATGAACGCCAGCGCGCCGGCTTGTCAGAAATTCGGGTGGGAATCGGTGTTGAAGTCGGATTGGTTGTCTGCGGGGCGATTGGCGACGAGCAACGCCTCGAATACGCGGTGGTTGGAGACACCGTAAATCGTGCGGCCAAGCTCCAGAACCACACCAAGCAGGAAAACGTCGCAGCGCTTGGAAGTTCCAAGGCGTATCGGCGCGCACTCGAGCATGGCTATCAGCCGGCTGTCGATTTGCGCAGGCGTCCGGCAAGTGCTGTCGAAGGAATCGCGACACCAGTCGATCTGGTCGTCATCCAGCACACCTGAGACGTTTGTTGTGATTCATGACACGTCCACTGCATGCATGATGCTTGCCGGTCCAGGGCAGAGCGCGGCCAGATTTCAGTTTGCGCGCCGATGGCGTTACCATCCCGACACTTCCAACAAAATAATCCGGAGAAAAATGATGATCCATGTTGTCGCAGTCATTACCGCCAAACCCGGCCAGCGCCAGAAAATACTGGATGCCGCGAAGGATAATCTTGCCGCAGTGCGTGCCGAAAAAGGGTGCATCGAGTACGGTCCGGTCGTAGATGCCGACTTCGGAAGCTTCCAGACGCCGCTGGGCCCTGACAGTTTCATGGTGATCGAGAAGTGGGAAAATGCCGATGCACTCAAAGCGCACGCTGCAGCGCCGCATATGGCGTCTTACGCTGCGAAGGTCAAGGATATGATTGCAAGCCGCGCCATTCACATTCTGTCTGCCGCTGAGTGAGTGGGAGAAGCGGGCGTTTACCCATAACGGGCGTTCGCACCGCACGAATACCCGGGTCTTCGCGGAACTCTTGAGCCGGCTATGACGATTTACTTTGGTTACGGTTCGAATCTTGATGCGCAGAATTGGCGCAGCTTTTGCGCGCGGCACAGCGCGGACGCGCAATCCATGCGGCCGATCGGGTCGGCAGTCCTGCCCGACAGTGAGCTCGTGTTCAATTACCGCTCGGTGTTGCGTCCCGGTGGTGCTTTGAACATACGTGCGCGCAGGGGGCAGTTCGTGCATGGTGCCCTGTTTGAAGTCAATGAACACGGATGGGACGTTCTCGATCTCAAGGAAAGCGTAGCGGCCGGATGCTATAGGCGAATCCCGCACATGGCCATTACGCCGGGTGGTCGAACTGTTCCGGTCGTGACCTATCAAGTGACCCGGCAGCGCACTGAAGGGTTTGTTCCGCCCTCTAATGAGTATTCAGAGATTGTCCGCCGTGGCCTGGCCTCGTTCGGGCTCCCATCGCATCAGTACGAAAAAGCGGCAGTAAACGAACCCGCCGACGCGGAAGTCGAGGGCGTTTTTGTGTACGGCACTCTCATGCGTGGTGAACCGAGGCACCGTACGATCCTGCAACACGAGCCACATGAACTGAGCCCCGCGCATGCGCCTGGCCGCCTGCACGCTACCGTGGCTGACTACCCCATGCTCGACGTGCAGCATGATGGTGATAACGAGCATGTGCGCGGCGAGTTTGTTCGCTTCCCCGATATAGTTCCGGTGCTCGAATCACTGGATCAGGTCGAGGCATTCCATGGATATGACCGCCGCCAGAACGAATATGTACGCACCTTGCTCGAAGTCGACACCGGCAGCGGCACGGGTCGTCTTGCCTGGGCATATGTGGCGGGCGATCGTTCCATGATGGGCGAACGCATCACCTCCGGGTGCTGGCGTGCGCATCGCGCTGCCTCGGGCAACGCAGCCGAACCGCTGCGGCCGGCTTGATCGCAACGCGAATTCAGAACCGACACTGGTTGGTACGCTGCCGTTCAGGTGATCTGATTGACGATGCCGCCTTCGACCCGAAGCGCTGCGCCGTTCGTGAGCGCTGACAGGGGGCTGCAAAGATAGACGGCCAGCGGCGCGACTTCGTCGATGTCGGCAAACCGCTTCAGGATCGAACTCGGCCGGTGTTTCTCAAAGAATGCCTTTTCGAATTCCGCCATCGAGATGCCCGCTGCCTTGGCGCGCTGTTCACGCATTTTGTCTGAGTTCTCGGTGCGGGTTGGTCCCGGTAACAGTGAATTGACCGTTACACCGGTGCCGCCGAGCGCGATCGCCAGACCCCGGGAAATACTCAGCTGGGCGGTCTTGCTGAATCCGTAGTGAATCATGTCGGCCGGAATGTTCAACCCTGATTCGCTCGACACGAATACCACGCGACCCCACTTGCGTTCGACCATTTTCGGCGCGTAGAAACGGGCAAACCGCACACCACTCATTACATTGACCTCGAACAGCCGCTGCCAGTCCTCGTCAGGAATGTCGAAGAACTCCTTGCGTTCGTAGATGCCCAGATTGTTGACGAGAATTTCGGTGTCAGGAACCTGCGCGAAAACCTTTTCTGCGCCGGCAGCGGTGGCGCAGTCCGCGGCAACACCGTCGGCCTTTGCCTGTGGTACGTCCTGACTGAGCTTTGCCAGCGCTTCATCGACTCGCGCCTGGGTGCGCCCCGTCAGTGTGACGTGGGCACCCTCGGCAGCCAGGGCGCGGGCAATAGCGTAGCCGATCCCGGAGGTGGATCCGGTGACCAGGGCGCGTCGATCAGTCAGTTGCATGTCCATAATGATTTCTCCTCGATGCTTTATTTCAAACCGTGTTCGTCGATGTTACGCATGCTAGCTTAAAGAGCCAACGATTGTGCGCCGGGGTGGGTAAACTATGATGTTTGCCAATCGCACCGGAACCGGAGGGAAACATGGCGCGCATGACGGGAGGACAAGCAGTAGCGGCATCCTTGAAAGCCGAAGGTATCGAGCATGTCTTCGGCATCGTTGGAACCCATAACAGTCCGCTGTATGACGGCGCCTATCAGGACAAGTCGCTTAATCTGATCACGGTCCGCCACGAGCAGGGCGCAACGCTGATGGCGGCGGGATACGCGCGCGCTTCCGGAAAGATAGCGGCCAGTTTCGTTGTTCCCGGACCGGGTCTGACGAACGCCCTGACCGGAATGGGCATGGCGTATTCGGAGTCGGCACCAATGCTGGTATTCGGCGGGCAGAACGCGCTGCCTCAACTGGAGCGCGAGGGCGGCCACTTCCACGAACTTCGTGATTCGCTCAACGTCGCCGGGTCGGTGTGTGGCTACGCGACACGGGTGTCGGCGGCGGCCGATGTGCCGGCCGTGGTGCGCGAAGCGGTACGGGCGATGCGTTGCCAACGGCCTCGTCCGGCGTATATCGAGATGCCGCTGGACGTGCAGAACGGTGAAGCCGAGATTAGCTTGCCGCCGGCTGCGCGGGATGTCCGCCCGGCGGGTCATCCGGACGCAATTGCCCGTGCAGCCGCGGCGCTGCGCTCGGCAAAGCGCCCGTTTATCTATGCAGGCGGTGGGGCCGACAATCCCGAAGCGTCGTCTGAACTGGTTCGTGTGGCGGAATTGCTGGGTGCACCGGTGGTGACGAGTGTGTTCGGGCGTGGTGCCATATCGGACCGGCATCCATTGGCGCTGGGCGATGGCTGGGGAAGGTTCGATCTTTATGACGATATGCTCGAACAGGCTGACCTTGCTCTGGTGGTGGGTTCGCGCATCGACGTCGTATCGGATGTCAATGCCGGTGCGCGCTTTCCTGAACGCATCGTGCAGATCGATATCGATCCGCTTGTTGTCGGGCAGCGTCGTGCCGTCGAGGTAGGCATCGTAGGCGATGCCAGTCTCGCGCTCGGCGCGCTGGTTGATGCCCTGGGGGATGACGAATCTGCGCAATGCTGGTTCGATGTCGACGGATTTCGCAAGGCCAAGCAGGCCAGACTGGCGGACCAGGCAGGTCCCGTGCTGCAGCTCATCGAGAGTCTGCGTGCAGCGCTGCCGGATGATGCTATTTTTGTCGATGATCTGACCCTGGTCGGCTACTGGATGCCGCTTGTGATGGAAACCTATCACCCCCGAA
>DATKYN010000160.1:0-6993 GCA_035528435.1 Burkholderiales bacterium
CGGCATACATATCGCCGCACCGGCTTTGGGTATGGAGCCAGGCTCGAAACTGGATGCCGAAGCGCGAAAGCGGATGTCCACCGTGTACTTCCCGGGCGGCAAAGTGACCATGTTGCCGCAACCGGTGATAGACCGGTTCACCCTTTCCGAAGGCCGGGACTGCCCGGCACTTTCGATGTATGTCGAGGTTGATGCGCAATTCCGGATTCTGGAACGGCGTACCGTTCTCGAGCGCATTCACATCAGCCGTAATTTGCATCACCACATGCTTGATCAGAAGTTCGACGAGAACGCGGTCGCGGCGGAGCACACTGATTTTGAATTTGGCGAGGAGTTACTGCTCTTGTACCGGTTTGCTGTCAGCCTTGAGCGCCAGCGCGGGAAGAATGAAAACCGGGTGCAACGTACTGATTACAGTTTTTACGTTGACGACGACCAGGTGCGCATCGTGCCGCGCAAACGCGGCGCCCCGCTCGACAAATTGGTATCCGAGCTGATGATTCTGGTCAATGGCGAGTGGGCGCGCCTGTTGAGCGAAGCAAATCTGCCCGGGTTGTACCGCACCCAGGTGGGGGGCAAAGTCAAAATGTCCACCGTCGCAGCGCCGCATGAAGGCCTCGGGCTGGAGCAGTATGTCTGGTCAAGCAGCCCGCTACGCCGCTATGCCGACCTTGCCAACCAGCGTCAATTGATCAGTGTTGTGCGTGAATTAACGCCTGCCTACCCGCCTCGCGATCAGACGCTATTCGAGATCATGCGCGGATTCGAGCTGGCCTACGACGCTTACGCGGACTTTCAGCGCTCAATGGAGCGCTACTGGTGCTTGCGCTGGTTATTGCAGGAGCAGCGGGCTGAGGTGCGCGCTGAGGTCATTCGCGACGACCTCGCAAGATTCAAGGAAATTCCCCTAGTATGCCGGGTGCTGTCGATGCCGCAGGCACCGTCGGGTACGATAGTGCAATTAGGCGTCTCCGATGTGAACTTGATCGAATTGACCTTGCACTGTGAATACCTGACCACGGTGGAACCAACGGCCATAAACACGTGACCAAAGTGGCGTTAGCCTCTAGAATTCATTGCAACGTGCACAAACTGCCAATTGGAACTTGCCGGAGCAGACACTGAGCGTATTCGCGTTGCCGGCGCAGAAAACTTCTATTAGGAACGCTCGCGGAAGGCTGACGTCCGCTGACATTCTGCCGGTCACGTTGGCTATCTCGATCGTATTCCACGCGTTTTTGCTGTTGATCACGTTCGCGGTGCCGGACGCGCCGCAGGGCAAGACCGCCGCGCAGCTTGACGTGGTTCTGGTGAATAGCCAGTCACCCTCACGCCCCGTGAAAGCAGACGTGCTCGCGCAGGCTAATCTCGACGGCGGCGGCAATACCGACGAGGACCTGCGGGCGACCTCTAACCTCCCTGTTATCGAAGATATGCAGGTGACTGATTCACTCGAACTTTCTTCACGCCAGGTCGAACAGCTCGAGCAGCGTGTCGCACGGTTACTTGCGGCCACCGGTGATGACGCGCATACGCAGCCGACCACCAAAGCGCAGCCTCAACCTCTTGCGCAAGATGCGCCTCGGGAACAGATCGCGCGCCAGCAGCGTCTGGAAGTGGCGCGCCTCGAGGCGCAGATCGCCAAGGAATGGCAGGCCTATCAGAAATTGCCGCGCCGTAAGTTCATCGGTGCCCGCGCCGAAAGCACTGTTTACGCCGAATATGTCGAAAAGTGGCGCCAGCGGATCGAGACGGTAGGCACTCGGAACTATCCAGCGGAAGCGCGCCGCCAAAGCCTTTTTGGTTCCTTGTTGCTGACGGTATCGATCAGGGCGGACGGAACGGTAGAGCGGATTGATGTCGATCGTTCTTCGGGGCACGCCATTCTCGATGACGCAGCGCGTCGCATCGTCGAACTCGCCGGTCCCTTCCCGGCGTTTCCGTCCGCCATACGGGGCGAATACGATATTTTGTCGATCACGCGGCAATGGTCCTTTACCCGTAACGATCTTGATGTCGAGGTGGTGCCATGAGTGATCGTTACGCGGTGTTTGGTCATCCGGTTGCCCATAGCCAATCTCCAAGAATTCATGCCATGTTTGCGGATCAAACCGGTCAGGATATTTCCTATGAAAAGTGGCTTGCGGCGGTGGATGGATTTTCCGACTCGGTCAGGGCATTTATCGCCGAGGGTGGCCGTGGTGCCAACGTTACCTTGCCGTTCAAGCTGGAGGCATACGAACTCGCAGACGAGGTCTCGGATCGGGCCCGGCATGCACGAGCGGCGAACACGCTCAAGTTCGATGCCGGTCGGGTCTACGCTGACAACACCGATGGTGTCGGCCTGGTGCGCGATATCAGGACCAATCTCGGTGTTGACCTTGAGGGCAAGCGGGTCTTGCTGATGGGTGCAGGCGGCGCGGCCAGGGGCGTGCTCTTGCCGTTGCTGGAAGCACATCCGGCGATTCTGGTCATCGCTAACCGTACGGTGGAGAAAGCGATGCAACTGGCGCACAGTAACCAGCATCAACCGCTCGCTGCGCGGACGGTACTGTCCGGAGCTGGATTCGCCGACTTGCCCGGGCAGCAGTTTGACGTCGTGATTAACGCGACTTCGAGCAGTCTGTCGGACGATCTGCCGCCGTTGCCCGAGAATCTGTTTCTCCCCGGAGCCCTTGCGTACGATATGGTGTATGGCAAGGGCCTGACGGCATTTCTATCGTACGCGCAAGCGCAGAAAGCAGCAAAACTGGCGGACGGTCTCGGGATGCTGGTGGAACAGGCTGCCGAATCCTTCCAGATCTGGAGAGGAATTCGCCCCGACACGCAGCCGGTGATGCTGGCGTTGCGAAAGGCGTAACCGATCAGCACGGTTCACGCCCTGGGCAGATAAATCTGTCGTTAGCGAATCCATGGCGGAACGAGGACGCAATTTGACAATTGCATTGCATGTATCTGGGCTGATCGCGGCAAACACGATGGCGCATTCGCCCTTGCCCTGTCTAGGCATTCGAATCGCGCCGGCTCTGGCAGATGGCTAGACGATCGAAGCGAAGTGGCCTGCCGTGGCGCTTTCTATGGCGCCTGGCGTTGCTGCTGCTTGCTGCGCTGGTGGTGTACGAGTCCTGGTTCTTCGGCAGGGTTGTCTGGTGGATATGGGTGAACCCAACCACCACTGCGTTCATGGAGGCACGGCTTGAGACGATGCGAGAGGACAATCCAAAGGCCAAACTCAGGCACCGTTGGGTCCCGTACACTGGCATCTCGACCAATTTGAAACGCGCTTTGATTGCGGCTGAAGATGCGAAGTTTCTGAATCACGACGGTTTCGACTGGCAGGCGATTCAGCGAGCCGCTTCGAAGAACCTGAAGCGCGGCAAGGTGGTAGCGGGCGGCTCCACCATCAGCCAGCAGTTATCAAAGAACCTGTTTCTGTCGGGACGGCGCTCACCATGGCGCAAGCTCCAGGAAGCAGCCATTACCGTTATGATCGAGACCGTCATGTCAAAGCGGCGCATACTCGAAATCTATCTCAATGTCATAGAGTGGGGTGACGGTGTGTTCGGCGCCGAAGCCGCAGCCTGGCACTATTACCGTAGCGGCGCAGGGCGCCTGTCAGCCGGGCAGTCGGCGCGCCTTGCTGCGATGGTGCCCAATCCGCGTTACTACGATCGAGTGCGCGCGACGCCGGCGCTGGAGAGAAAGACGGCGATCATTCGATCGCGCATGCACATGGCTTCGGTACCCTGACCGGGCACCCGTATAATTCACGCTTATGCTGACCCACCCGAATTTTGATCCGATCGCCCTGCAGCTTGGACCGCTTGCGGTTCGCTGGTACGGATTGATGTACCTGATCGCTTTTGCGCTGGTGCTGATACTCGGACGCCTGCGCATTCGCAATCAGCCATGGATTGGGATCACGACGCGCGACCTCGACGACATGCTCTTTTTCGGTGTTCTTGGTGTCGTGCTGGGAGGTCGGCTAGGTTATATCCTGTTCTACAAGCCGCTCGAGTATCTGCATGACCCAATCCGCGTATTTTTCGTGTGGGAAGGCGGCATGTCATTCCACGGCGGGCTGCTTGGTGTCGTGCTGGCAATGATGTTGTTTGCACGTTCTCGTGGCAAACAGTGGCTGGCAGTCACCGATTTCATCGCGCCACTGTGCCCACTAGGCCTCGGCGCCGGGCGTATCGGCAATTTTATCAACGGCGAGTTGTGGGGACGTGCTAGCGACCAGCCCTGGGCAATGGTTTTTCCGCAGGCCGCCGACGGGATTTCCCGGCACCCGTCGCAGCTCTACGAATTTGTGCTCGAAGGCCTGGTTCTGTTCGCATTGGTCTGGTTCTACTCCAGAAGGTGGCGTCCGCTGGGCGCAGTTTCAGGCGTGTTCCTGATCGGCTATGGCGTGCTCCGGTTTGTGGTCGAGTATACCCGCGAGCCCGATGAATTCCTCGGATTGCTGGGCTTTGGGCTATCGATGGGGCAGTGGCTTAGTGTGCCGATGATCATTGCTGGCGTTGCACTGATTTGGTGGGCCAATAAACACGGCCAGAGGCGTCAGCCACACTAGGTCTGTCTTGGCAAACCAGGCGGGTGTTTGCCCTGCCATTTAATGGGCGCAGCGCTGAATGTTTCAGCAGTCAGTTAATTTGGCATGGAACTGGTTGTACCGGCGAAAGCCGGATCGATGATGCTTCGACGGCTTAACATGCGCTGGAAGTTGCCCAGCGACCACAGGTGCTCGAATACCGCATCCATGGCATCGCTCTTGATAAGCGAGCGCAAGGCTTCGTCTGACAGATCCGACAGCGCCTCCCGGTTGACGCGGTAGAGTCCGGCAAGTTGCATGGTGAAATCACCTAGCTCGGCTGTCACCGAGATGGGTTCCAGCAGTTTCAATCCGGCCAGCATTTGACAGAACTCTTCGGCGCGCATGAGATCTCGCTCATATTCGGTCACGAAATTCTCTATCCGCGACCAGGCCGGCAAGGCTTCGCCAGTATCGTCGAACAACTCATCCCCTTCATCCGTAATCGCAGAATCGTCAACGCAGACGACTCTCTCTCCCTGCACCTCACCGTCCCGGGTCACCCGGGCCATGCAAAACGGGAAGCGGCGCACGTATGCCGGCAAATACACGCGACGGTCCCAGTATCCGTCATCCATCAGGAACATGTTCTGATTCTCCTGCAGGCCGAGAATGGCTGTCAGAGTGAAGGTCTTGCCACCGTCTGACGAGGAGAACGCGATCGGATAGTCGCGGCTCGCAGGCGTAATCTCGGTGAAACTCATGGGTAGTGCATGTGTTCTGCGTGCGAACGGAGGTGCCTTGTCACCTGAAGGAAGAGAGACACGATGGTTCTTGAGTAGTGGGCTGACACTGCTATACCCGGTCGGAGGCTTGATATTCAAATTCTGTCCTTTTAGCGGATTTACGCAAATAAGCTTTAAGTATAAGATACGCGCCTTTCCAAAGCCTCGTGGCTGCCGGAAACACTGTCGAATAACGGGGACGTAGCTCAGCTGGGAGAGCGTCGCGTTCGCAATGCGAAGGTCGGGAGTTCGATCCTCCTCGTCTCCACCAAATAATAAGGGCCGCATTTTGCGGCCCTTATTATTTGTGGGGCTCAGGGAGTGCGAGCTTCCGCAAGCTCGTCCAGTGATGAGTGCCACACGCCGTGATCGGGTGCGCAACCCACTCCGGCGTGCTTGTCTTCCATCGATTGTGCGAAGAAAATTATTGCGATGTGAGGCTTTCCCGAATATCTCTCACAGATACCGAACAAGCTTGTGTGTAGTAACCAGTCCGAAAACCTTTCGAGTAGTCGTCCATGGCAACTTTGTGAAACGGGGGCAGATCGAGGCCGCTGCGTTCGGAGGATTCACCATCTACATAACCCTGAGCGCGATCCAGTGACCAGCCCATTTCCCGCGCAAGCTCATCCCGCTTTTCTTTCATCAAATCGCTCATCTTTCCCTCTTCTTTCATCGTCGATTTCACTACCCGGATAAACGCAAAAATCGTTCATGCCCGAGGAGTAATAGAACGGCTTGAGCCGGGACGTGCGGCATATTCCATGCCGCCGGTGAAGGAAAGCAAAATATGCATTCGGGTTAATCACTTGCCGAGGAGATGAGGGATTCAAATGGATGTTCCTACTTTCTCGAGTCGCTGCGAGGCGAAAATAGGCAGAAATTGTCTGGTGATGGGGTCCTCAATTTGACGAGTTTCTAACATGTGATCGCTGAAGATCGGTCATTCAGGCGCGGAGGTGCAAGGTAAAGCCACGATCGTCTACTGGAGCTTGGGATGCGTTATCACCACAGATGACGCCGGCGGGTGAACGCACAGCTGGTAGCATGTTTTATTCTGGCCGTATGGACGACGCACCTGGACAAGTATCGTCCCGGATCATTTGCGACTTAACCAGGGGAAGGTCGGATCAGGGCTTGTCGCCGGCCATAAAAATGCGAGGGGACTACCGGACAGGATCTCTGTCCGACAGCCCCCTCGCACGGTTGACCGTAACGGGTTGAACAATTCAACCCGGAGGAAAACTTAGTTGTGCGTAACCGAAGAAATATCGCTGAAGCGGTAGTTGCCGGCGGTCTTGGCCAACGGGCGGGCTTCCTGGGCGCCCGGCTGGGTCACGCCACTCAGATCGCTCCAGCCTGCCTGTGTACCGCCAACACGCACTTCCTGGCTTGGGATCGAGCTGTGGGTAACATCGTTGATGTCATTGACTGCGGCGAAAGCGTTCATGGAAAGACCGAGAAGGGCGGCTGCGATGGTGGTTTTGATGATCATGGGTATTTCTCCTGAGAAGTCATTAATGGGTTAGAAGTCGTCTCGCTGAAATGCTTAACCGTGCGAGTGCCTACACTTTAGGGATGGACTGCTGCCGACGCAGCGAAGCGTGCCGCAGCAAGAATGTGCGGAATTACCAATTTTTGAAATACGCGCGTGGAGACTTTAGGGGCAGGGCA
>DATKYN010000161.1:0-4073 GCA_035528435.1 Burkholderiales bacterium
CCGAGCACGTATTCGCGGCTGCGGCGTTCGATAATGACGGCATCGATGCCGGCAAGATGGAGCAATTGTCCGAGCAACAGCCCGGAAGGCCCTGACCCGATGATGACAACCTGGGTCCGCATGAAACTGCCCTTTTCAATATTTGATTCGAACCGGAAGCGTAACGGCAGTGCCAGCGCTTGCCAATGGACAGATTAATTATCGAGTAAGACAATCGGCACCTGAAGCACTTGCGCAGCGTGTGCGACGACTTATGGGCCAGGTGTGAGATGCTTTGCAACCTGTTGTGTCGGTCGGGGGAGGCCGGATGATGGAGTCGGTTTTGCAGCTGTACGGAATGGCAATGGTGGTATTGCCGGTTGTTGCGTTCGTGTCGCTGCGCAAGAGAGTTCGCCATGAGGGTCTTTCCAGGCAGGCGGCCCTGACCCGATATGCGGCCATGGTTGTGATGCCGGTTCTGGCGTATGCAGCCGTATTCGCGCTGGCCCTCGGGCTCGAGACGGTTGCCCCGCTATCTCTGGGTGCGGAAGAGACCGGTGAGAGTGTTGTGCTGGCGGTGGTTCTCGGCGTGCTGGTGTGGCTGCTGGCATTGGCAGTCTTTGCATTGGGTCTGATATTCGTGCGATCTGCGGCGAGCCCCGGAGTCTCCAGGCCCTGATCGCATGACGAAAGACGAAAAAAGCGTGGGGGGAAACGATGGGATGCAATTGCAGATCGTGCCATTCGAATCTGCCCACGCTCAGGCGTTCCGCGACCTGAACCTTGAATGGATAGAAGCGTTTTTTGCCGTCGAGGAACTGGATCGCAGGCATCTGGACTTTCCCCGCGAGAGTTTTATCGACAGTGGTGGCGCCATCCTGATGGCGCAGATGGATGGCGCGCTGGTTGGTTGCTGCGGATTGCTAAAACACGATCACGGTGTTTACGAAGTTTCCAAGATGGCGGTAATGCACGAGCATCAGGGGCGCGGCATTGGCAGGGAATTGCTTCGGGCGATGATTTTGCACGCACGTTCAATCGGCGCCCGGCGCCTGGAAATTATTTCGAGCACGCAACTCGATGTGGCGCTGCACCTCTACCGAAGTCTTGGATTTCTTGAAGTGCCGCTTGCCAGTGATGCCTACGCGCGTGGCAATATTGCGCTGGCGCTGGACCTGGCCGAAAAAGAATAGATTCACGGAACTCGCGGCATGCGTGAAACCGGATTGGCTGGGGAAGCTGATGTGGGGAAGGCTCCGGATGCTGCATCAACACGCTTCGCACCGGGATTGTTGGCGGCTGGGATGCGCAGGATATCGTGCGTGCGGACAGGATTGCAAAATCCGGATAGTCGCTGATGTGTCGGTTGCTTAAACTGCTTGTCAACACAGCTGTACAGCTTTGGTCATGATTCCCAGCGGGGGCTTGCAGTGATGAATGACGCCAGTTTTGAAAGACACCAGTTTTAAATGAAACCAGTTTTAAATGAAACCAGCCATGAATGTCGCCCGTTATGAATAACGTCTGTTATGAATAACTCCGGGTTTTCATCGCGTCCGGAGGAGGCAATCGCCCGGGCATGTCGTCAGATTGAGCGCACCGGAACGGCACCTTCTCTGGACCGGTTGGCGAGCGAAGCCGGCATGTCCCGTTACCGCTTCTATCGCATGTTCATCAAGGCGGTCGGAATCACTCCCAGCGCCTATGCGCTTGCGCTCAGACGCAAGCGTTTGCAGCAGGCATTGCCCGGGGCGCGTGGCGTAGCGGACGCGGTGTTCGATGCCGGATTCGGTTCCGGCAGCCGTGTGTACGAGAAGCCCGATTCCTTGCTCGGCATGACGCCGGCGACCTATCGCAAAGGCGCACCGGGTGTCCGGATCCGCTCGGCAATTGCCCGTAGCGAGTTGGGGTGGTTGATTGTTGCGGCCAGTGCCAAAGGCGTGTGCATGATTGAGTTCGGAGCAAGCCGGAGCGAATTGGAGCAGGCACTTCAGAAACGGTTCTCCGAAGCCGTGCTTGAAGCGGCCGATAACGATCTCGATAACTGGTTGCAACGCATCGTCGATTATCTGCATTCCCCCGAAGGTTCACTGGACCTGCCGCTCGACGTGCAAGGTACGGCGTTTCAGCAAAAGGTCTGGCAACTGTTACAAACGATACCGGCAGGTCGGACGGTGACGTACGCCGGGATCGCGGAACAAATGGGCAGGCCGGAGGCTGTGCGTGCCGTGGCAGGCGCGATCGCCGCCAACAAGCTGGCTGTCGCTATTCCGTGCCACAGGGTGATCGGAAGTGATGGCAAGTTGCGCGGTTATCGGTGGGGTTTGCCGCGCAAGGAGGCGTTGCTGGACAGGGAGCGTGAAGTCAACAACAAACCCGCGAAGCGCAGCCGGCGCGGGCGGTGAGCGCAGTATGGTGTGTCGTGCGGCTCTTACTGGCTTTCGGTCAGTAGCGGGTCGATATGTTCCCTGAACCATGCCGGCATCTTCGCACCACGGCTGCGCGATCGCAGAATGCCCTTGCGATCAACGACGAACGTGGTCGGTGTGGCATAACGTTTTTCGAATCCGCTTTGCTCGAGTTCGTCGGTCATCAGACCGTCAAGGTTGTATATCCCCATCATGCGTTCCATCCGGTGACGATCTTCCAGTTGATCGACGCCGATCATGATCACCGTGAATCCCTTGTCGCGATTGTTTTCAAGGTAGGTCTCGATATTGCCGATTTCGTAAGCGCAAAACTTGCAGTAACTCGAATAGAAATTGATGAGCACGACCTTGCCACGCATCTCGGTGAGATCGAACGATTGTCCCGAGAAGAACTGGCCCTTCAGGGCCGGCGCCGGCGCATCGATATCGACGGCCGTGTGTCCGTTGCCGGCAAGCAACATCAAAGAAAAACAAATCAGCGCGATTTGGAAAGAACGGGTAATCATCGGAGTGGTCCCAATCTGTATGGAGGTGAATGCCCGGCAGGCCGTTCGGGACTGTAACCGCGCTTTCCGCAGGCTACAGGCGCATCTTAACGTAACCCCGGCCCGGAATGGCCTTGCAGGCCAGGGCGCCAGTCACGCAAGGTTACCGAAGCCGCAGGATAAGGCTGGTGATTTTCACACTCAGAGGGTTGCGGTCGAGGCGAAATATCAGCAATCTCTGAACTTCGTTACATGAGAAAGTCGATTCATGGATTCAGCAAGAAGAACATTCATTCGAAATGCCGGGAATGCGAGCGTGATCGCGCTGCTTGCTGCGAATGGGTTCCTGAGGCCGGAGTACGCCAGAGCGGATCTGTGGAACGAACCGGCATTCAATGCCACATCTCTTGAAGATGCCCTGGCGAGAGTCGTTGACGGTCCGTTGGTGGATAGCAGCGAGGTGACGATCGTTGCACCCGATATCGCGGAAAACGGTGCAGTCGTACCGGTCGGGGTGATTGCCGCGATGTCCGGGGTGGAATCGATTGCCATCCTGTGCGAGAAAAACCCTCACCCTCTTGCAGCCGTCTACGATATCCCCTCCGGCACGCTCGCTGATGTGAAGACACGCGTCAAGATGGCAGGAACGTCGAATGTAGTTGTGTTGGTAAAGGCGGAAGGCACGTTTCATATGGCTTCCAGGGAGATCAAGGTCACCCGCGGCGGCTGTGGCGGCTGACGGCCAGAGAGTACGGGAACGAGAAAATGGCTAAACCGATGAAAGTGCGAGCCCGAAGCAAGGGCGAAGTCACCGATGTCCGGGTGTTGATGCGCCATGACATGGAGAGCGGGCAGCGCAAGAATCAGGATGGCGAGGTGATTCCGGCGCACTATATTCAAAACGTTACGATTCGGCATGACCAGCGCGTCGTGTTGTTTGCACAATGGGGACCGGCGGTGTCAAAAAACCCCTTCCTCGGGTTCAAGTTCCTCGGCGCAGCCGCCGGCGACCGAATCGAAGTCACATGGGTGGACAACAAAGGCGATTCGCGAACGGATGAAATTATTATTACGTGATATTCGTTCGCGAATCGCCTTTGTTGCGGCGCAGACTCACCTTCAGGTTAGTCGGAGTCACAACCAGCGGATTTGGATGTCGGCTCGCGAACGGATGAAACTA
>DATKYN010000162.1:0-14467 GCA_035528435.1 Burkholderiales bacterium
GTAACCATGACGCCGCTGCCAGTACCAAAATGGTGTGCGGCGAAGTAAAGCATGGGCGTGGTGACCTGGCCGATGTCGATGACGTTGATCCCGGCCAGTTGCAAGCCGCGCGCCAACGCGCCTGAGAGTTCCGGGCCGGACAGGCGGCCGTCGCGGCCGATGCAAACCGAATTGCAGTTGCGGTCGATGGCCTCCGAACCGATCGCATGTCCGATCTGCGTGACGGAATCGGCGGTGAGCGTGTCGCCGACGATGCCTCGGATATCGTAAGCCTTGAATATTTGTTTTGCGGGAAGCATTGTCTGAACCTGGGAGCTGTTTATCGGTTGGATTACTCGTCTGCTGGTTGTCTGTGCGGCAGAGGCGTGGCTTTCTCACGAGTTGTCTGCGGGTTTTGGGGCAGATGTTGGTCGAGAAATCCGAGCACACGTTGCGGCAGCCATGAAAGGTTACCCGGAAACGTGCCTGACACAAAGCCAACGTGTCCTCCCTGCTCGGTAAACTCGAATTCGACTGCCGAACCCTTTTGTCGTTGTTCGGGCAGATAATTGCCCGGCAGGAAAGGATCGTTGCGCGCGTGCACCACCAGGGTTGGAACGGCAATATGTTGCAGTTCATCCAGCGTGCTGGCGCGGGTCCAGTAATCGGTGACATCGCGATAGCCATGCATCGGCGCGGTAAAGGCATCGTCAAATGCGCGCAATGAATACGCCATCCGTACACGGCGCAAGCGCGACGGGTCCGGGAAACGGGCAAGTTTCTCCCGGGCTTTTGGTTTGAGCGTGCGTAGAAAATGCAGACCGTAGAAGCGGTTGACGCCTGATCCCAGCCGATGCCCGGCGACCATGAGATCGATCGGTGCTGATATCGCGCTTGCCGCTGTGATGACGGCGTTGGCGGCCTGCCGCTCGCGGGCGAGCCATTTGAGCAGCGCGTTTCCACCAAGCGAGACGCCGACAGCCATAACGCTGTTCGCCGTGCGGGCCTTAACCCGGCGCAATATCCAATCGATTTCATCGGCATCGCCGGAATGGTAGGCACGGGACAAACGGTTTGGTACGCCGCTGCAACCACGAAAATGCGCGACCACGCCGCGCCAGCCCCTGGCGGCGACAGCGCGCAGCAGACTGCGTGCGTAGTGACTGCGTGAGCAGCCTTCGAGTCCATGAAACAGGACGACGGTCGGAGCATCCGGGCTCGCGTCAATCCAGTCCAGATCGATGAAATCGCCGTCCGGTGTTTCGATTCGCTCGCGACGGTATGGCGGGACCGGACTGCGAAGGAACAGATATGGGTAGATCGTTTGCAGGTGCCCGCCTGGCAGCCACCACGGGGCGCGATAGGGGCGGGATTCGGTCATTAGTGCAGTACGGCCGGCGAGTGGTCTTTTTCAACCGGTTGGTCCGGCATTGGCGATCCGTGATGCAGAATCATCCGCCAACCATGTCCGGACAACACGAAAACGTTTGTGGCGATGACGGACGTCGGGGGGGACGATTCTTCGACATGTGAAATGCGCTCATGCACGTTGTGAACGGATAGTACACGGCCGGGGTATGTGCGCTGTGCGATGAGCTCGAACTTCAGTTCGGGGCCCCTGGAGAAAATCCGCCGCCACGATTCCCGGACTTCGGCATTCCCTGTGTGGCGGGGCCCGCCGGGGTGAATGCACACAATGTCTTCATCTTCTGCCCACACTGCCATCATCTGTGCGAGATCGGCACGCTGCAGCGCTTCGTAGAACACGTTTTGCGCTTCGAGGGCAGTAGCGAAATGCGTAATGATCACCTGCTGATTCCCAATGCCTCGATATGATTGACGACCGTTGCCGGATCCAGTTTGTTCATACAGTCGAAATGCCCGAGAGGGCATTTGCGAGCGAAGCATGGGCTGCACGCTATCTCTAACTTTACGACCCGTGCCGCCGCAGACAATGGCGGCGTGAATGCCGGCGAGCTGGACCCGTAAATCGCAACGGTGGGTCGGTCCAGCGCAGCCGCGACGTGCATCAGGCCCGAATCGTTGGTAACCACGAGTTCTGCGGCAGATAGCACGATGACCGCTTCGTCCAGGCTGGTTAGCCCGCAAAGATTGGCCGCAGTGTTGCCGCTGGCGTCGACGATTTCATCACCAGTCGGTTTGTCAGCGGCAGATCCGAGCAGCCATACTGTAAATCCGCGTTTGGTCAGCTCCCGGGAGAGCTCAGCGAAATGCGCTGTTGGCCAGCGTTTCGCCGGGCCATATTCTGCGCCCGGGCAGAAACAGGCAAGCCGCCCGGGAATCGGCAGTCCGCGTAGCTTGCAGGTTTCGGAAAATTCGGAGGGCCTGACAATCAGTCGCGGGTTTGTGACCGGGCGTTCCAGTTCACTGCCTGATGGCTGTGCAAGCCAGGCGAAGCGTTCCACCATGAGCGGCAGGCGTTGCGCATCCAGCGTTCTCCGGTCCGTCAGAAGGCCGTAACGCATTTCCCCTGTAAAGCCGATGCGGGAACCAATTCCGGCGAACCAGGGGACGAGCGCGCTTTTCAGTGAATTGGGTAGAACGTAAGCGTGCGTGTAACCACGCCGCGCAAGGCGCCGTCCCATCTGGCGCCGCTTTAACAGCGACAGTTGTCCGTGGCCGAACGGATTTTCGATCGTATCCGCGACCTCGTGCATGCGCCGGTACACTGGCAATACCCACTTTGCCCCGAAAATGTCTATTGCCGCAGCGGGATGCTGCGCAGCCAGGCGCACCAGCAATGATTGCGAAAGAATCGCGTCGCCGATCCAGGACGGGGCGACAATCAGTATCCGCTGTTTCGTACTCTGCCTAACGTTTGTCATGATTTGGAAGTACACGAATTCGCCGTCTCGATGCAGCCCGGTATCGGAGACACGGCACACTTGTGAGGCAGATTTGCAGCTATGGCTACCTGCTCGCAGGGGAGCGCAGTGATTGAACTGATGACGAGCATACGGCCGAATCCGGTACCGCGTTCGCGATGCGTGTGCCAGGCGTAATCTGCGATATTTGCAGAGGCAGGCCTGACGGGCCATCCTTCGCCGGCGTGTTGCGCCACGCAGGCATTCGGCGCTGTGCCAACGATGGGCTCAGCGTTAATGACCAGCCGGCCGGGCACCGTCCTTGAGCGTGTAAAGCGTCCCGCAATAGGGGCACAATGCTTCGCCGCTTTCCTCGATTGGAAGAAACACGCGCGGGTGGGAGTTCCAGACAATCTGATCTGCCATCGGGCAGTGCAAGGGAAGATCAGATGCCGTGATTTCGACTGTGCGATCCGGTTTTCCTGAATCGTTTCTCATGCTGTTTTTTTGACTCGGCATGGCGGGGCGGCTAGATGCGTGCCAGCCAGCTCTGGTGTGCCGGTGAGCGCCCGTTAACGACATCAAAGAACATGGCTTGCAGTTTTTCCGTAATGGGGCCGCGCTTACCTGCGCCAATCTGTCTGTTATCGAGTTCACGTATTGGCGTGAGCTCGGCTGCCGTTCCGGTAAAGAACGCTTCGTCGGCAATATACACGTCGTCCCGCGTGATGCGTTTGGCCTGAATTTCCAGCCCCGCCTCACGTGCAAGCGTGATGACCGTATCGCGTGTGATGCCCATTAATGCCGATGTCAGCTCCGGTTCGTAAAGCTTGCCATTCTTGACGATAAACAGGTTTTCTCCGGCGCCTTCCGCGACAAATCCGTCCACGTCCAGCAGCAGGGCTTCATCGTAGCCGTGATCGATCGCTTCCCGGTTCGCCAGAATCGAATTGGCATAGGTGCCGGAATATTTGGCACGGCACATCGTCACGTTGACGTGGTGCCGGGCAAAGCTGGACGTTTTTACCCGAATGCCTTTTTCCAGTCCGTCGTCGCCGAGGTAGGCGCCCCATGGCCATGCTGCAATGGCCACGTGAACGGTTGCCCCCTTTGGTGAGACCCCCATTTTTTCCGAGCCGTAAAAGGCGATCGGCCTGACGTAACAGGATTCGAGCTCGTTATCCTTGACCACATCCCGGCACGCCTGAATGATCACATCCCGTTCATGAGGAATGTCCATCATGTAGATATGCGCCGAACTGAACAGGCGGTCTATGTGTTCCTGCAGCCTGAAGATGGCTGGTCCGTCCGGGGTCTTGTACGCCCGCAATCCCTCGAAAACAGCGAGGCCATAGTGCAGGGAATGCGTAAGCACGTGTGTCGTTGCACTCCGCCACGGCACCATTTTTCCGTCATACCAGATGACGCCGTCAAGGTCGGCCATCGACATTGCTACTACCCCTCACAGAACAAAAAAGAGCGCAAGTTTAGCGCAACTGGGTCGGCGTCGTTCTATCCGTCGCATTTGCCGTAAACTGTGCCGGACCCTCAGGACGTAATGATAACTGGCGATTGGGAGAAAATGGTACGGTTGTTGCGTCAAAAATGGCGAGTTTCCCTCACCAATCGATCGTTCCAGAATATCCTCGAAGACCTACATGGGTAACTCCGAAAACACCGCCGCTGCCCCCTCTACGGGATTCCTCGGCAGGCTTGCGAGTGCTGCGGTCGATGTAAATGACGACGAGACCGCGCGCCTGCGCAAGACGCTCCTGCTACTGGCAAGCGGGCTGATGAATGTCGCCGCGATCGTCTGGTTACTGATTTATTGGTCGATGGGGCTGAAGTTGCCGACTTCGATCCCGTTCGGGTTTCAGGTTCTGTCGGCCCTGGTCGTTTATATTTATCTGCGAACGCAGAATTTTGCTTTTTTCCGGTTTGCGCAGCTGGCCCTGTTCCTGTTTTTTCCGTTTGTGGTGCAATGGGCGATTGGCAGTTTCGTGAGTTCGTCGGGAATTGCCCTGCTGGCCTTACTGGCACCGATCGGCGCAATGGTTTGCTATGGGCCGAAAGAGTCGATTCCCTGGTTTTTTGCATTTGTCACCCTGACGGTCGTTTCAGGAATTTTCGATTTCTACCTTGCGAGTGGCGAGGACTACGGCATTCCGATGAAAACCGTCGCCGTGTTTTTCGTGCTCAACTTTACGATCCTGTCGACCATGATGTGGTTGCTGTTGCGCTACTTCGTGCAACAGCGCGACAGCTTCCAGGCAGAATTGTCGCGACAGCACCGCCTGGTCGAAGAAGCACGGCAGAAATCCGATCACCTGCTCAACAATGTGCTGCCCGAGCACGTGGCCAACAGGCTGAAACAGAATTCCGGAACGATTGCTGACGGGTTTCCCGACGTTTCCGTGATGTTTGCGGATATTGCCGGCTTTACCCGGTTGGCTGAAGAGCTCACGCCGAAACAGGTGGTGGCATTCCTGGACGAGGTGTTTACCCGGTTCGACGAACTTGTGGACAAGTATTCGCTGGACAAGATCAAGACCATCGGTGACGCCTATATGGTGGCAGGAGGACTGGTAGGCGACGTCAGCGACTACGTTGACAGAACGGCCAATATGGCGCTGGACATGATCGAGATTTCCCGGACCGATCCGGGACTGCGCCGGTACGGACTGGAGCTTCACGTTGGCATTGCCACCGGACCCATTGTCGCCGGGGTGATCGGCTCCAAGCGCTTCGTTTACGATCTGTGGGGGGACACCGTCAACGTCGCGTTCCGTCTTACTGGCGAGGCGCCTAACGGGACCATTACTGTGGACAAGACCACTTATCGCCGCATCAGCCAGCGTTACAAATTTGATGACGAACGCGAAGTCAAGGTCAAGGGTAAGGACCTGATGAGCGTCTATCGACTTGTAGGCAAGCTCTGAATCGCTCGTTCGGGCAGCACTCAGGCACGCTGCTCTTCGAACACCCACGCCCATAGCGCCAGAACTGCGGCGATCTCGTTACCGACTTCCGTTCCTTCCAGACGAGCATATCGCTCGCCTTGCAAGCGCAGAGCGTGTTGGCGGGTACGGAACAAGCGATAGGCGCTGATGGCTTCTGCAGCCATATCGGCAGGGATCAGATCGAGTTCGGCCGCCAGATTCAGAAGTGCAAGGTTGCCAATATTGTCGGTCAGGCGTGGTTGCCGGGCTGCGTAGCCCAGAACCAGATACTGAACAATGAACTCGACGTCAACAATGCCGCCTGGATCGTGCTTCAGATCGAACAACTCAGTTGCATTCGGGTGTGCATCGCGCATCTTCTGACGCATGTTGATAACCTCTCGGCGCAGCTCCTCAAGGTTTCGTTGCTGGCACAATACGTCGATGCGGACCTGTTCAAACCGGGCGCCAATGTCCGGGTCGCCGCACACGGCACGTGCGCGGGTCAGAGCCTGGTGTTCCCAGACCCAGGCCTGCCCGAACTGGTAATCCCGAAATGCTTCGACACTGCTGACCAGCAGCCCGGCAGCGCCATTGGGGCGCAAGCGCAGGTCGGTCTCGTATAACACGCCCGCTGCTGTGGTGCTGCCTAGCCAGGTGTTTATGCGTTGTGCCAGGCGGGCATAGTTTTCCGCAGCATCGTCGTCCGGATCGTCGTGAAGAAAAATGATGTCGAGGTCCGAGGCATAACCGAATTCCTTGCCGCCGAGTTTGCCGTAACCCACAATCGAAAAGAGCGGGATGTCGCGATGGCGCTTGCGCAGACCGCGCCAGACAAAATGCAGTGTTTCATCAAGCAGCAACACGGCGAGATCCGACAGATGGTCGGAAAGTGTCTCCAGGTCGATACTGCCGGCAAGATCCAGGGCGAGCAAACGAAAAGTCTGTGCGTGCTTGAAATTCCGTAGCAGGTCCAGTTGCTGCTCCTGGTTGTCGGCACTGGCTTCCATTTCGGCGTGCAATTCTTCCTGTAAATGTGGCCAGTCCGGCAGATCCTGCGTCTGTGGCGCAATCAGTTCGTCCAGTAGCACCGGTTGACGCGCAAGATATTCCGCTGCCCACGGGCTGGCTGACGCAAGTCGCGCAACCGCCGAAAGTGCGCGTGGGTATTCGAGCAAAAGAGCCAGATAGGATTCACGCCGTCCGATCGACTCGACAATAGAGAGCATCCGGTCGAATGTGGCGTCCGGCCTGTTCTCGCTTGCCGCGCTCTGTATGACCGCCGGCAGCAAACGCTCAAGTCTCGCCTGCCCCGATGCTGCCATGCGTGTAAACCGGCTGCTCTCACGGTAGCGCACCACCCGTTCCAGCGTCGACTCCGGGTTCGAGAATCCGAGCGATCGCAGTTGGGAAACTGCCTCAGTGTCGGATATGGTCCGCCGCCATACGTCGGCGCAAGGGGTCGACGTGGTTTGCTGACTTTCCGCGAAGATCGCGTCAAACTGCTTCTGTACGTTCTCGCGATGGCAAGCGAGTGCCTTGCTGAAATCATTCCAATTTGCAAACAGCATTGTTTCGGCGATCAATTGCTGGTCCCCCCCGGATTTGGGAAGTTTCTGGGTTTGTTGATCGTCCAGATATTGCAGCCGGTGCTCAAGATTGCGCAGGAACACATACGCGTCACGCAACTCGCCGGCAGCCTGTTTGTCGAGCAGTCCGCGCAGCTCCAGCTGCGCGAGTGCGACTAGTGTCGAGCGTTCACGCAGCGCGTGCTCCCTGCCGCCACGGATCAGCTGGAACACCTGAATCACAAATTCGATTTCGCGTATGCCGCCAGCGCCGAGTTTGATGTCATCGCCGGTCTCCCGCCGGCGTACTTCGTCTCTGATCTGGTCATGCAGATTGCGCAAACTGTCGAGCGCCGAAAAGTCCAGGTGGCGGCGATAAACGAAAGGTGAAGCAATCGCCAGTAAAGCCTTGCCCTGATCGCCTGTGAGCGGGCGCGCCTTGACCCAGGCGTAGCGTTCCCATTCCCGCCCCTGCGTATAGAAATATTCTTCCAGCATGTCGAAACTGACGACCAGTGGGCCGCTGTCACCGTAGGGTCGCAGCCGTGTGTCGACCCGGAAAACAAATCCGTCTTCCGTGAATGTGGCAATGGCGCCGATAATCTTGCGGGCCAGACGAGTGAAATAGTCGTGATTGTCTATCTGCCGCTTGCCGTCGGTCTTGCCCTCTTCGGGGTAGACGAAGATCAGGTCAATGTCCGACGACGCGTTTAGCTCGCCCCCTCCCAGCTTTCCCATTGCGACGATGTGCAGCCGCTGCAGTTCGCCTTTGGCGTTTCTTGGGTCGCCGTAGGTCTGGCGCAGTGACATTTCGTAAAAATCCAGTGCCGCACCAAGCGTTTGTTCGGCGAGCATGGTTACGATTGTGACTACTTCGCGCAGATCGGCGAGTTGCCCTAGGTCTCTCGCAATGGTTCTCAGCATCGTGATCTGGCGCAGCTTTCGCAATTTGTGCAGCAAGCCGGGCTCATCATTGGCGTCGACGGTGAGTGCTTCGCGCATTTCCGACCGTGTGAAAGGCGCTTGCAGCTCCGCGGGATCGGGTGAGCAGGCGCCCGAATCGATCAGCCCGCGGACATAACGGGACAACCTCCGGGCATGCTCTAGCAAGTCGTTCGGAACCGGCGCTTTAGGCATTTGGTGGGTTAAAATGTGAGGTTTACCGAGGGCAAGTTCTGATACATGTCTGAGTCTGATCCTGCGGCAGGATCGCCGGGCCAATTGTGCTTGTCCAGGCCTGACCGGGGTGGTCGCCGCATTGGTAATTCATTATTTCGGGCCGTGGCTGTTTGCTTCGCTGTTGGTGCTGTTTCAGTTGATTTCCGACCGAAGGCAATTCGCGCGTAAACGTCGTTCAAGCTCCAGCGTTACGCGGCTTGCCGAAATAGTCCATCGGGCGGGGATTTTTTCGGACTTGAAGCAATCTTAACTGAACCTGCTTTGGTGCCGCGACTTATTCTTTTCTCCTAGCTCATAGTGCTCTTCAAATACGGTTTCAGCTTCCTGAAGCACAGCTCTTACTGGGCTTACCGTCTGGTGGTCTGGGCAATCCTCGTTATGGGACTTGTCTGGGCGATAAGCGTGATTGGTCTGCGCTATTTTGTGCTGCCCGGAATTGATGCGTATCGGGAGCCGATTGTGCGTTCGGTGTCGCAGGCCATTGGCCAGCAGGTGGAGATCGGGCGTATCGCTGGTGATTGGAGTGGTTACCGGCCGGCCCTGACGTTTTTTGACGTGCGCGTTCATGAAGGTGGTGGCCAGCAAACTCTGGGGCTGGAGCGCGTCGATACCGTCTTGTCATGGCGCACACTGATCAGTGGAACGATCGTATTCAAACTGATCGGGTTTTCGGGGTCGCATGTCGAGATTCGTCGGGATTCTCTTGGAACTCTGTGGCTGGCAGGAGAGGCGTTGCAACGACGTCAGGCCGGAAGCCGCTCGCATTTGATGAAGTGGCTGTTCGCGCAGGAAGAAATCGTGGTTCGGGGCGCGCAAGTAACCTGGATCGACGAGATGCGGGCGGCGCCGGCGCTGGAAATCAGGGACATCGATCTTCGTATCGAGAATGACGGATTGCACCACCGGTTGGGTGTAACCGGCACGCCGCCAGCGGATCTGTCGTCAAAAGTGGCTGTAAAGGTCGAGTTTTTCGGTCAGGATCTGGACGATTTCGCTGGTAGTGGTCGCGTGTACACGGAATTCGAGTATGCGAATCTGGCGCTTGTGCGCGAGTGGGTCCCGCTACCATTTGATATTGATTCGGGGCTGGGCGTGTTGCGTCTGTGGATAGACGTAGAGAACCGGTCGGTTCGCCGCGTGATAGCCGAGGCAGATCTGGTTAACGTTGCCGGACGCCTGGACGAGCACCTTGATGCGTTTGCGTTGGCGAGACTGTCGGGACGGGTGCAATGGGAGGAAGACGGTACAGCTCGTAGTGTCGGGGTGTCGGGATTGACGCTTGAAACGGCTGACGGCGTGCGTTTGCCACCCGCAGACATCACGATCAGAACTCCTCACGGAGAACGGTCAAGACGCGAGCTTCACGTCCGTTCTCTCGACCTGTCGCCGCTGGCCGACCTTAGCGGGTTTCTCCCGGCTTCTGCCGAAACCAGGGAACGGATTGTCAATCTTCAGCCTGCCGGCGTGATTGCAGATCTTACGGCCAGTTGGTTTGAGGGTGAAGAAGATACACGGGAACTCAGAGTGGATGCACAGTTCCGGGATCTGGCGGCCAATCCGGTCGGCAATGCTCCGGGTTTCGCAGGCCTGACCGGATCAGTGTCGATCGCCGGCGGCGGCGGCAGCATAGCTGTGAAGAGCGGGGCGTCGCAGTTGAATTTTCCGCAAATGTTTACCGCCCCCATTCCGTTCGATTACCTGACGGCCGACGCACAATGGCAATTTTCTGATGAGCAGCTACGGGTGGACGTTGGCAGCCTCTCGTTTACCAACGAACACGCGGCCGGCAAGGCCAACGGAATCTACAGCTTTCCAGGGCAGGGGCGAGGTGAGATTGATATGCGCGCTGTGCTGGTCAGAGCGGAGGTGAGGGATGTGTGGCGATATTTTCCTAATAGGTTCGTCGCGACTCATGCCTGGTTAAAGCAAGGGTTGGTAGGCGGCGAAGGCAGTGACGTAAAGCTTCACTTTGCCGGACCTCTGGACAAATTCCCCTACGCCGACAAGCGTGACGGCGTGTTTGAAATCAGCGCTTCGGTGCGTGATGCGACGGTGCGCATTGGCGATAACTGGCCACTAATTGAGAACATTGACGGTGAATTTGAGCTGGAGCGCGACCGCATCGATATCCGACCACGCGTCGCCAGGATCATGGGGGCAGATGTTTCGAAAACGCGGGTTTCCATCCTTGAGCTTGGAAAGCCGAACGTTCGTTTGTCAGTCGATGGCAAGGCAGCGGGAGAAGTCGGGGAGTTCTTGCGATTCGTGGAGAACAGCCCTGTTGCCGGCTATACGAAGGGGGCCACTGCAAAAATGCGGGGTCAGGGCATCGGGGCCCTGGCGCTGAACCTGGAGCTGCCTTTTTTCGAGCTCTCGAAGCTGGCTGTCGATGGATATCTCGATATCGCCGGTCCGGAGTTTGACGTTGCTGCGAATGTGCCGAAGCTGACCGATTACGCTGTCAGGATCGAATTCGACA
This sequence comes from Burkholderiales bacterium, assembly GCA_035528435.1. Classification (GTDB taxonomy): domain Bacteria; phylum Pseudomonadota; class Gammaproteobacteria; order Burkholderiales; family Eutrophovitaceae; genus SG8-40. The sequence continues at coordinate 10,970 of DATKYN010000162.1, forward strand.
AAACCAGTGTGGCTTTGCGCAATGGTCGTGGGCGCATGCTCGGCGGCCCTTTGCGGTTTGGTTCTGCATCGGCGGTGAAAGGCAAGGGGATTCCGGAGACTTTTATGGGTGGGCAGGCTCAGGCTGACGACCTGGCGGCATTTTTTGACATACCAGCGTTGCGCCGGCTATACGGAGAAGCCGAGTGGGATGGGCGGCTTGATTTTGAAGAATCGGGCGCACATCTGCGTATCGAATCATCGTTGGTCGGGCTGGGCTCGCGACTGCCGGCACCGCTGGGCAAGCTGGATTCGGCGGCTTTGCCGCTTCGCGCCGACTTGTGGATGAAGGGCCAGGGCCAGATCGAGTATGCGGCACGGCTTGAACAGGTCGGTAGTGCGTGGCTCACGGCCAGAGATGGCGCTCTGGAGCGAGGTGAAATCGTTTTCGGTGGCGAGGCAGGCGTGCCGCAACAAGACGGGATCAGCGCCCGGGGGCAGTTGCCCTCACTGGATTATGACGGCTGGCGGGAGGTGTTTGCCGATACCCGTGCAGAAAAGCTGGTGAGCGCTGAAGATCACCTGACGTCACTCGATCTGCGCGTAGGCAGTTTCCTGTTTGGCGGTCGGTCATTCAGTCAATTGGGCATCGCGGGCAGGCGCATCAAGGATTCGTGGCAACTGGAACTGAAGGGGCCGCAGGTTCAAGGCAATCTGGTCGGTGCCTCGGACGAGGACGGCCAACGTATTAACGCCAGGTTCAGTTCATTGGTGATCAAGGCGAAGCCACCGTCGGTTACGGTGGCGAATGACGAGGCCTCGCAGCGGCCAGTTCAGCGCATTCCGGCGGCTCTCAATGTCATTGTGGATGCACTGGAGTACGAAGATAAGTCGCTTGGGCGACTGGAGTTACTCGCCGAACCGGAGGCTGACGGGTGGCGTCTGGACCGCATGGCGATTTCAAATCCGGACGGGCGGATCGATGTCAAGGGGAGATGGCGAATTGTCGGCCGGCCCCACGCAGAGTACACGGTCCGCTTTGAAGCACAGGACAACGGCAAGTTTTTCGAACGGCTTGGCTATGACGAGACAATCGTCGGAGGTACCGGGGCATTGAGCGGCCCGGTAAGCTGGTTAGGCGGGCCATTCGAGCCGGATCTGCCGACACTGAATGGCAAGCTGAAGCTGGAAGCCATTGATGGTCGGTTTGCGCAGGTGGACCCTGGGGCTGCGCAACTGTTTGGCATCCTCAGTTTGCAGGCGTTGCCGCGCCGAATTTCGCTCAACTTCAAGGATGTATTTACGACCGGCTTCAGCTTTGACCGGATTGACGCCAATGTTACGGTAACTGACGGCGTTGCCCGCACTGATGATTTCTATATGGATGGCGTCGCAGCCAACGTGTCGATGAAGGGGGAAATCAATCTGGTCACGAAAACGCAGGATCTGGAGGTTCACGTCAGGCCGATGTTGACTGGTGCTGCGGCAGTGGCTGGGGCGGCTGTGGTAAATCCGCTGGTAGGTGTGGCGGCTTTACTGGTTCAGAAAGCGCTCGGTGACCCGGTTGAACAGGCAGCGTCGCGCAACTATAAGGTAACCGGAACGTGGCGAGAGCCTCAGGTGGAGCGTGTAGAGCGTGAACCGGCGGCGGATGGAACATCTGCCCCGGGCCGGTGATCAAATACCGCAGGTCCACCGAATAGGTCACCGCACCTGGTTGTGTTCTGTGTTTGTACCTGTAACCTGTGCGGTCTCGCCCGTGCCAGATAATTCGTAAGTGGGGAAAATTATTGTGTCGCTGAAAGAACTCTCCGAGATTCAGACCGAGCAGCTTATCTCGACTGCAAGTGATGCGCTGCTTCTGCCCAATGGTCTCGACCAGAGCAGCTTGCCGCACATCTTCGGCCAGATCATGACTCACGACGTGGACTATGCCGACCTGTATTTTCAGCACAGCCGCAGCGAAGGCTGGAGCCTGGAAGACGGTATTGTGAAGATTGGCAGCTTCAACATCGACCAGGGCGTCGGAGTGAGGGCGATCAGTGGTGAGAAGACAGCGTTCGCCTACTCTGACGATATCAGTCTCAATGCTCTGGAATCAGCGGCCCGGGCAACGCGGGCGATAGCGCGCCAGGGTAACGCGGGTGAAGCGGGCCTGGTCCGTTCAGGCCCATTACGCGCCCTGTATCCCCTGACCGACCCGTTGTCCAGCCTGTCGGATCCGCAGAAGGTCGCGTTGCTGGAAAGACTGGAGCAAATCGCCCGAGGCCTCGACTCGCGTGTGACGCAGGTGATGGCCAGCCTTGCGGGTGAGTATGACCTCGTGCTGGTCGCGCGCAACGACGGAATGGTTAGCGCCGATGTCCGCCCACTGGTGAGGTTATCGGTGCAGGTCATCGTCGAGCATTCAGGTCGTCGCGAACAAGGTTCCGCCGGAGGAGGCGGGCGCTTCGATTACGATTACTTCACTGATGCCGTGCTCGAGGAATATGCCCGAAAAGCCGTAGATCAGGCGGTATTGAATCTGGATGCGGCAGCGGCGCCGGCGGGGACTATGACAGTTGTCCTTGGCCCTGGCTGGCCAGGAGTATTGCTCCACGAAGCGATCGGTCATGGGTTGGAAGGGGATTTCAACCGGAAGGGGAGTTCGGCTTTTACCGGACGAATCGGCGAGCGCGTTGCGGCCCCCGGCGTAACCGTCGTTGACGATGGCACGATCCCGGGTCGCCGTGGCTCGTTGACGGTAGATGACGAGGGCAATCAAACGCAAAACACGGTGCTGATCGAGGATGGTGTTTTGCGCACCTATATGCAAGACACACTCAATGCCCGGCTCATGAAGGTGGCGCCAACCGGAAATGGGCGTCGTGAGTCCTATGCCCACATTCCGATGCCGCGGATGACCAATACCTACATGCTGAACGGTCAGCGCGACAGTAGAGAAATCATCGAGTCGGTCGACCAGGGCTTGTACGCTGTGAATTTCGGCGGCGGGCAGGTGGATATCGTCAGCGGAAAGTTTGTATTCTCGGCTTCCGAGGCTTATCTGATTGAGAAGGGCAAGCTCACCCAGCCGGTGAAGGGGGCGACGCTGATCGGTAACGGACCGGACGTGCTGACAAGAGTGTCGATGATTGGTAACGACATGATGCTTGATCCGGGCGTTGGAACCTGCGGCAAAGACGGTCAAAGCGTGCCGGTCGGAGTAGGACAACCGACTTTGCGTATCGACGGGCTGACCGTGGGTGGTACCAGTGCCGAATAAAAAAGTGTGCGTACTTTAACCACGCACACAACAACCATAGCGCATTGCGGGCGACGAGCGCCTGGATCAACGGGGAAGATGGGTAATGATTCTGATACTTAGTGAGAACACGGACTTGCAATCCGCGGAGTACCGGCAGCTGACGGCGCAACTTGCTGCGTTGCCCAACATCAAGTCGCGGGTGCATCAAATTCAGGGTGCCGAGCGGACGGTGACCGAGATTTACCTGCTCGGTGATACCAAAGCACTGCAGCT
>DATKYN010000163.1:0-8398 GCA_035528435.1 Burkholderiales bacterium
AGCTGCAGGGCAACGGCATCGAGGGCGGAGCGGATGGCGGAAATCTGGGTGAGCACATCGATGCAGTAGCGATCTTCGTCAACCATTCGGGCGATTCCGCGAACCTGGCCTTCGACGCGCTTCAGACGCTTCAGCAGCGCCGGTTTGTCAGTGCGGCGAATTGGTGAGCGAGAATCGCTTCGTTTATTGGCCTGCATCTTCAATTGCCTTTCACAAGCGGGCGATGTCGATTGGGCTCCAACTGCAGGGAGCCTCAAGATCGCACCGTACAAGCAAGAGCCTGACTGCGCGGGCGACAGGCTGGTCCCGCTGTGCGCTGACAATACCCGGGTGCGAACTGTCGCCGTCTCGCCCGCGCTCTGACCACCTGTCCCACGCCTTGCGTTTCGGGTGGGGGTGGCACAACAGGTCGATTACTCCTTCGGTTTCCATTTTTTCAGCAAAATCGAATTGGTGACAACTGATACAGAACTCATTGCCATTGCCGCACCAGCGATGACCGGATTGAGCAAGCCCGCCGCCGCCAAAGGAATCCCGAGGCAGTTGTAGAAGAAGGCGAAGAACAGGTTTTGTCTGATCTTGCGTAAGGTCGCCCGCGACAGGTCAATAGCATCGGCGATACCCGACAGATCGTTACGCATCAAGGTAATGTCAGCGGCCTCGATGGCGATATCGGAACCCGAGGCCAGTGAAAAGCTGACATCGGCAGCGGCAAGGGCAGGGGCGTCGTTAATACCATCTCCCGCCATTGCGATCAGACCGTGACCAGCATCGCGGAGCCTGGCTACCTCCCTGGCCTTGTCCTGCGGCAAGACCTGGGCATGCCACTGTAAAATCCCAAGTGCCTGCGCAATTGCCTCCGCTGTCACCCGGTTATCACCGGTCAGCATCACGGTCTCGACCCCCATTGCGCGCAACCGTTTAACGGTTGCCGCCGCGTTCGCACGTGGTTTGTCAGCGACGGCGAGCAAGCCCAATAAGACCCCATTCCTTGCGACCGCCACTACGCTGCGACCACCTTTCGCCAGCGCGTCGACCTCTCCGGCCTCGATCTCAATACCTTGTTCCACCAGAAAACGCGGTGATCCCAGTAGTGCAGGCACGCCATCCACCAGGCCACTGACTCCCGATCCGGTTATCGATGCGAAGTCAGCAAGACTGCCACTGCTGATATTGCGTGCCTTTCCACAGGCAACTATTGCCTGCGCCAGTGGATGGCGAGAACCCTGTTCGAGAGTCATGGCGACGTGCAATAAATCTGCTTCATCGTGCAACGCGGCCACCGCGACAACCGTCGGCTTGCCTTCGGTAAGCGTACCGGTCTTGTCCACCACCAGGGTGCGGATCTTCTCCGCGTGTTCGAGTGCGGCGGCGTCGCGAACGAGAATGCCTGATTGCGCGCCACGGCCTGTCCCCACCATGATTGCAGTCGGCGTTGCAAGGCCGAGCGCGCACGGACATGCGATGACAAGGACCGCGACGGCATTGATCAGTGCCTGAGCCAGTTCACCTGATACCAACCACCATGAGACAAAAGTCAACACGCTGATTGCGACTACGGTTGGCACGAACACGGACGCAACACGGTCAGCGGTACGTTGTATCGGCGCCTTGCTACCTTGCGCCTGCCGGGTGAGCCGCACAATCTCGGCCAGTTGCGTTCCGGTCCCCGCTGCTGCGGTACGTACCTTGAGCATGCCTTCGATATTGTGTGTGCCGGCGTAAACGCGGTCGCCCGCTTGCTTGTGAACAGGCATGCTTTCGCCGGTGAGCATACTCTCGTCGACGCTTGTGGAACCGCCAACAACAGTGCCATCGGTCGGCAAACGTTCGCCAGCAGTAATTATCACGACATCGCCAATTTTTATTTGTGCAATGGCAATCCGTTCAATGCGGCCGTCACGCTCAACGTCAGCCTCAGTGGGTTGCAGTTGAATCAGTTGCTCAATCGCGGAAGAAGTGCGGCGCTTGGCGCGTGCTTCCAGCAGTTTTCCCAGCAAGACGAGAGTGATGATCGCCGCTGAGGCTTCGAAATACACGTGCTGTCCGTCGAAACCACCGAGCGTCACAACGGCGCTGAAAACGAACGCCATACTGGTCCCCAACGCAATCAGGACATCCATCGTTGCCGCTCCGCCGCGCAGTGCATGCCAGGCGGCGGTATAGAAACGCCAGCCAGCCCAGACCTGTACCGGTGTTGCGAGCAGCAGTTGCAGCCAGCGCGGCAACAGTTCCTGATGGGAACCCTGCAACATTGGAATCATCTGGGCGACCAGAGGGATGGTGAGGGCGGCAGCGATCCAGAACATGCGCGATTCACGACGATATTGCTGCTCGTGTCGCGTCAGTTCGGCCTCGTGCGATGCGGCTGTCAACTCAACCGCGTTGTAACCCGCCTTGCGTACTGCCTCTATCAGGGTGTCAATGCTGGCCTGACCAGGATCGAACCGGACAGTAGCCTGCTCGCTGGCAAAATTGACGCTCGCTTCAACACCAGGTTGCTGGTTCAGGACGGTTTCAATGCGGTTTGCACAGGCTGCACAGGACATTCCATCCAGCGCAAGTTCGGTTTCAGAAACGGGCACGCGATAGCCTGCCTGTTCCACGGCCCCGACAAGGGCTGCAGGTGAAATACGGTTGGGGTCAAAGTCCACCGAAGCCGACTCATTGGCGAAGTTCACCGTGGCCATTACGCCGGGTAATGCGTTCAGGCTTTTCTCCGCGCGCAGCGCGCAGCCGGCGCAGGTCATCCCTTCGATCGCGAAATCGCGATGACGGGAGAGCTTCATGGTCTCGTTTTGCATCGCGGATGAATTATACCCCTTGGGGGTATATTGAAACGATAGCCGCCAGAGGAGGGCATGGCTGGCATTCGCAGGTGGCTGATCTGTTGGCCGGCCGCGAAGACTTGCGGGGGCTATGCCGCAAGTCTAGCCGCGTAGTTCTGCGCGATGGCGGAAATACTCGAGTGCCTCAGGATTTGCAAGCGCCTCGCTGTTCTTTACCGCAACGCCGTGGACCACATTGCGCACGGCAAGTTCGACAATCTTGCCGCTCTTGGTCCGGGGTATATCCGGCACCTGCAATACCTTTGCGGGCACGTGACGAGGGGTGGTATTTCGGCGAATCGCGGTGCGGATCCTGGAAACCAGCACTTCGTCAAGTACGAGGCCGTCGCGTAGTCGAACGAACAACACGACGCGCACGTCGTTGTCCCATTCCTGTCCGATAACAAGGCCTTCAACCACCTCGTCGAGTTGCTCGACTTGCCGGTAGATTTCCGCAGTACCGATGCGAACCCCGCCGGGATTGAGCGTGGCATCCGAACGTCCGTAGATGACTGCCGTACCCCGCTCGGTCAGTTCCATGTAGTCGCCGTGGCACCAGATGTTCGGAAATCGCGAGAAATAGGCGGCGCGGTACCTTGCACCGTCATCATCATTCCAGAAGTGAACCGGCATGGATGGAAATGGCGCCGTACAAACGAGTTCGCCTTTTTCGCCGACAACTGCCTCTCCATCATCGTTGAACACCTGGACGTTCAGTCCGAAGCCGCGACGCTGAATCTCGCCCCGGTAAACCGGCAGTGTCGGATCGCCGAGAACAAAGCAGGAAACAATGTCGGTACCCCCCGAGATGGAAGACAGCAGAATGTCCTTCTTGATGTGCTGGTATACGTAGTCGAATCCTTCGGGCACCAGGGGTGAACCGGTCGAAGTCATCGTTTTTAACGACTGCAGACGATGCGTTTTCATTGGCCTCAGCCCTAACTTGTTGAGGGCGTCTATGTATTTGGCCGAAGTGCCGAACACGGTCATGTCCTCGGCATCAGCAAAGTCAAACAACACCGATTGTGTCGGGTAGGCGGGAGAGCCGTCGTAGAGCAGCAGGGTCGCTCCGCTGGCGAGACCGGAAACCAGCCAGTTCCACATCATCCATCCGCACGTCGTAAAGTAGAACAACCGCTCGCCGGGTTTCAGGTCGGTGTGCAGCTGGTGCTCCTTGAGATGCTGTAACAAGGTGCCGCCAGCACCGTGAACGATGCACTTTGGCACACCGGTGGTGCCCGACGAATACAGGATAAAAAGAGGATGGTTGAACGGGAGCTGCTCGAACGCAATGTCTGCCTGCTTGCCGGTAAGGCCGCTAAACGGTGCAACGAAATGTTCCAGGTGTTGCGCCGACCGGACGTTTGATATGTCCGGTTTGTCGCGGGTATAGGAAACAATCACCACTTTTCTGACAGAGGGCAGTCCATCAGCGATTCCGGCGAGCCGTTCCAGCGTGTCGTGCGCCTTGCCATTGTAGTAATAGCCTTCAACAGCGAACAGGATCGACGGTTCGATCTGACCGAAACGGTCGAGCACGCCCTGCGTGCCGAAATCGGGTGAGCACGATGACCATATTGCGCCGATACTTGCCGTCGCCAACATGAAAATGATGGTGTCGGGCAGGTTAGGCATAAAGGCTGCAACGCGATCGCCACGTCCGACTCCGGCGGCTTTGAGGGCTTGGACGGTCCTGGCCACGGCGTCATACAACTCAGCGTGGCTCAGCCGACAGCGCACCCGGTCTTCCCCCCAGAATACGATCGCGGTTTCATCGTCACGCCGGCGCAGCAGATTCTCCGCGTAATTCAGGCGCGCCTCGGGAAACCACTGCGCCCCGGGCATTCTGTCGCCATCGATCAGCGTGAGTGCGCCACGTTTTTTTGCAACGACTCCGGCGAAATCCCACATTGCGGACCAGAAATTTTCGGGTTCGCGAACCGACCAGTCATACAGCTGCGAGGAATTGCCAAGCCCGACCTTGCCGTCTGATGCGTTGAAACGGGTGTTTACCAATTCGATGAAGCGGTTGACATTTGAGTCCTTGACCCGCTTTCGTGATGGTTTCCAGAGGATTTGCGGCTCTGCAGTCATGATTCGGAACGTAGCTGGGGAAACAGGATGACGTCGCGTATGGATGCGCTGTCGGTAAGCAGCATGACGAGGCGATCCACACCTATGCCTTCACCGGCGGTCGGCGGCAGCCCGTACTCGAGAGCACGCACGTAGTCCGCGTCGTAATACATTGCCTCGGCGTCGCCGGCGGCCTTGGCTTCAGCTTGCTTGTGAAATCGCCGTGCCTGATCTTCAGGGTCGTTTAGTTCGGAGAAGCCATTGGCGATCTCGCGGCCGGCGATGAACAGTTCGAACCGCTCGGTAAGTGCCGGGTTGTCATCGCTGCTGCGCGCCAGTGGCGACACGTCGGTCGGGTGCGCAACGACGAAGGTAGGCTGGATCAATTTGTCCTCGGTGGTCTGCTCGAACAATTTGAGCTGCAGCATGCCGAGTCCGTCATTTGGGAAAACCTCGATATCAAAGGGTGCGAGCGCAACTTTCAGATACTCGGGCTTCTGAAGCTCGTGCAGCGGATACCGATCGTTGTATTTGGCGATGGCTTCGGCCATGGTCAACCTTTCGAACGGTTTGCCAAAGTCGATCGATTCACCCTGGTAGGTAAGAACTGCCGTACCAAGCACTTCTTCGGCAACCTCGCGCAACATGCTCTCCGTCAGCGCCATCAGATACTGATAGTCCTGATACGCCTCATAGAACTCAAGCATGGTGAACTCGGGATTATGCTTGGTGGATATGCCCTCATTGCGAAAGTTGCGGTTGATCTCGAAGACTTTCTCGAACCCCCCAACAACCAGTCGCTTCAGATACAGTTCCGGTGCAATACGCAGGAATAGCTGCATGTCGAGTGCATTGTGGTGCGTCACAAAGGGACGGGCGGTTGCGCCGCCCGGCAGCCCCTGCATCATCGGCGTTTCGACCTCGAGGTAACCACGTTTTACGAGAAACTGCCGCAGTGCCTGGATGGTGTTCGAGCGAAGCTGGAAGTTGCGGCGTGATTCCGGCGTGACGATAAGGTCGACGTAACGCTGCCGATACCGCTGTTCCTGATCGGCGAGTCCGTGAAATTTCTCCGGCAGGGGGCGCAACGACTTGCACAGCAGGCGAATCGCCGTCACTTTTACTGTCAACTCGCCGGTGCGCGTCTTGAACAGCGTGCCTTCGGCGCCAAGAATGTCACCGAGATCCCAGTGTTTGAAAGCGGCATGTATTGCTTCGCCGGTTGCGTCATTGGTGACGTAGAGCTGGATGCGCCCTGACATGTCCTGCAGTGTTGCGAAACTGGCCTTTCCCATTACACGCTTTAGCAGCATGCGACCGGCAACCACAACCTGAACCGGCTCCGACTCCAGTTCTTCATTGGTCTTGCCGGCGTGCGCTTGCTGCAAGTCCGCGCCAAGGTGCTGACGGCGAAAATCGTTCGGAAATGCATTGCCCTGTTCCCGCAATGCGGTCAGTTTCGCACGACGTTCTTCAATAATCTGGTTGGTGTCGGCTGCCGATGTTTCCTGGCTGTTGGTATCTTCCGGTTTGCTGGTTTTCATTTTCTGGTTCTGCCTTGTCGCGACGTCTATACGGCCTGCTTGAGACTGGCTTCGATGAATTGGTCCAGGTCGCCATCCAGGACCGCCTGGGTATTGCCGCTTTCGACGTTGGTCCGCAGGTCTTTTATCCGTGACTGGTCAAGCACGTAGGATCGAATCTGATGTCCCCAGCCAATATCCGACTTGGAATCTTCCAGTTTCTGCTGCTCGGCCTGGCGCTTGCGCAGCTCAAGTTCATACAGACGGGACTTGAGCATTGCCATCGCTTCCGCCCGGTTCTTGTGCTGGGAGCGGTCATTCTGGCATTGGACGACGACGCCGGTCGGAAGGTGTGTGATTCGCACTGCCGAATCGGTTCTGTTGACGTGCTGTCCGCCGGCGCCGCTGGCGCGATAGGTATCGATGCGCAGGTCTGCCGGATTGATGTCAACATCAATTGAATCATCGATCTCGGGATAGACGAAGACGCTGGCAAAGGAAGTGTGGCGGCGCGCGTTGGAGTCGAACGGTGACTTGCGAACGAGCCGATGGATGCCGGTTTCGGTACGCAGTGTTCCATACGCATAGTCTCCCGATACTTTCAGTACCGCGCTCTTGATGCCGGCCACCTCGCCAGGGGATTCTTCAAGCACTTCTATCGAAAAATCCTTGCGCTCGCAGTAACGAAGGTACATTCGCTCCAGCATCGCCGCCCAGTCCTGGGATTCGGTTCCACCTGCTCCCGATTGCACGTCCACGAAGCAATTGTTCGGGTCCAGCGGATTGGAAAACATACGGCGAAATTCGAGTTGCTCGATCGCCGGCTCGAGGCCGTCAAGGTCCGACTCCAGTGCGAGCAAGGTGCTCTCGTCCTTCTCGTCACTGGCCATCGCGAACAGCTCGTGCGCATCGCGCAGGGCAGTGCTGACGCTTTTCAATGTATCGACAACCGCTTCCAGCGATTTCTTTTCCTTGCCCAGGTCCTGGGCCCGTTGCGGGTCGTCCCAGATATTCGGGTCTTCGATGAGGCGATCGACTTCGGTCAAACGGTCTTGCTTGCTTTCGAAGTCAAAGATACCTCCGAAGTTCATTACTACGCTGGTTCAGGTCCTCAATGCGCGCTTCGATCTCATTGATGCGTTCTGCTTCCATGGCTGATGCTCTGACTAAAGCGTCGGATTCTACCCGATGAGCACGATAATTCGTGAATCAAATGAGCACCAGGGCGACGGTCAGGCCGGTAGCGACCGCGCCCATCGCGAGAACACAGCGGCGAAACAGCACGGCGCCGCCGACTACAAACACCATTCCGAGCTTGAAGGCGATGTTTGAGAACACGGCAATGATGATCGCGGTCGCCGCCTGTTTTGCCTGGAGTTGCTCGAGATTGAACAGCCTCATTGCCGACAGGGCGATTGCGTCGACATCGGTTAAACCGGAAATGAACGCCAGCGCGTACAGGCCTCGCTGACCGGCGATGTCAGAGAGCCAGGCGGAGAGCAGCACCACAACCGTAAAGGCTGCGGCGAACCCGAACGCAACCCGCAACTCGGTCGGATTCTTGATATCCGGCATCGGCACCTGATCGGCTGTAGTGTCGCGGCGCCACAAATACAACAAGGCGAGCAGACCGGCCAGAAAACCCGATGCGAGAATCGGCAACAAGGTCCTCAGGAGCCCGGGCGACATGATCGTGGAAACCACTCCGAGGCGTACCAGCACGACGATGTTAGCGATAACAATGACCAGTACCGCGAGCTTCTGCGTCTCGGGAGCACTGCGAGATTGGCGCGCATAGACCAGCGTCGTTGCCGTGCTTGACACCAGTCCGCCCAGAAATCCCAGTAACGGCGCGCCGTAGCGCTGACCAACGAAATGGAAAGCAATATAGCCGGTCAGACTGATGCCCGAGATCAGCACGACCACGAGCCATATCTGGTACGGGTTGAGTACGCCGTAGTGTCCAAAGTCCTG
>DATKYN010000164.1:0-8956 GCA_035528435.1 Burkholderiales bacterium
AGGCTGGCAAGACTTGAAACCGCGCCCTCGCTTATGGTCAAACCGCCGCGTGTCGCGGCCAGTCCATCGGCGCTTGAATGCCGGCTTTGGAAAACGCTGGTATTGCCACGCACCGACGATTCACAGATCGAGCACGTCATCGTGTTCGGACATGTCGTTGCGGTTTACCTCGACGATGCGTACATCAAGAACGGCATCGTCGATACCGGCGCAATGCGCCCACTGGCCCGGATGGGCTACATGGACTATTCGGTGGTGCGGCCCGATACCGTGATCACCCTGAACCGGCCTGTCGCAACCGCGGACAAACAAAGCGCGAGCGTTCAGCCCGGCCCGTGGGACGGCGTCTATCGTTAGGCGCCTTCGCAGCTCACATCTGGTTACGCGCTGACGTTTTCGGTCAAGCACTCAACCCACGCGACTGCCGTTATCGCCAACACGGCGCTCCGCCGCGGCTTAATATTCATCTCGCACTAAGCGTCTTGCAGTTCGTCAACCGCGTTGCCGAAGTTCCATTAACCGCGAAAACGACCTGAGGTAACGTCTGGCTTCATTGCAACTTCATAACACCCGTCTGACCATGCACCCCCCTGGACCCTGGCAAAGCAGCGAGGCGTGGCACTTGCGCGTTGCCAGATTTGCGCATGCTTTTGCCATTCAAACTTTCTGAACAATCTGGTGCCTCAAACATGACGAAGGCGGTGACATCGCGAAGCGCGCAACAACTCGACTGACAAAGGAGAGGTCAATGAAAAATGACCGGGAAGTTTCCAGACGCAGCTTCCTCGCTGCAGCAGGCGGCACATTGGTGAACATCGGGCTGCCTGGAATGTTCATCAAGCTCGCCAACGCAGAGCAAAGCGCAGTGGAAGCCACTACCAGGCCGGATGGCAGGCCGAGGCTTCCGCCCGGGCAGTCCGCGGTGAAGAAAATCATAACGATGGGCGGTACCGCGCCTGGATCCACCGACGTTAATGACTGGAGTCTGCGCGTCTATGGCGAGGTGGCCAAACCGTTGGTTCTTTCCTACCAGGAACTGCTTGAGCTGGACCAGGTGGATATCACTTGCGACGTGCACTGTGTCACCGGGTGGTCCCTTCTCGATTCGCGCTGGGGCGGCGTGCGCCTGTCGACAATCATGGACAGAGTGAGGCCGCGTCGAGATGGACGGTTTATCGTTTTCGAGGCAGCAGCGGGTTTCACCAGCAATATTGCCATCAGCGAGACCCGCAAAGAGGACGTGATCCTCGCGCACAGTTTCGATGGCGAGCCACTACCACGGGAAAACGGTGCCCCTGTTCGTGCGATCGTCCCTGATCGCTACTTTTACAAAAGTGCAAAGTGGCTGGGAGCCATCAAGGTTACATCCCGGGATGAGCCCGGATTCTGGGAGAGTGCCGGTTACAGTAATTCCGCTGATCCATGGAAGAACGAACGCTTCGATTAGAAGCGTGCAACACTCGGGAATCAGCTTCAGCGCAAAAGCATTCAGGGCATCGAACCGCACTAAGTCGCCATAACGGATAATCAAGATCAGACAGAGGTGGCCCTGAGCTTATTGATCACGCACAGATTTCGATTCATCGCCGCACGCATCAGAACAGTTCCGGATTGTGATTTATTGAATAAATCAATAGGTTTTGTTCCACCAAGAAAATCGATCACCAGATTTAATATTATTCGTTGGTCAACCGGGCACCGGGAAACTATAAATAGTTTCTACGGGCTTTAAGGGGCCTGAACCCGAAAAGGAGTACGACATGGGCAAGAATGAAGCAGCACCGGCCGGCAAATGCCCGGTCATGCACGGCGCGATGACAAACACCGGAACATCGGTCATGGACTGGTGGCCGAACGCGCTGAACCTCGACATCCTGCATCAGCACGATACCAAGACCAATCCGATGGGAAAGGGCTTCGATTATCGTGAACAACTGAAGAAACTCGATGTGCAAGCACTCAAGAAGGACCTGCATGCCCTGATGACGGACAGCCAGGAATGGTGGCCTGCCGACTGGGGCCATTATGGTGGCCTGATGATCCGCATGGCATGGCACGCCGCCGGTTCCTATCGCACCGCTGACGGACGTGGGGGCGGCGGCGCCGGCAATCAGCGATTTGCCCCGCTTAACTCCTGGCCGGATAACACCAATCTCGACAAGGCGCGCCGTCTGCTGTGGCCGATCAAGAAGAAGTACGGTAACAAGATCAGCTGGGCCGACTTGATCATCCTCGCCGGTAACATCGCCTATGAATCCATGGGCCTGAAAACCTTCGGCTTCGGCTTCGGCCGCGAAGACATCTGGCACCCGGAAAAAGACGTCTACTGGGGCTCGGAAAAGGAATGGCTCGGCAAGGACCGCTATGCGAAGTCCGGGGACGAGGCCTCGCTCGAGAACCCGCTGGCCGCGGTGCAGATGGGCCTGATCTACGTGAACCCCGAAGGCGTCGACGGCAAGCCTGATCCGCTGAAGACGGCCGAGGCCGTGCGGGTGACCTTCGCGCGCATGGCGATGAACGACGAGGAAACCGTTGCGCTCACCGCTGGCGGCCATACGGTCGGCAAGACCCACGGCAATGGCGATGCGAGCCTGCTTGGCCCCGATCCCGAGGCCGCCGACGTCGAAGAGCAGGGCCTGGGCTGGATCAACCACACCAAACGCGGCATTGGTCGCGACACGGTAACCAGCGGCATCGAAGGCGCCTGGACCACCCATCCGACCAAGTGGGACAACGGCTACTTCGAGCTTCTGCTCAACTATGAGTGGGAAATCAGGTCGAGCCCCGCGGGCGCCCGGCAGTGGGAACCGATCAACATCAAGGAAGAAGACATGCCGGTTGACGTCGAGGATGCATCGATCCGCTGCAAACCGATCATGACCGATGCCGACATGGCCATGAAGATGGACCCGGCCTACCGGAAGATCTCCGAGCGTTTCTACAAGGACCCCGACTACTTCTCGAAGGTCTTCGCAAGGGCCTGGTTCAAGCTCACGCACCGCGATATGGGGCCGAAGGCGCGTTATATCGGGCCTGACGTGCCGAAGGAAGACCTGATCTGGCAGGACCCGGTTCCCTCCGGCCGCACCGACTACGATGTGAAAACCGCCAGGGCGAAGATCGCCGCCAGCGGTTTGACGATCAGCGACATGATCGCGACTGCCTGGGACAGCGCCCGCACCTTCCGGGCCTCCGACATGCGGGGCGGGGCCAGCGGAGCGCGCATCCGTCTGGCGCCACAGAAGGACTGGGAGGGTAACGAGCCCAAGCGTCTGGCCAAGGTGCTGGCCGTACTCGAACCCATCGCGGCCGAGACCGGCGCGAGCGTGGCAGATGTAGTCGTTCTCGCAGGCAACGTCGGTGTCGAGCAGGCTGCCAGGGCGGCAGGCGTTAAAGTGACCGTCCCGTTTGCCCCGGGACGTGGCGATGCAACGCAGGAGATGACGGATGTCGAGTCGTTTGATGTGCTGGAACCCGTCCATGACGGGTATCGCAACTGGCTCAAAAAAGACTACGCCGTCAGTGCGGAAGAACTCATGCTCGACCGCACCCAACTCATGGGACTGACTGCCCACGAGATGACCGCGCTGGTTGGCGGCATGCGTGTTCTCGGCACCAACCACGGCGGCACGAAGCACGGGGTATTCACCGATCGCGAAGGTGCACTGACGAACGATTTCTTCGTGAACCTGACGGATATGAGTTATACGTGGAAACCGGCTGGCAAAAACCTGTACGAAATTCGAGACCGCAGGACGGACAAAGTCAAGTGGACGGCGACCCGAATTGATCTCGTCTTCGGATCGAACTCTATTCTTCGGTCATACGCTGAGGTCTATGCGCAGGATGACAACAAGGAAAAATTCGTGAACGACTTTGTTGCAGCGTGGACCAAGGTCATGAACGCGGATCGCTTCGACCTGGCCTGATACGGGCAACAATGTGTTCGAGTACGTCCAGTACGTATCCTGATCACGGACGAAAGCCCGAGGCACGACATGAGGGCGGCGTTTCGATTCAAGCTGAAACGCCGCCCTTTGTTTTAAAACATGGAGATTGTCTCGACGCTTTCCCCAAAATCCGCTGTGTTCCTCCCGGGCGAGCCGCCTGACTCAGCCACGCCGCAAACCTTCTTTCTCAAGCCGCCAGCACAACGTGTCGATACGGTCCTGACCAAAGAATGGTTCGCCATTGAATTCGAATGTCGGCACGCCCCAGTGTCCGGACTTTTCAAGATCGTGCTGATTCGCCTCGACTTCTTCACGGTGGGATGCTGAATCGACGATCGCTTCGTCCATACTCGCCAGATCGAGTCCGGCCCTGGCCGCCGCGTCTTTCAGGTGCGTGTCCAGATGCCAGTCGCGCGTGCCACCGAAAATCACAGCCGACACTTCTGCGGCGAAGTGGATACCACGGCCCCGCCGCTGGGCTTCGACACCAAGGAAAGTCAGTCGATAGATGTAGGGCTGGTCAGTCGAAATTGCGTAGGTTTTCAGGTCCTGCACGATCGGGTCGGGCGACGGCCACTGGTGTGGCATGCCGAGCATCTCGGCACGTCGCAGCCAATCCATCATGATGTATTTCGCTCGCCTGACGTTGTCCGAACTGAAAAAATCCGGCTGCCGCACTGCCAACGGAAAGACAGGGCGCAGTGCAACACTTACCTCAAAGTCGCGCTCAAGTGCCAACGCACCCGGCGTCGCCAGGTAAGAATACGGACTTCTGAATGAATAGAACAGGTTGACGATTTGGTTCACTGCCATTCCTCCTGGTCAGTATCACGCTTTGTGGGGATCGCCGGACTTTTCATACCTTCTTCGAAACGCGTCACCTCGGCGTTATCATGCCCTGCGTGTTGACGGCAGGGGCGTTGTTTTTGCTGGCGAGCGCCGCGCTGCAGTCGCCGCAAGCCGGCAGAGTCGCCCGCTGAAAAAAGTATGCGGTGGACGTGACAAAACGTCACGTCCCTGGGGGCACAAGCAACCGGATGCGTCCAAGGGAAAAGACAGGGTCGCTCACAGCCCGACCTTGCCTTATCTTTATGATCATGTTCCCTCTCGTTCGTCAGGGTACGTCTAACGGGTAGCATGTCATGAGCAGCGATACAGAAATGCAAAAGAAGAATATCTGGCACGCAATGGCGGTTGAGGACGCCATTGATGCTTTGCGTACGCATATAAACGGTCTCTCCAGTGAGGAAGCCGCAGCGCGGTTCGAAACGTATGGACCGAATCGCCTGCCGGAACCCGCGAAAAGAAGCGCGCTGATCCGCTTCATGTTGCATTTTCATAATATTCTCATCTACGTTCTTCTTGGTTCCGCACTGATCACTGCGGCGCTCGGCCACTTCATTGATATGTCCGTGATTCTGGCGGTGGTCGTTGCCAATGCCGTCATTGGCTTCATCCAGGAAGGCAAAGCGGAAAAGGCGATGGTTGCCATCCGCAAAATGCTCGCTTTGAAAGCATCCGTCCTGCGAGGCGGGGAACGACGGGCGATTGCAGGTGACGCTCTTGTTCCCGGTGACATCGTATTGCTCGGGGCGGGAGACAAAGTGCCTGCGGATCTCCGACTTCTTCGAGCCCACGGTCTTCAGATTCAGGAGTCGATTCTGACCGGCGAGTCAGTGCCGGTGGAGAAACATATTCGTCCCGTACAGCGCGACGCGCTGCTCGGTGACAGGGCATGCATCGCCTATAGCGGCACCCTGGTAACCAGCGGACTCGGCAGAGGGGTGGTCGTCGCGACCGGAGTCGATTCGGAGATCGGCCGGATCAGCGGGATGCTCTCCACGGTCGAAACGCTGACCACACCGCTTGTCCGGCAGATAGATGCATTTGCGCGCTGGCTCACCGTCCTGATTCTTTTGATCGCCGCGGTCCTGCTGATCTTCGGTTATTTTGTCGAGCATTTCGAATTCGCTGAATTGTTCATGGCGGTGGTGGGTTTGTCGGTCGCCGCGATACCGGAGGGGTTGCCTGCGGTCCTGACAATCACGCTGGCTGTCGGTGTTCAGGCCATGGCCCGGCGCAATGCCATTGTGCGGCGCCTGCCTGCCATCGAGACGTTGGGCTCCGTCTCGGTGATCTGCACAGACAAGACAGGCACCCTGACCCGCAACGAGATGATGGTCGCCTCTGTTGTGACCCAGGCTCATGCCTTCTCGCTGGAAGGGGTCGGCTACGAGCCGACGGGCGCCGTCAAACTCAACGATGCCGCCGTCAGCGCACGCGAACACCGGGTACTCGAAGAACTGGGGCGTTCAGCAGTCCTGTGCAACGATGCGTCATTGCACGAGCGGGACAGCGTATGGCACGTCGAAGGCGATCCGATGGAGGGCGCCCTTCTCGCGCTGTCGGGCAAGGTCGGCATCGATATGCGAGAGGAACTCACACACTGGACGCGCACCGACACGATACCCTTCGATGCCAAACACCGGTTCATGGCGACGCTCAATCATGACGACCAGAACCATGCTTTCGTATCCGTGAAAGGAGCGCCGGAGCAGATACTGTCGATGTGCAGCGAACAGCGCACGATTACAGGCGGAGCCGAGCCCATAAACCTGGACTATTGGCATAGCAAAGCGGACAGTGTCGCGGCGCAGGGGCAACGTGTGCTGGCGTTCGCGGTGAAGCCGGTTACCCCGGAACATACCGTTCTTGAGTTTTCCGACGTGGAGAAAGGACTCATTCTGATCGGTCTTGTCGGGCTTATCGACCCCCCGCGTCCGGAAGCAATCGACGCGGTCGCCGAGTGTCACCACGCCGGAATGCGCGTGAAAATGATTACCGGGGATCACAAGGGCACCGCCGCCGCCATCGGCAAGCAGATTGGCTTGCTGAATCCGGACAAGGTACTGACCGGGAGCGACCTGGACATCATGGGCGACGCCGCACTGGCGGCTGCCGTACTGGAGACGGACATCTTCGCGCGTACCAGCCCGGAGCATAAGCTCAGGCTGGTCATGGCGCTGCAAGCGCACGGCCTGACCGTCGCAATGACGGGAGACGGCGTAAACGACGCACCCGCCCTCAAGCGCGCCGACGCCGGCATCGCCATGGGGTTGAAAGGCAGCGAAGCCGCCAAGGAGGCGGCGGAACTCGTTCTTGCCGACGACAATTTTGTTTCTATCGCCGCCGCTGTGCGCGAGGGGCGCACCGTTTACGACAACATCAAGAAAGTCATCAGCTGGACCTTACCGACCAACGCGGGTGAAGCAATGACAATCATCGTCGCGCTGCTTTTCGGCATGACGCTGCCGATCACCCCGGTGCAGATACTGTGGGTCAACCTCATCACCGCGATCACACTCGGGCTGGCGCTCGCGTTCGAGCCCACTGAAGAGAACACCATGCGGCGACCGCCCCGGCCGAGAAACGAGCCGCTACTCACCGGAGACCTGGGATGGCACATCATTTTCGTTTCCACGTTGTTTCTTGCCGGCGTATTCGGCATCTACACCTACTCTATCGATCGCGGGTATTCGATTGAGCTCGCGCGCACGATCACCATGAACACGCTCGTGGTCATGGAAATTTTCCATCTGTTCTTTATACGAAACATCTACGGGACGTCGCTCACCTGGAAGGCGGTGCGCGGCACCAGAGTCGTGTGGGCAACCGTTATAAGTGTGACCGCCGCGCAGTTCGCCATTACCTACCTGCCGCCTTTGCAGCGAATATTCAGCACACAACCCGTACCATTTCTCGACGGTGTTGTCATCGTTGCTGTCGGCGTCGCGCTGTTCGCGATCATTGAAACGGAAAAACAACTTCGCTTTCGTTTGCGCGAACTTCGAACGCCGCGACGCGGGCCAATACCATGAACAAGGATCCTGACAATGGGTTATTCCAGCATTCTGTACGTTGGTACTGGGTCCAGACATGAAAGGAATCTCGAGATGAGCACGGACTCGAATGATCGCTCTCTGAACGCGTTCCTCCCGGAAGCCGTTCAGCCTGTGGCAAACCGGCGGTGAATGCAGTAGTGTTATTACCGACATGCGACCCAATAACTAATGAGCGAACGGGAGGGAGGCCGGAAGGCGCTTTGATACCCGATATTTTCAGCCCGCCGCGAGACGAATACCAAAAAGCCGGTTTCGGGATAGGGAAATAGATCGGCTGAGGCTTACTTATGACCAAACCCTGTCTCGGTCCCGATCCAAGGCCCCGTGCGCCGAAGTTCTCCGTGCCTGTCGGGGCCTGTGACTGCCATGCACACGTACTCGGGCCGCCGGAGAAGTATCCCTATGTCGCCGCGCGTTCCTACACGCCACCGACTGCCTTGCTGGAGGATTACCAGGCACTGCATCGGGTATTGGGGATAGAAAGAGCCGTAATCGTCCAGCCGTCGGTTCACGGTACCGACAATCAGGTTACGCTCGACGGAATCGCCGGATACGGCTCCAACGCTCGTGGCATTGCCGTCGTCGAGGCCGATGTTGATGATCGCGAACTGGCGCGGCTCCACGCAGGCGGTATTCGCGGCGTGCGGCTGAATTTGTTGTTCGGTGGCGGCGTCGGCTTGCAGGCACTCGAACCGCTGTCAGAACGCATTGCCAACCTGGGATGGCACGTCCAGCTATTGCTCGATGCCCGTAATCTGGTCGAACTGGCGCCCCGGTTGCGTCAACTGCCGGTTGCAGTTGTGGTCGACCATATGGGACACATGAACGTGGCGCACGGTATTGACCACCCCGGATTTCAGGCGCTGCTGGAACTGGTTCGGGATGGCACATGCTGGATCAAGCTCTCTGGCAATTACCGGATCTCGGCCTCGGGTCCGCCTTACGCGGATGCAATTCCATTCGCACGCGCGCTGATCGAAGCCGCTCCAGACCATATGGTGTGGGGAACCGACTGGCCGCATCCTGCACTGGAGGACTTCATGCCAAATGACGGCGATCTGCTCGACGCGCTCGACGACTACGCACCGGAGGCAGACCTGAAGC
>DATKYN010000165.1:0-17121 GCA_035528435.1 Burkholderiales bacterium
TGTCCTCGCGCTGGCGGTGCCGGGTCAATCAGTTGATCCAACTGACTGGCAGGTTCCCATCATTCCCCATACCAACGCGCCTTCACCGAAAATCGGTAGCCCAAGGCCTCTTTCGATCGTCGTCATGTGGTGACAAATTAAACAAACTTCATGATTAATATAGAAAAACATATATTGATCAGAATCTTACATTTGCAATTCTAAAAAAGTCTATCGTACACTTGGCGTTCTCCCGAATTTGCCCCGAAGTGCTGTCAACCGATCGCCTTCAGGCTATTTGTTTGCAAAGGAACAGCAGTATGGACATGACAGTCCCGCAACCCGTGCTGAATCTGCAACCGCCTTCGCCGAGTGAAACGGCGCCCCCAAAACTCCGAACGTCCCGCACCAACCGCTCCACCGAGTTCCTGTTCTCGGATCAGCTTTCCGCTTGTCACGACCCGGACTTGAGGGCCATGTGGTTGCGCTGGAACCCGGCCCCGAGGCCGAACTTTAATCTCTCGTTGCTTCAGGATCTGTCGCGCTATTGCCATTTCATGGCCCAGGCCGAGAGCAGCCAATGCGGCAGCCGCATCCAATGCGATGCTGGTTCGCTTGCATTCGAATATGCCATTCTCGCCTCCGGGGCCAAGGGCGTGTTCAATCTCGGCGGCGACCTCAACCTGTTTACGCAGCTCATCGAATCACAGGACGACCAGGGATTGCTCAATTACGGCAATGCCTGCATTGGCGTCCTGTACCGGAACTATGTTTCGCACGGCCTGCCGATTACGACGATTTCACTGATTCAGGGTGAATGCCTTGGCGGCGGTTTCGAAGCCGCGCTATCCAGTGATGTGCTGATCGCCGAGGAAAGCGCGCGCTTCGGATTCCCGGAAATTCTGTTTAACCTGTTCCCGGGTATGGGGGCATACTCTTTTCTCGAACGCAAGATCGGCTACCGGAAGACTGAAGAACTGATCGCAAGTGGCAAGATCTACTCGGCCAATGATATGCTGGACCTTGGTCTGGTTGATGTCGTAGCGCCTGACGGCGCAGGCGAAGCAGCTGTTGCCAGTTACGTCGGGGACCGGCGCCACAGCCGGGGTGGACTCGCCGGTCTCGCTGGTGCGAGGCGCGTGGTTCACAGACTCGAGTACGAGGAATTGAGCCGTGTGGTTGGGGTATGGGTGGACACCGCGTTACGTTTGTCTTCCCGGGACCTGAAACTGATGCAAAGACTGGTGTCACGACAAAACAATATGCACGCGAGCCGGAATCTGCACTGATGAGCTCCATTCCGACGGACCCGCCCGAGAGGGTGCAGCGCCGGCGTAGCGGTGCCATGCTGGAACCTCCCGAATATACGATCCAGGAAGCGGCCACGAAACTGGGTGTCGCCGAGCAGAAACTACGCAGGTGGGACACCCAGGGTGTGTTGGTGGCAAGACGCACGGAGGGCGGTCACAGGCGCTACGCACGGGAAATTATCGATGGCCTGGCCGGTAGTGTCAGCAGCGTTGTGCCACTGTCAAAAGATGGCAGTAGCGACGAACTCGATCGGGCGTACCAGGATATCAAGGAGAAACGCCGCATCATCCAGCTTCTCGTTGAAAGCGAATCACGTTATCGGGATCTGGTCGAAACATCCCATGACTTGATCTGGACAACCGATGCGCTCGGCCGCTTTACTTACCTCAATAACGGCGCGGTAGATATCTTCGGAATGGAACCCTCTGCCCTGATCGGAAGATGTTTTTTCGATTTCGAATCCCGTCCTTCGCATGTTTCGAACCGGCGCTTTCTGTCAACACTTCGCAGGCACGGCGAGGTAAGGGATTACCTGACGCACCTGATTGCCGCCGACGGCAGCGATCGTTGGGTGGGAATCAACGCCAGGGTCAGGTACGACAAAGGCCGCATCCTCGGTTTGCGGGGAACCGCGCATAACGTAACCGAACAGCATCGCGCAGCGCTGCAAATCGAACATCGAGCGACCCATGACGCACTGACCGGCCTCCCGAACCAGGTCAGCCTGCTGCGCACACTGGAGCAAGCATCGCCGGATGGTGACAAGGGCGCATTGCTTCGTATTGAGGTGGATCGCTTCAGGCGCGTCAACCTCCGCTACGGGCATCGCGCCGGCGACGAGCTGCTGGTCGCGGCAAGCGGCGTTCTTCGCAGCGTGGTTGCAGACCGGGACGCCAGCGTTTATCGCTACGGCGGAGATCAGTTCGCCATCCATCTTCCGGGGGCGTCGAGAGCAGACGTTGAGTCTCTGGCCGGCGATGTTCTGCACGCGTTTCGGCAGTTCACGCCGGGTGTATCGGGTTCACCGGGAAATCTTACTGTAACCGCCTCCATCGGCATTGCGCTCTATTCTTCCCCTCGCGATGACATCGCAACACTGCTTGATAGCGCGGAACGTGCCGTGAACGAAGCGAAGGCGACGGGGCGGGACCGGTATGTGATGTTCAGCCCTGGCGGCAATGACACCGAACTCACGGATCAGCGTGCGCACTGGAAACGGGAGTTGCGCAAAGCGCTCGACGAAGACAGGCTGGAGCTTTATTCGCAACCTGTCATCAGCCTGACGGAAACTGGCGCCGGACACAGAGAACTGCTCGCGCGCATTGTTGGCCGTGACGGTGAAATTTTCGAGTCGCACCAGTTTATCGGCGTTGCCGAATCGCTTGGCCTTGCGCCCGAGATCGATCTGCGCATCGTTGAGAAAGTGCTTGATCATCTTGGCAAGGAAGAGAACGTCAAGGACGGCGACAGGTGCTTTGTCAACTTGTCGCGCCGCAGCGTCGCTGAACCACACTGGCTTGCCCGCTTCCGCGCTCTGTTGGCCGGCGCTTCAACCGGCCACGGCCGGCTGGTTTTCGAGATATCCGAAGCAACCGCCATGTCCAACGTGGAAGCAGCAATAATCCTGTTTGAAACGGTGAAAGAAGCCGGTTGCGGATGCGCGATCGATAATTTCGGAACCGGATTCAGCTCGATGTACTACCTGAAGCAGTTTGATGTCGACTATCTGAAAGTCGATGGAAGCTTGAGTCGCGACCTGCCTGGCGATGAAGCAAGCCGCCTGTTCATTCGGACGCTTTGCGAGGTTACAAAAGGACTCAACAAGGAGGTCATTGCCGAGCGCGTCGAGTCGTCTGACGTGCTTGACGAGTTGCAGTCACTCGGGATCGGGTACGCGCAAGGGCATTACGTGGGACACCCCCGACCCTACATTACCTTTGAGGGCGAAGCGGCAAGAGTCGACGCCAGTTAGCAGCGCCGGAGATATCAGGCAGGCCGGGCGTTACCAGCCGGCGTGCAAAATACGATCAAGCCAAAGCAGGCCGAGCATCGTTTTCGAATCGCGTATCGTTCCGTCGCGCACCCACTGAAGCGCCTCGTTCACCGGCAACCGCAGCGTTTCTAGAAACTCACCTTCATCCAGCGATGCGCCCTTGAAGCTCAGCTTGCGCGCCAGGAAAAACTCGATACGTTCGTCAGAATAGCCAATGCAGGGCAGCATATTGCAAATGGTGGTCCACTCCTGCGCGACATAGCCCGTCTCTTCGAGCAATTCACGCTTGGCGGTATCGAGCGAAGATTCGTTGGCCTCCAATTTTCCCGCCGGAAGTTCATAGCAGTGCTGGCCAACCGGATACCGGTACTGGCGCTCAAGCAGGACGTGGCCATCGTCGAAGAGCGGCAAAATCAACGCCGCCCCAGGATGAATAATGTATTCACGCCGCGCCGCATTTCCATCGGGGAGGAGCACTTCATCTTCACGGACCTCGAGCATTCGACCCGAGTAGACCAGCTTTGATCTCTTCTTTGTCTCCGTGAAATCGCCACTCATAAGGCGATACGCAGAGACAGGGTAATGGCACGTTCACACATGGCGAGAAGGGCTCCCGGCATCAATCCAAGGGCCAGCACTGCAATCCCGTTGGCCGAAATCAGAACGCGGCTATCCATGCCGGCCTCGATCGAGGCGCTCTGCGGTGCCTCGTCAAAGTACATCAGCTTCACAACCCGCAAATAGTAAAAGGCCCCGATCAGCGACATCAGCACCGCCAGCACTGCCAACCAGACGTAGCCAATCGACATAACAGCCTGAAGCACCGAGAGCTTCGCCCAGAAGCCGACGGTCGGCGGGACACCGGCCATGGAAAACATCATCACCAGCATAATGAAGGCATACCACGGGTGTCTCTGGCTGAGGCCCTTCAGATCATCAAGCTCCTCCGCCTCATAACCGTCACGCGACATGAGCAGGATCATGCCGAACGCCCCGAGCGCCATGATGACGTACACGGACACATAAAACATCGCGGCGCCGTAACCCTGGGCCGTTCCCGCCAGAACGCCGAGGAGCAGGAAACCCATGTGCGAAATCGTTGAATAGGCCAGCATGCGTTTCAGATTGGTCTGGGCAATAGCGACCACATTACCGAGTATCAGAGACGCAACCGACAGTAGCACCAGCATCTGGCGCCATTCGACAACGAGTTCCTCAGCACCAAGCGCCTCGACCAACAGGCGCACGAGAAAGGCGAAAGCAGCCAGTTTCGGGGCCGTGCCGATCAGCAGTGTCACGGCTGTCGGGGCACCGTGATACACGTCCGGCACCCACATATGGAAAGGCACGGCGCCGAGCTTGAAACCAATTCCTGCAACGACGAAGACCAGCCCGAATTTCAGAATGGTCGAATTGGCTTGTCCCGACTGGACGGCTGCAATCACATCGCCAATCTCCAGCGAACCCGTCGCACCGTAGACCATCGACATGCCGTACAACAGCATGCCCGAGGCCAGCGCACCGAGCACAAAATATTTCATCGCAGCCTCAGTACTGCGGGCAGAGTCCCGGGCCAGCGCCACCATCGCGTACAAGCTCAGGCTGAGCAGTTCGAGCCCGAGATACAGCGTCAGGAAATGATTGGCCGATATCATGACCAGCATGCCAAGCGTTGCAAACAACGCAAGGACGAAATACTCGCCGCGATACATTCCGCGCGGGCCCAGGTAGGCTCGTGAATACACCAGGCCGGCTGCAACACTCAGGCACACGCCGATCTTCAGAAAACTGCTGAAAGCGTCCGCAACGAACAAACCGCTGAACGCATAAACAGGATCGGCCGCAGTTCCGGATACGGCGACCAGAGCCGTCATTACCAAGGTTATCTGCGTCGCCCAATAGGTGAGATATCGGTGCTCATCGGAAATAAAGAGATCCGCGATCAGAATGATGCACACCGCCGACAGCAGAAAGATTTCTGCCAGAGCTGGAGCCAGATCCATCATCGAAAATTCCATGTTTATTCCGGTTTCCGTTCTAACTCAGATCGCAGACATGCAAGCTCACAACTTGGATACCGCGACGTGCTCAAGAAGCCCGGTGACGGTAACGCTCAGAACGTCGGTCAGCGGCTTGGGATAAATTCCGATACACAGCACTGCCAGCGCAAGCAAACCAAGGACAAGAATCTCACGGCTATTGATATCGGAGAGCGCCGAGACCTTGTCGTTCACCACTTCGCCGAAGACGACCCGCTTGTACATCCACAACGTGTACGCCGCTCCGAATATCAACGTAGTCGCCGCGGCAAGCGTGTACCAGAAGTTAACGCTCATGGTACCCATGATGACAAGAAACTCTCCAACAAATCCGCTGGTTCCCGGCAGACCGGCATTAGCCATCGCAAACAGCATGAAGAAGGCAGCGAAAACGGGCATGCGGTTCACAACGCCACCGTAGTCCGCGATCATCCGCGAATGCATGCGATCGTAGAGCACGCCCACGCACAGGAACAGCGCGCCTGAAACGAATCCGTGCGAGACCATTTGAATGACAGCGCCCTGCAGCCCATGCGGATTGAAAATAAAGATGCCAAGCGTGACGAAACCCATGTGCGAGATCGACGAATACGCGATCAACTTCTTCATGTCTGCCTGTACCAGTGCCACCAGTCCGATATACACAACCGCGACCAATGACAGCGCGATCACCAGCGGCGCAAGATACTGACTCGCATCCGGTACGATGGGCAGCGAAAGCCGGATGAATCCATAGGCGCCAAGCTTCAGCATGATCGCTGCCAGCACTACCGATCCTCCGGTCGGCGCTTCGACGTGTGCGTCCGGAAGCCAGGTATGAACGGGCCACATCGGCACCTTTACGGCGAACGCCGCAAAAAACGCGAGGAATACCAGTATCTGGGCGGCCATCGGTATCGGCATCGCATAGTACTCAAGCAGCGAGAAACTGCCGCCGGATGCGTTGTACAGATACACCAGCGCAACCAGTGTGAGCAGGGAGCCCAGAAACGTGTACAGGAAAAACTTGAGCGCTGCGTAAACCCGATTGGGTCCGCCCCACACACCGATGATGATGAACATCGGGATCAGGGTGGCCTCAAAAAACACGTAGAACAACGCCGCGTCCAGCGAGCTGAACACGCCGTTCATTATTCCCGAGAGAATCAGGAACGACGCCATGTATTGCGATACGCGGCTTCGGATGACCGTCCACCCGGCAATGACAACCAGAACCGTGGTGAAACAGTTCAGCAGAATCAATAACAGCGAGACGCCATCAATTCCGAGGTGGTAGTTGATATTGAAGGTGTCAATCCACGGAAGGAACTCTTCGAACTGCATTCCGGAAACCGTTCGGTCAAATCCAGTCCACAGCGGCAACGCGACAAGAAACCCCGCCATGGCGCCGATCAGGGCCAACCAGCGGGCAACGGCGGCATTCCGGTCTGAGCCGGCAAGCAGCACGATGACACCAGCAACAATGGGCAACCACACCACCGTAGACAAGGGCGCAAGGCCAAACATGTTTATTCGGTCACTCCATCAGATCCGCAGAAACCACCAGGTCAGCAGCACGAACACGCCGATGATCATGGTGAAGGCATAGTGATAAACAAAACCCGACTGAAACTTGCGGGCGACGCCCGCGAACCATCCCACAAGCCGGGCAGAGCCGTTGACGAGCACGCCGTCGATGATGTTGACATCGCCATAGCGCCACAAACCGCGTCCGAGTGAGCGAGCGCCACCAGCAAAAAACCAGTCGTTGAAACGGTCCATGTAGTATTTCTGGTCCAGCAGCGTATACAACGGCCTGAGTGCCTGCTGAACTTTCGCGGGGAGATCGGGCCGGTGCAAATACAGATACCAGGCGAGCGCGACCCCCGCGATCGCGAGCCAGAACGGCAGCGTTACAAAGCCGTGCAGGCCCATCGCCAGCCAGCCATGGAAGTGTTCGCCCAGTGCAGCGACCACGTCTCGCTCGGCGAACACCTTTATGCTATCGCCGAAGAAACCGCCGTGCAGCAGCGGCCCAATTGCAATCGCGCCGATGATCACGGATGGAATAGCCAGTGCGACCAGCGGCCACCAGACGACGCCCGGGGATTCGTGCGGATTGAGCGGCCCGTGATGACCATGCGCATCATCGCCGTGCGCTGCGCCCGACGCAGCATGCGTCTCGTAGCGCGGCTTGCCCTCAAACACGAGGAAATACATCCGGAAGGTATAGAGCGCGGTGACAAAAACGCCTGCGGTAACGGCAATCCATGCCAGTCCGGCACCAGGTGTCTGCGATAAATGTACCGCCTCGATAATGCTGTCCTTGGAATAGAAGCCCGCAAAGAAAGGAAACCCGATCAAGGCCAGCGAGCCAACCAGAGACACCAGCCAGGTGATTGGCATGCGGTGCCGCAACCCGCCCATGTTGCGCATGTCCTGGTCGTGGTGCATGCCGATGATCACCGAACCCGCGGCAAGAAACAGCAATGCCTTGAAGAAGGCATGCGTCATCAGGTGGAAAATGGCAGCCGAATAGGCCGACGCGCCAAGAGCAACCGTCATGTAACCGAGTTGCGACAGCGTCGAATAGGCGACAACGCGCTTGATGTCGGTCTGCACAATTCCGAGCAGCCCCATGAAGAATGCGGTAATCGCGCCCACAATCAGAACGAGAGACAACGCGGTTTCTGAAAACTCGTACAACGGCGACATGCGCGCGACCATGAATATGCCGGCGGTAACCATCGTCGCCGCGTGAATCAGCGCGGAAATCGGCGTCGGGCCTTCCATCGAGTCGGGTAGCCAAACATGCAGGGGAAACTGGGCCGACTTACCCATTGCACCGACGAATAGACAAATGCAGATCGCCGTGAGCAGCGGCCACTGCACGCCGATGGCGCTACCGACCTGATCACCCACCTTGTCCGGAGCCAAAGCGAACACCTCCGCATAGTCCAGGCTGCCAAAGTAGACGAACACCAGGGCAATACCGAGGATGAAGCCGAAGTCGCCAACCCGGTTGACCATGAACGCCTTGAGGTTGGCGTAGATCGCAGTCGGTCGCGTATACCAGAAGCCGATCAGCAGATAGGACACCAGGCCAACAGCCTCCCAGCCGAAAAAGAGCTGCAGGAAGTTGTTGCTCATCACCAGCATCATCATCGAGAAAGTAAACAATGAGATGTAGCTGAAGAAACGCTGATAACCGGGATCATCGTTCATGTAGCCGATGGTATAGATGTGCACCATCAGCGAGACTGACGTGACCACCAGCATCATGGTGGCGGAAAGCTGGTCGATCAGGAAACCAATCTCGAGCTGGATTCCTGCGCTCGCGGCCCATGTGTAAACCGTGCCATTGAACAGGTTGCCCTGCATTACGTCGCGAAACACGATTGCCGATGCAATCATGGACACCGCCACGCCAATGATTGTGACCCAGTGCGCTCCGGCGCGACCAATCTGGCGACCGAAAAATCCGGCGACGATGGCACCCGCAAGCGGCGCCAGGGCAGCAACGAGATAAACGCTCATCATATTCATGGTTGCCGCGTCATCCCTTTAGCTGATCGAGATCGTCGACGTTAATCGAGTGGATATTGCGGAACAAGACAACCAGAATGGCTAACCCGATAGCCGCTTCAGCTGCTGCGACGGTAAGGATGAAAAACACAAACACCTGCCCGGCAATATCCTGAAGAAAGTACGAAAACGCGATGAAATTCAGATTGACGGCGAGCAACATCAGCTCAATCGCCATCAACACAATGATCACATTCTTGCGATTCAGAAATATACCGACGATGCTGATCGAAAACAGGATCGCACCCAAAATCAGGTAACTGGAAAGCGGGATCAAGAGGCTTCTCCCGGATCCCGTTTTTCAGCCGGCATTGATACCATTCTGACCCGGTCCGACCTGCGGGTAGACACCTGCTTCGAAGGTGACTGATATTTGTGGTCTTTGCGCTTGCGAAGCGTCAGCGCGATAGCCGCCACGATCGCGACCAGCAGGATGACCGCTGCAATCTCGAAGGCGTAAACGTATTCCGTGTAGAGAATTCTGCCCAGCGCGCGCGTATTGCTGTAATCGGGGTCCGCACCGGCAGGCTTTGGCATCTCTGACAGATTGAAATACCGTCCGCCGAGAATGACGGCCATTTCCATCATCATCACACCCGCGACAACCAGCGCAGGCAGCAAATAATCCCAATAGCCTTCGCGCAAACGGTCCAGGTTGATATCGAGCATCATCACCACGAACAGGAACAGCACCATCACCGCGCCAACGTAGACCAGCACCAGGGCAATGGCGAGAAACTCGGCTTCCAGCAGCAACCACAATGCGGCCGCTGTAAAAAACGCCAGCACCAGCGACAGTGCCGCATGAACCGGGTTGCGCGCCGTAATCACCCGCAGAGCTGCGAGAATCAGAATCGCCGAAAAGAAGTAAAAAGCGGCTTTTTCAAAATCCATGGCAATTACCAACCGGCCAGCGGTGATGCCCGGGAAAATCCCGGTGCTTCACCTGGAAACAATTCACCACGCAGCGTACAAACGGAATGCGTCATCGGTACGGTGCGTCCTCGGTGCGGTCTTTCGCGATGTCGTCTTCGTAACGATCGCCCACTGCCAGCAGCATCTCCTTGGTGTACACGAGGTCGCCCCGGCGCTCACCGTGATACTCGAGGATGCGTGTCTCCACGATCGAATCGACCGGGCATGACTCCTCACAAAATCCGCAAAAAATACATTTCGTCAGATCAATGTCATAACGCGTCGTGCGCCGCGTATTGTCTTCGCGCTTTTCCGATTCGATGGTGATGGCCAGTGCCGGGCACACGGCTTCGCACAGCTTGCAGGCAATGCAGCGTTCCTCGCCATTAGGATACCTGCGCAGGGCATGCAAACCTCGAAATCGCGGACTCTGCGGCGTTTTCTCTTCCGGGAACTGGATGGTCAGCTTGGGCGCAAAAAAGTAACGCCCGGTCAGCATCAATCCCTTGACGAGTTCGAAGAGAAGAAATGTCCGAAAGAAGCTGCGTATGCGTTCGATCATAGTCGTTCTCTCACCATGGCCACCAGCTCATCCGCATCAGCACGCCGACCAATAACAGCCAGACAATGGTCAGCGGGATAAAAACTTTCCAGCCGAGGCGCATGATCTGGTCATACCGATAACGCGGAAAGGTCGCGCGGAACCACAAAAAGCAGAACAGCAGGAACGCCACCTTCGCGGCAAACCAGAAAAACCCGTCCGGAATAAATGGAACCGGGGATAACCAGCCGCCGAGAAACATCAGCGCTGCCAGCGCCGAGACCAGAATCATATTGGCGTATTCAGCCAGGAAGAACACGGCAAACGCGGTGCCGGAATATTCGACGTGAAAACCGACTATTTCCGATTCGCCTTCGGCCACGTCAAACGGAGCACGGTTCGTTTCCGCAACCGCTGAAATAAAGTAAACGACGAACATCGGGAACAACGGCAGAAGATTCCAGCCCAGCAAACCATATGCGGTTCGCTGCGAATCAACGATGACTGACAGATTCAGGCTGCCTGACATCATCAGCACGCACACCAGCGCAAATCCCATGGCGATTTCGTAGGCAACAATCTGGGCTGCCGAGCGCATTGCGCCGAGAAAGGCATACTTTGAATTCGAAGCCCACCCGGCCACGATCACCCCGTACACCCCCATGGAGGTGATGGCCAACACATAGAGCAGCCCGGCATCGATGTTGGACACCACCGCGCCGTCGGTAAACGGCACGACCGCCCAGGCAGCAAGCGCCGGCATCAACGCCAGAACTGGCGCGGCAATGAACAGGAATTTGTTGGCGCCGGTCGGGATGATGACTTCCTTCACTAG
Organism: Burkholderiales bacterium; assembly: GCA_035528435.1. Lineage (GTDB taxonomy): Bacteria > Pseudomonadota > Gammaproteobacteria > Burkholderiales > Eutrophovitaceae > SG8-40. The sequence continues at coordinate 11,178 of DATKYN010000165.1, forward strand.
CAGCTTCAGAACATCGGCAAACGGTTGCAAAGACCCTTTCCAGCCGACCCTGTTGGGGCCGAGGCGCAACTGCATATAACCGATTACCTTGCGCTCGGCGAGCGTCAGGTAGGCAACCGACAAGGTCACGACAATCACGATCGCGAGAATCTTGGCCAGCGTCCATAAGGTGGTCGCCGCCGGCACCCCGATCATCTCCGCGAGCCACTCCATCAGCTTTCGACCTCCACTGCGCCGGCAACCCGTTCCAGACTCACGCCACCAAATGACGCTCCCAGCCGTGAAGTCGCCGCGCCGCCGGCCGGCACACGCACGCATCCGTCCGGAAGTCTGTCATCGCATGCAAACGCAAGAACCGCTTCGCCATCTTCCTGGGATATGCGCACGCGGTCGCCGGACTCCAGGCCAAGCTTCACGATAAGATCTGTGTTCATCCAGGCACAGTCGATACGGGCATCACGGGTGCGCTGAAGCGACTCGGCCCGGCGCACGATGCCATCCGTATGATAGATGGGCACTTCACCGATGCGTTCAATCGCATTCTTTTCCATCGTTGTTGTGCTGCCCGGGAAACCCGACGGAAGCGCAACCGGCTTGCTATCGGCAAAGCGCTCTTCAATGTTGCCGATCTTTTCCATGATCTCGTCGCGCACGTCTTCAATGGTTTCGAACCCGAATCCATCGAGCTGGAGCAGATTCCCCAGTACGCGCAAGACTTTCCAGGCGGGGCGCGTGTTACCGAGCGGCGGCACCACCCCGTTGAAATGCTGGACCCGGCCTTCAAGATTGACATAGGTTCCGGCCGTTTCGGTAAACGGCGCCACCGGCAGCAGCACTTGCGCATAGTCGAGCGCCTGATGCTTGAATGGCGACAGCGCGACAACCAGCTCGGCCTCATGCATCGCCGCCATGGCGGCACGCGGCAATGCCGTGTCGAATTCGACTTCGGTATGCAACAGCAAATAGGCCTTGAGCGGGTTCTCGATCATTTCGCGTGCGTTATGCCCGGAGGAAGCATCGCCAGGCAAAGCACCGCAAAGGTAACCGCCAACAGTGTTTGCGCCGTCAACCAGGACGCCGACACGACTGTCGACGATCGTGCCGAGCAGGTATGCGAGCGCACGTATGCGCGACCACTGCGGATGATGCTGAGCCAGGTTGCCGAGCAAAATCGCCCTGGTTTCGCCGCTCAGGAGGCTCTCGGCAATTGTCCTCGCGTTGTCGTCGACCACTGCCTGCGCAATCTCCGGGACCATAGCCACACCGGCTTTCTCCGCGGCCGCACGTGCAACCGCAGCGATGGTATCGGCAATGCGTGCAGGCGCGACGATTGCACGGCCGTGGGTGCGCACCAGAAAATCGTCACCAACGGAATTGATCACATTCAGATGCGCGCCATTCTTTCTGACCGCCTGGCGAATACGCGCGGCAAGGAGTGGATGCTCCTTGCGCACGTTCGAGCCGATCAGCAGCACCCGGTCGAGTTCGTCGAGTTCCGAGACTTTCATGCCAAGCCACGGGATGCCGGCGTCCTGCCCGTTGTCCGCAAAATCAAGCTGTCGCAGCCGGAAATCGATGTTGCTGCTTCCCATTGCGCGAAGCAGCTTTTGCAGAAGGTACAACTCCTCCGACGTGGACTGTGCCGTGGCGAGCGCGCCGATGGCGGCGGGTCCATGCGCTTCGCGTAGCCGCGACAATTCGCCTGTAACGTACTCGAGCGCCGTCGACCAGTCGACCTCAAGCCAGCGCCCATCGCGCTTTATCATCGGCGAGGTCAGTCGTTGGTCTGAATTGAGGCCTTCATAGGAAAAGCGATCACGGTCCGACAACCAGCATTCGTTTACTTCGTCGTTGTCTCGTGGGAGAACGCGCATGACGCGATCCTGTTTGACCTGCACCACGAGGTTTGAACCCAGACTGTCGTGCGGAGCGACCGAGCGGCGGCGTGAAAGCTCCCAGGTACGCGCACTGTAGCGAAACGGCTTCGAAGTCAATGCGCCGACCGGACACACATCGATCATGTTGCCCGACAGCTCCGAGTCAACGGTGTGCCCCACGAAAGCCATGATTTGGGAATGCTCGCCGCGGCCGGCCATGCCGAGTTCCATGATCCCGGCGATCTCCTGCCCGAAACGAACGCAGCGCGTACAGTGTATGCAGCGCGACATTTCCTCGGCCGATACCAGTGGACCCAGGTCCTTGTGGGCAACGACACGCTTGCTCTCGTGAAAACGCGAGTTGGAGCCGCCATAACCAACAGCGAGGTCCTGCAACTGGCACTCTCCACCCTGATCGCATATCGGGCAATCGAGGGGGTGATTAATCAACAGGAATTCCATCACGCCCTTCTGGGCGTTGACCGCGATTTCGGAGTGTGTCCAGACTTTCATGCCCTCTGACGCCGGCGTCGCGCAAGCGGGCAAGGGCTTGGGTGCCTTCTCTACCTGCACCAGACACATGCGGCAATTCGCCGCGATGGACAGCTTCTTGTGATAGCAGAAGTGCGGGACGTAGATGCCGAGTTTGCTGGCGGCATCCATCACCGTGCTTTGTTCAGCGACTTCGACCGTCTTGCCGTCGATTTCAAGCGTAATCATCGGCTCAGCCCACCTGACATGTCTTGTTCTCGATGTGATGCTCGAACTCGGAACGGAAGTGCTTGATAAAACTTTTCACTGGCAAGGCTGCGGCGTCACCGAGTGCGCAGATGGTGCGCCCGGCAATGTTGTCTGCAACCGATACAAGAGCATCGAGATCGTCCAGCTGACCTTTCCCGTGCTCGATCCGGCGAACCATTCGGTATAACCACCCCGTACCTTCACGGCACGGCGTGCATTGGCCGCAGGATTCCTCGTGATAGAAATAGGACAAACGCAGCAGGCATTTCACCATGCAGCGCGTCTCGTCCATCACAATCACGGCGCCCGAACCAAGCATGGAACCAGCTTTGGCGATCGAGTCATAATCCATATCGGTCGCCATCATGATCTCTGCCGGCAGCACCGGCATCGATGAGCCGCCGGGGATCACCGCCTTGAGTGCGTGACCCGCGCGCATACCGCCCGCCATTTCGAGCAAGGCGGCAAACGGAGTGCCGAGCTTCACCTCGTAGTTGCCAGGCCGTTCGACGTCACCCGAGACGGAGAAGATCTTGGTTCCACCATTATTGGGACGGCCGAGATTGAGAAACGCTTCGCCACCATTGCGCATCAACCACGGCACCGCCGCAAACGTTTCTGTGTTGTTGATCGTGGTCGGTTTTCCGTACAAGCCGTAGCTGGCAGGAAACGGCGGCTTGAATCTTGGCTGCCCTTTCTTTCCCTCCAGCGATTCCAGCAGCGCGGTTTCTTCGCCGCAGATGTACGCACCCCAGCCATGGTGCGCGTGAAGTTCGAAGCTGAAATCCGAACCGAGGATGTTGTTTCCCAGATAGCCCGCGGCGCGCGCTTCTTCAAGCGCCTCTTCAAACCGTTCGTAAACTTCCCAGATCTCTCCGTGAATGTAGTTATAAGCAACGGTGATACCCATCGCATAGGCAGCGATGGCCATGCCCTCAATAACCGCGTGCGGGTTGTAGCGCAGGATGTCGCGATCCTTGAACGTGCCCGGCTCACCTTCGTCGGAGTTACACACCAGATACTTGACGCCCTCATACCCGCGCGGCATGAAGCTCCACTTCAGGCCGGTGGGAAAACCCGCGCCGCCGCGGCCACGCAATGCGGACTTCTTTACTTCGGCAATTACGTCTTCCGGCGAGATGCCTTCGGCAAGAATCCGGCGCAACGCCTGATAGCCATCGCGCGCTTCGTAGTCCTTCAGGTGCCAGTTGAGCCCGTTGATATCTTTCATGATGACCGCTTCGGGTCCGTAAATATCTGACGGAAAAGGAGGAAGGGGCGCGTTCATCTGTTTTTCAACTCTTCAAGCATGTTGTCCAGGTTCTCCGGCGTCATGAACGACACCATTTCCCTGTCGTTGACAATACATACGGGCGCATCGCCACACGCACCCATGCACTCTCCCTCCTTGAGCGTGAACAGGCCATCAGCACTGGTCTGATTGAAACCGACTTTCAACTTGCTCTTCAGATGCTCGGCCGCCTCATTGGCTCCGCGCAGCGCGCAAGGCAGATTGGTGCAAATCGCAATCTTGAAACGCCCCGACTGTTCCAGGTTGTACATGCCGTAGAACGTCGCCACTTCCCAAACCGCTATAGGCGGCATGTCGAGATAGGCAGCGACCCATTCGATGACATCCTCTGACAGCCAGCCCTTTTCATGCTGCGCAATTGCCAGTGACGACATGACTGCGGACGCCTTGTGTTCCGCCGGATATTTGGCGACTTCCTTGTCAATCTTCGCGATCGCGCCAGCGCTGAGAAAATTCTCCGTCATCAGCGGTCCACCTCGCCGAACACGATGTCCTGCGTGCCGATGATCGCGACCATGTCGGCAATCATGTGTCCACGCGACATTTCGTCGAGCGCTGACAGGTGCACAAAACCGGGGGCACGTATTTTCAAGCGGTATGGCTTGTTCGCACCGTCCGATACAAGATAGATGCCGAACTCGCCTTTGGGCGCTTCCACGGCAGCATAGGTTTCGCCCGCCGGCACATGGAAACCTTCGGTAAACAGCTTGAAGTGATGAATCAACTCTTCCATGTTGGTCTTCATCGACACGCGCGATGGCGGCGCAACCTTGTGGTTGTCACTCATCACCGGTCCCGGATTCTTGCGCAACCACTCGATGCACTGGCGGATGATGCGATTGGACTCCCGCATTTCCTCGATGCGCACCAGGTAGCGGTCATAACAATCACCATTCACTCCGACCGGTATGTCGAAGTCGACCCGGTCATACACTTCGTAGGGCTGTTTCTTGCGCAAGTCCCAGGCTATGCCGGAGCCGCGCAGCATCGGTCCGGTGAATCCAAGCGCAAGCGCGCGTTCAGGCGACACGACGCCGATGCTGACGGTGCGCTGCTTCCAGATGCGATTTTCCGTCAGCAGGGTTTCGTACTCGTCGACCTTTTCCGGGAAGCGGGCCGTAAAATCCTCAATAAAGTCGAGCAGGGAGCCTTCGCGATTGGCATTGAGCTTCTGAATGGTCTTCTGGTCGCGAAACTTTGAAGGCTGGTACTGCGGCATCGCGTCCGGAAGATCGCGATAAACCCCGCCAGGGCGATAGTACGCAGCGTGCAACCGGGCACCCGAGACCGCCTCGTAGCAATCCATCAGATCTTCCCGCTCGCGGAAGCAATAGAGAAACATCGTCATGGCACCAACATCGAGGGCATGCGCACCCAGCCAGAGCAGATGGTTCAGAATGCGCGTGATCTCATCAAACATCACACGGATGTACTGGGCACGAAGCGGCACTTCGATTTCGAGAAGCTTCTCGATAGCCGCTACATAAGCGTGCTCGTTGCACATCATCGAGACATAGTCGAGCCGGTCCATATAAGGCACCGACTGGATAAACGTCTTGTGCTCGGCGAGCTTTTCCGTGCCCCTGTGTAACAGGCCGATATGGGGATCAGCCCGCTCGATAACCTCTCCGTCCAGCTCGAGCACCAGCCGCAACACACCGTGAGCTGCCGGATGCTGCGGCCCAAAATTCATGGTGTAGTTACGAATTTCAGCCACAGCGGTCAACTCCCAACCGATGCCCAATCGCGGCCCACAACTCGCGGCGACCGCCGCTTGTTACGCCGGAGGCAAAATTCATCGTGTAGTTGCGAATCTCAGCCATCGACACTTCTCCCGGACGACAAGGCGGGTTGGGAGAAAAGCTGCAGGGCGCGGGCGGATCTACTCTGCATCGCCGTAATTCTCTTCACGTACAACCCGTGGAACAATTTCGCGCGGTTCGATCGTGACCGGCTGATAAATCACCCGCTGCTGTGCCGGGTCGTAGCGCATTTCCACATTCCCGGAAAGCGG
>DATKYN010000166.1:0-4381 GCA_035528435.1 Burkholderiales bacterium
CCGGGAAATAGTTGTGGATCAGGAAAGCGTAACCCTGGCGGCCGGCGTCTTCCAGAACATGGCTCAATCCGTCACCGCTGTCATGTCGCGTACCGGACGCCAGTTCGATGTGTCGCACGCCTTCATCGCCAGCCGAGGCGATGATGTCCTCAACTGTCATGCGCCCGAACGCGCCTGAGGAAACAAAAACCCTGCCGGAAGATCGCGATGCGTCAACAGACATTAATGGTAAACACCCAGCACTTTTGTACCCTCCGGAACATCTTTCAACACCACTGATCCGGCTCCGATAATTGACCCTGGACCGATCGAAAGCCCGTCTGCGACACGCGCCCCCATGCCGACGAACGATCCCTCGCCGACACGCACGCGGCCGGCAATCGCCACCCCCGGCGCGAGGTGAACAAACGCACCGATATCACATTCATGGTCGACCAGGGCACCGGTGTTGACAATGGTCCCCGCACCAATTCGCACCTCGGCTGCCAGATTCGCACCCATGCAAACACACGATGCTTCGCCAATCCTGACACCAAAATTCAAACGTGACCCGGGATGAACCAGAGCCGGGGTCGCGTATCCGGCTGTTCGTAATGCCTCATGCCTGGCCTTTCGTTCGGCGTTGTCCCCGAGCGCGATGTACGCGTCATACCTGTCTGCGGAAAAGCGTTCCAGTTCATCAAGGCCACCAATCACCGGCGCACCCGAGATCGTCTCCGCTATTTCCACTTTTCCCCCGCCACGTAACCCCGGATCGAAAAAAGCTGCGATATCGATACCGAGGAATCGCAGCGAGGCACCGACTACTCTGGCGTGCCCGCCAGCCCCGATAACCAGTGCCTCCGGTTTCACTCGAGGTCGCTCCACGAAATCGGTTCATCCGCATCCAGATCGCGCGCCAGTCTCCGGCCAACGACTTGTTCATACTCGCCCGGCGCAATGCCTTGCAGCGGCCGCTTGAACGCCAGATCCTGCTGCTCGAGGCGATGCCCACCCGAGAGCCTGCGCGCCGCCACCATGCCCCGGCGCATATTCTTCTTGTTTGCCATCTCGCGCGCAGTTGGACTTTTCGTTCCCGAGCCGCACGCCAGTTCGACCTTGCGCACTGTCTCCACCAACGAGCGCATTTCCGCAGGATCAGACGATGCCAGATGGTCCGGACCCGGCATGTTACGGTCCAGCGTGAAATGGCGCTCGATGGCGCAAGCGCCCATGGCCACGGCAGCGGTTGTGGCAAGTAATCCTTCGCTGTGATCCGAATATCCCACCGGGACGTGGAATTCATCACGCAAAGACGGGATGACCCGCAAATTGGCTTCCTCCAGCCGGGAAGGATAATCGGTCGTGCACTGGAAGATAATCACTTCCTCGCAACCACCGCGCGCAAGTATCTGCACGGCGGTGCGTACTTCATCCATTGTGCACATGCCGGTCGACAACAGCACTGGTTTACCGGTGCCGGCTACTCTTTCGAGCAAAGGCGGTTCGACCGCAAGTGCTGAGGCGATCTTGTAAGCCGGCGCATTCACGGATTCCAGCAGATCAACATCTTCGACACTGTAGGGCGTGGACAGAAACGTGATATCCGCCTTCGCGCATTCCTCGGCGATGCGCCCGAAAGCCTCATAGTCAAGTTCGAGCTTCTTCAGCATCTCGAACTGCGATTCGTCGGCGCGTGTTGTTTCCAGTTGATATCTGGCTTTGGGCGATGCCCGTGTAACCACGCGCTCGGACCGGAAAGTCTGGAACTTGACGCAAGCCACCCCGCACTCCTTCGCCGCATGCACCAACTCGAGTGCCAGACCGACGTTGCCGTTATGGTTGACCCCCGCTTCGGCAATGATCCACACCGGCGCGGATTCACCGATTGCCCGATCACCAATCCGAACGACCGGCTTCATTTCAGCCATGGAGCCCACGACGCAATACCCTCCAGTCCGGACTCGACAGCACGCGCAATTTCCGACTCGACGAGTAGTGCACCGATACACATGAATCTCACTGACCTGGCATCATTACTCACTTGCACTGGCTTCATCCTGTCGCAAAGACCAGTCAAGCCCGGGCGCCACCACTGCGCTCGAACGGTACAGTTGTTTCGCACCACGCCGGGTAATGGTATCAAGGACCTCGAGCCGCAATGCCGAGTCGCGCCGGTCAATCTTTCCTTTACGCCGCAGCCCGACCATCGGCGTCAGATAGTACGTCCCGGGCTTGAACAGCCGCCCGGGGATCGATATCTGATAGCGGTAGCGCCCCGGTGGCGCGCCCGCAATCGGTGGCTCCTGAAAGTCCTCGTCAGTCGAGAAAAAAATATTGTTTCCATAAGCATCGTGCGCGATCAGAGCCGAATAGTAGTCCTTCGAGGTCTCCTCAATTTCGATATCAAGCGAGACGGCGAATCCATGCTCATGCTCAACGCTCAGAGTCGGAACATTGTCATTCCCGGCCAATCCAATCGAGCGCAGCCAGGCTGGAACGGATGGACCCGGTTTCTCGAACGTCATCGGGTTGCCATCGCCGCCACCCGCGTCCCCAAGCACGCGCCCCTGATAATGCTCGATCGCTTCGGCTACCGGGCCATCGAAAACCTTCAAACCGGCGTCCAGAATCATTCCCCGCTCACATAGTTGCCTGACCGCACTCATATTGTGACTGACAAACAATACGGTTCTTCCGTCGCGCCCGGCATCGTCCATTTTGCCGAGGCATTTCTTCTGAAAAGCCGCGTCGCCCACAGCCAGGACCTCATCAACGATCAGAATTTCCGGCTCGAGGTGAGCAGCCACCGAAAATGCAAGCCGCACATACATTCCACTGGAATAACGTTTGACCGGTGTATCCAGAAATTTCTCGACTTCTGAAAACTCGACAATCTGATCAAACTTGCGTTTGATCTCGGCCTTGCCCATTCCAAGGATGGCCCCGTTGAGAAAGATATTCTCCCGCCCGGTCAATTCCGGATGGAATCCGGTGCCTACCTCAAGCAAACTTGCAATGCGCCCACGGATATTGAGTCGGCCCGACGAAGGCTCGGTGATCCGCGACAGCACTTTGAGAAACGTGGACTTGCCGGCGCCGTTACGCCCAATGATGCCAACACGCTCCCCTTGCCGGATCTCCATGTCAAGATCGCGCAGCGCCCAGAATTCTTCAGTCGTCGCCGCTTCCCCCTGCGCTGCAGTCTGCCGGCCTGACCACCGCTTCCCGAACCCGCGGAGCGCGACGGCGAGCACGTCGCGCAGCGCTTCGTAGCGCTCACGATGCTGATGCGAGATCAGGTATTTTTTTCCAATGTTCTGCGCGCGGATAACATACGCCATATCAGATCAGGTCGGCGAAACGGCGTTCGGTACTGCGAAAGAAGAAAATACCCGAAACGAGCAACAACAGCGAAAGCACCACTGAAACGACCAGTCCCGGCGCATGGAAGTCGGCCTTGCCACCAAGTAGAGACCAGCGAAACCCGTCGATGACGCCGACCATCGGATTCAATGCATACAGCATTCGCCACTTCTCCGGCACCAGATTGCTGTTAAAGCCGACCGGCGATATGTACATTCCAATCTGGATTACGAAAGGCACGACGTACCGGAAGTCGCGATATTTGACATTCAGCGCGGCCATCCACAACCCGGCACCGACAGCCGTCACGAAGGCAAGCGCCAGAAATGCCGGCAGGGCCAGAATCCTCCAGTCGGGCAACGCACCAAATACAAGCGCCAACAGAAGAAGAAGAACGAATGCAATCGCAAAATCCACGAGGCAAACAACCACGGCGCTGAGCGGTATGATCAGCCTCGGAAAGTAGACTTTTGACACCATGTTGGCATTGCCGATCAAGCTGTTTGCCGCGTTGCTGAACGCTTGTGAAAAAAAGAACCAGGGCAGCAGCCCACTGAATACCAGCAGTGGATAAGGCGCGCCGCCTGACGGCAGTTTGGCAAGCCGGCTAAAGACTATGGTCAGAATGATCATTAGCAAGAGCGGTTGAATGACTGCCCAGGCAACACCGATCACCGTTTGCTTGTACCGGACCAGGATATCGCGCCAGGCCAGAAAATAGAGCAGCCCCCGGTACATCCACAGATCCGACCAGTACCGGCGTGCCCCGTGTCCCGCCTCAATCACGATTTCGCCGACTTGCGCGCTCATATTTGCGTTTGAAATGGAAACTCCGTACAGCAGGATGCAAGAACCCCGCCTAGGGCAGCGTCAGCTTACCGCCCGTGTCCCGGCGACAAAATCGTTGGTGGCCTGCTCGATTCCGTTTTGCAAACTGATCTTCGGCTTCCAGCCCATTTCGTTCAGCAGGGTGCAGTCGAGGAGTTTGCGCGGCGTGCCGTCCGGGCGCCCTGAATCAAACCGCAGTCGCCCCGAA
>DATKYN010000167.1:0-3175 GCA_035528435.1 Burkholderiales bacterium
TCTGAGGGGCGACGACATGACACACAACACAATCAAAGAAGCCATCGAGAATGTCTCCCGCCGCGAATTTCTGGTGAAGTCCACGGCTGCGACCGGCGCCCTGGCGATCGGATTTCAGTTGCCGGGGGTCGCCGTTGCTGCCACCAGCGCCGACACCGCGCCTGAAGTCACACACTGGGTCGTTATCCAGCCGGACGACACGGTAGTGATTCGCATTGCCCGCTCTGAGCTGGGGCAGGGTTCGTTTACCGGCCTCGCGCAATTGGTTGCGGAGGAGTTGCAGTGCGACTGGAGCAAAGTGCAACCAGAATATGCCGATGTCAACATGCATATCCGGCGAAACCGTATCTTCAAGAGCATGTCGACCGGGGGCAGCCGCAGCATCCGTGATTCAAACGAGTACATCCGCAAGGCCGGCGCCGCGGCGCGCCAGATGCTGGTGTCGGCAGCGGCGAGCCAGTGGGGTGTGCCGGCAGACGAGTGCCGCGCGCAAGACAGCGTAATCAGCCATTCTTCAGGCAAATCCACCACCTACGGGAAAGTCGCCGCTTTGGCGGCCACGCTGGACATTCCCACCGACGTGGTTCTCAAGTCGCCTTCGGACTGGAAAATCGCCGGCACTTCTCCGGCGCGATTCGACATTCCGGCGAAGACGAACGGTAGCCAGATGTATGCGTCCGACGTGCGCCTGCCCGGCATGCTGTACGCATCGGTCGTGCGCAGCCCGGTGTTTGGCGGCACGCTCAAGAGCTACGACGAGTCCAAAGTCCTGGGAATGCGTGGTGTCAAGCGCGTTGTTGCTGACGCAGACTGGGTAGCAGTCGTTGCCGATAATTGGTGGCGCGCCAACAAGGCGCTGCTTGCACTGCCGGTCGAGTGGGAAGAAAGCGAGAACGACAATGTATCGAGCGACTCGATCATGAAGTTTCTGCGCACCGGCATTGATGCCACCGATGTACCGGTGGCACGCAAGGACGGTGATGTCGATGCGGCATTCGCCGATGCGGCCAAAGTGATTGAAGCGGAATACCACTCCGGTTTCCTGAACCACGCCACCATGGAGCCACAGAACGCCGTTGCTCTCTATGCAGATGATCGCCTCGAAGTGTGGTGTGGTACACAAAACGGCGAGGCGACGATTGCTTCCGCGTCGGAAACGTCGGGCATTCCGCTGGAGAACATCATCGTCCACAGGATGCATGCGGGGGGCGGATTTGGCCGGCGTGGCGGACACCAGGACTACACCAAGCAGGCAGTGAAAATCGCGATGGACATGCCAGGCACGCCGGTTCGATTGCAGTGGTCGCGCGAAGAGGACATGCGCCAGGGCCGTTACCGCCCGGTGTCGCTGGTCAAATTGCGCGGCGCGCTTGATGAAAACGGCAACTGGACCGCCTGGCATGTGCGGCAGGCCGATCAATCCATTATCGTCACGGTGCGCCCGAACATGATCAAGAACGGGGTGGATCCGATCAACACGCGTTCTTTCGCCGACAACCCGTACACAGTAGCGAACTTCGTCGACGAATACGCGATGCGCAACCCGCACGTTCCGCCGGGTTTCTGCCGAGCCGTCGCGCACACCAATAATCCGTTCTATCGGGAATGTTTCATTGATGAACTCGCGCATGCCGCCGGCAAGGACCCGTATGAATTTCGCCGGCCGTTTCTGCAGGGAACGAAGGATTTGCCGCTACTTGATGCCGTCGCCAGGGGAATTGGCTGGGGCAAGCCCGCCAAAGAGGGTGTGCACCGCGGAATCGCGGTGGTTGACTCTTACGGCAGTTATACGGCTGCCGCGGTCGAACTCTCGGTCGAAGGCGGTACGGTGATCGATGTCCATCGTGTTGTGATCGCAATCGACAGTGGTCATGTCGTGCACCCGGATGCCGTCAAGGCCCAGATGGAAGGAGGCGTGATCTGGGGATTGTCATTCATCATGAATGAAGAGATCACCATCGAAAACGGCCGTGTCGTGCAAGGCAACTTCACGGACTATCCGGTGCTCAAGCTGGTGCACACGCCGAAAATCGAGCCTATCATCATGCCGAGCGGCGGGTTTTGGGGTGGTGTCGGGGAGCCACCGATCGGGGCAGTGATTCCGGCCATCGGCAACGCGCTGTTCCAGGCGACCGGAAAACGGATCCGTTCGATGCCCTTGAAGAATCATGGGTTCAGTTACAAGACATAAATCCGGATCGGGAAGTACGATCGTGCCGTCAGTTTCGCGGCGGCGGGCACTGCATGTGCTCGCCGCCGGCGCCTGCTTGCTGGTGGTGCGGCCGGCGACCGCAACACGGGAAGCACTTGTCACGGCTTTGCGCGAGACATTCGGCCAGAGCCTGATGGCGCGAGAGCGGGTCAAGCTGGAATTGCCGCTGCTGGCCGAGAGCGGGAATGTGGTGCCGGTAACGGTGAGCGTGGACTCTCCAATGACTGAAGCCGACCATGTCTCCGCGATCCATCTGTTTGCAGAACGCAATCACTTGCCACAGGTGGTCTCCGTCACACTCGGGCCATGGAATGGCAAGGCAGAGTTCAAGTCACGCATTCGGCTTGCGGAATCGCAGCAGGTGCTTGCGGTCGCGGTCATGAGTGACGGATCCTTGTTCTCTGACGTGGCCGATGTTGAAGTGACCTATTCGAGCTGCGGATGAAAAGCCGACTGGGAAAAGCGCGGTTGCGGGTTCCGAAATCCGCGAAACGTGGCGAGCTTGTCGAGATTCGTACCATGGCCGAACACCCGATGGAATCGGGTTTTCGCTACAACAATGTGGGTAAACTGATTCCGCGCCACATTGCCACGGAGTTCGTATGCAAATACAACGGGCGCGAAGTGTTTCGGGCCACGCTACACCCGGCCGTTTCTACTAACCCCTATTTTCTGTTCTACCTCGTTGCCGAGCAATCGGGAGAACTGGTTTTTTCCTGGGCAGATGATCGTGGCGGAGCTGTAACAGAAGTCCGAACGATCAGCGTTACCTGACTACGCGCATGCATTTTTTCCGAAAGTACCCGGGCCCGACATTCTGATCAGCGTTCCGGTGAAACGGGTTCGGGGTCAACGATTCCCTTGCCCCGTGCGTTGGATATATTTACGGCAGGTCGCGAATGCGATGCTTCGCCACCAAGTGTGTCGCTACCAAGAGGAGTAATGAGTGAAAATTGCACTATG
>DATKYN010000168.1:0-2794 GCA_035528435.1 Burkholderiales bacterium
GCAAATCAACCAGGATGGGAGACGTATGAAATCTGGAACACGAGCCCGAAATTTCCTGCTGGCCATGGTGCTGGGGCTGTCTACGCTCGCGCATGCCGCACAGGAAGATCCGGTCGAGCTGACGGGGGTGTTGACCGACGGTACGCCGTTTGATCTGGCTCAACATCGGGGCAAGGTGGTCATGGTCAACTTCTGGGCGACGTGGTGCCCGGCTTGCCGTGCCGACTGGCCTGTCTGGCAGCAGGCATTCGAGCGCTACAGCGAGAGCGAATTTGAAATGGTTTCGGTGAGCATTGACCGTGATCAGGATGCGCTGGAAAAATTTCTCAAGAAGCACCCGTACACAGTCCCGGTAGTGTGGCGGTTCGATTCACGCGAGAAAGACAGTTTTTCGGCGATCCGGAAGACGCCCACGACGTACTTTATTGACCGCGATGGCAAGGTCGCGGAGCGCAGGCTCGGGCGCATTGGCGAAGCAGAGCTCAGCAAAACGATAGAGGCCTTGCTGCAACGTTAAAGTTGCCGGTGCTAGAATCGCCGCATAGAGTTCGACGGGGCCTGTTGGCCCCGTCTGTTTTTTTCAGTCTGACTCCTTCTGACAGGTAGCCATGAGCGACAACACGGACATCAACACACTACGGCGAATTCTCAAGGAATCGAAGACCCTGGCCATTGTGGGACTTTCCGCAAACTGGTACCGGCCGAGTTTCTTCGCAGCGAAATACCTGCAGGAGCATGGTTACCGCATCATTCCTGTGAATCCGGCGTACGAAGAAGTGCTCGGGGAGAAATGTTATCCGAGCCTCAAGGACATTCCGGAGAAAGTCGACATGGTCGATTGTTTCCGCAAAAGCGAAGACATCGAGCCGCTGGCCGAACAGGCCATCGAGATCGGCGCGAAAGTGTTGTGGCTGCAACTCGGCGTGATCAACGAAAAGGCTGCGAAGATGGCACGTGACGCCGGACTCGAAGTCGTACAGGATCGCTGCGTAAAAATCGAGCACGGCCGCTTGTACGGCGGGCTGAACTGGGCTGGTGTCAACACCAAGGTCATCAGCTCCAAGCGCCCGCAGTGGCTGCCCTATTAAGTACGGATACGGATTGAGAGATTAATCGATGGCAGACAGAGAATACGGCTTCGGCACGCTGTGCCTTCACGCCGGGCAAATCCCGGATGCGGTAACGGGCGCGCGCGCCGCCCCGATTTATCAGACAACGTCATACGTGTTCGACTCGGCGGACCACGCTGCCAGTCTGTTCAACCTGCAAACGTTCGGCAACGTCTATTCACGCATATCCAACCCGACAAATGCCGTACTGGAAGAACGTGTGGCGGCCCTTGAGGATGGGCGTGCGGCGTTGGCAGCGAGTTCCGGGCAGGCGGCGCAGATGTGTGCCCTGCTCACGCTGCTGCGCCAAGGCGATGAACTGGTCTCGGCCAGCACGCTCTACGGCGGGTCCTATTCGCAGTTCGACGTGACATTCAGACAATTCGGCATCAACACGGTTTTTGTCGATCCGCAGGACCCGGAAAATTTCCGCAAGGCAATTACCAAAAAGACACGGGCCTTGTACGCGGAAACAATGGGTAATCCGCGCATCAACGTGCTCGACATCGAAGCGGTCGCGAAAATCGCCAACGAAGCGGGTATCCCGCTGGTGATCGACAACACCTTTGCAACGCCCTACCTGTGCAAACCGCTCACGTTCGGTGCCGATATCGTGGTGCACTCCGCCACCAAGTTCATTGGCGGGCATGGCACGACGATGGGTGGGTTGATGGTCGAGTCCGGTAAGTTTGACTGGGGCAACGGCAACTTCCCGATGATGACCGAGCCATCGCGTGGTTATCACGGCGTTCGTTTCCATGAAACCTTTGGCGATTTCAGCTTCACCATGAAAGCGCGCATGGAGACCATGCGTACACTCGGCCCGACTTTGTCTCCGATGAGCGCCTGGTTGCTGCTGCAGGGACTCGAGACCTTGCATGTGCGCATGGATCGTCATGTGCAGAACGCACTCAAGGTTGCCGAGTTTCTCGAATCGCATTCGCGGGTGTCGTGGGTGAATTTCCCTGGACTGAAGAGCAGCCCGGATTACGCGCTGGCGCAGAAATATCTGCCCAAGGGTTGCGGCGCGATCATGACGTTTGGCATCAAGGGCGACCATGAAGCGGGTGTGAAATTCATCGAGGCGCTGCAGTTTTTCTCGCACCTTGCAAATGTCGGCGACGCGAAGACGCTGGTGATTCATCCGGCATCGACCACGCACCGGCAGTTGTCCGAGGAAGAGCAGCTTACCGCCGGGGTGTCTCCCGACATGATCCGCCTGTCAATCGGTATCGAGGATATCGATGACATCCTGTGGGATCTCGATCAGGCGCTCGCACAGTCGGGCGCGTGACGGTAAACCAACAGGCATGTTCCTGACTGCCGGACGACTCGAACTCTTCGCCGACAAGGCGTGCAAGCGTCAGATGTGACGAAGAGTTCGACTTCTTCGTTAGCGTGCGTTTGCTTGAAATTTTGTAGTGAGATTCCGAAAGTTTTCCATTTTCCCGATAGCGGTCTGCGAACAGTGGTGGTGACATGACAGGTTTTTTGCTGCCGTTGATCATTACGCTGGCGGTGCAAATCCAGGCGTCGCTGGTCATATTTACACCACCCATCCTGGCGCCGGTCGCGCAAGGTGACGTCGGTGTCAGTGCGGCGGCGGTGGGGCTGGTGACCGCGCTGATCTACGTGTCGTCGGTCCCGTCGGCGCTGTTCTCCGGAAAAGTGATTGCTCGCATCGG
>DATKYN010000169.1:0-31083 GCA_035528435.1 Burkholderiales bacterium
GTGAACCGGTCTATCACCGGTTGCGGCAACATGGTCACTTTGCCGCCCGGGAAGTACACGGTGGACATCCGCTTTCGCGCTTCGGCATCCAGTTTCGAGCCTGGCTCCATACCCAAAGCCGGTGCGGCGATATGTATGCCGATCTGCCAGTTGCCGCTATCGATCCGCGTCACTGAGAACGCATCGTCGATTTCGGTCGTGGTCTCGTCGTCGATACTGAACGCTCGAGCTGGTGCCAGCGGTAGTTCATCCACCGTGCCCGATAGCTCTACAGCACCTCCGCGGATCAATTCGTCGTCAAAACCCGTTCCGCGTGGAAAAAACTCAAATAAAAACCGCTCGAAATGGTAATCGTGGGTAGAAGGGAGTGCTCCGCATTTTTCAAGCAAGCGCGGCAGCGAGAGCTTCAGTTGCGAGCAAGCTTCCTCTGCGGCTTTTGTTTCCACCGCAGTCCGATCGGGTTTGTACAACAAACGGGGGAGAATGGGTTCAAAAGCCTCCGGAAGTTCAAAGCGCGACAGACTCGCGACGTAATCCGCCTGCAGCTCCGCTTGCTGGCGCTTGCGTTCGATCGAGGCCAGTGCTGCCTTAAGCGCATCCGGCGGTGCCGGTTTGTAGCGCCCCTTGCCCTTTTTGTAGAAATGCGTCGGCGTTGCCTGCAGCCGCATCAGCAGACCGGCCGCTTCCTCTGCTTCCGGTTGATGGCCAAAGTATTCTTCCGCCAGAACGTTGAAAGAGAATTCCGAATCGCCACAGGCTTCCCACAGAAAACCGGGCTCAATGCCTTCTGCGACGGCCCGCGCACGGTCCATGAAATCGTTCAGCGAGTGATGTTCAAAACGCAGCAGGACAGCAGCCGCTTTTACCTTGGCGCGCTTTCCATGCTGCGTCTGGACCTGTAGCGAAGTGTTGTTGTCTTCAACAATTGAAGCAGCCTTCAGGCTGCCGGCCTCTTCGTAAAGTACGTTCATGCGACTGTCGGGTTGGCGCGCGGAGCGCAGCGCAAAAGGTGGCGCATTATACGCGAGCAACGATGCGCGGATTGGCTCGAGGCTGCTCTTGCCAGGCAAGGCCCGGGATACCCCTTACGCAACGCCTGACTCACAATTTCGCAAACTCGAGCACGCTGTCGGCATAGCCGCCGAACTCACTAAAACCATGATCGCTGCCCGCGACGATAATTTGCCGGCAGCCGTTGTAGCGCGCCACCGCCACCCGCCAGTCGAGTAACTCGTCTCCGGTGGTATGAATCAGGAAGTAATGATCCATTTTCCCTGGCTGCTCGACATATAACGCCTCGAGTTGCGCCAGATGGGTTTCCGTGAACTCGTATGGCTCCCCGGTATACAGGTTCTTCTGTGGCCCCAGGTAAGCTCGCAAGCCCCCCTGAGGCGTTATTGCCGGATTCACCAGGACGGCACGGCAACCGAGGTACTCGGTCAGCCAGGTTGCGTAAAAGCCCCCCAGCGAACTGCCCACGAGGGTCACCTGTTCCGGGCCCTCAAGGGCAACCCGGTCCCTGAGCTGGTTCATTGCCTCCTCGGGCCAGTGCGACAGGGCGGGGCAGACGAACTGATTTTCCCGTTCCATAGCCGCCAGCCGACGACGAAGCTGATTCGCCTTGTGAGACGCAGGCGAGCTGTTGAAGCCGTGGATGTAAAGAATCATCCCAACGCCACTCTCAGACAATTGTTGCTCGACCCGAAAAAAACTGCGTCAGCGGACATCAGGCGTACGCAGTAAATGCAGCAGCTTTTCGTGCACATTACCGAAGCCACCGTTGCTCATGATTACAACATGATCGCCACTTCGCACCACAGCTGCGACGGCGCCGGCCAACGCATCAATATCGTCAAAACACTGTGATTTCGTACCCAGCGGGCGCAGCGTTTCGGAGACATCCCAGTCCAGCCCTTTCGTGTAACAGAAGACCAGGTCGGCGGCCGCAACACTGTCGGGAAGCGCCTGCTTGACGCTGCCCATCTTCATCGTATTCGAACGCGGTTCAAATACCGCGACAATACGCGCTTCACCAACGGCGGCGCGCAAGCCTGTCACGGTCGTTTCAATTGCCGTGGGGTGGTGCGCAAAGTCATCGTAAACAGTGATTCCGTTGATTTCGCCGCGTACTTCCATTCGTCTCTTGACATTCTTGAACGTGCCCAAGGCCTCGATGGCGACGGCCGAAGGTACGCCGGCGTGACGGGCGGCAGCGACTGCTGCCAGGGCATTCATCCGGTTGTGCTGCCCGCTAAGCTTCCAGTCAAGGCAACCCTGCACCTCTCCACCGCACAAAACATCAAACGCACTGACATCTTCGCCAGGTTGCACCGACCACCCATTATCGCGATCGAGCCATTCGACCGGCGTCCAGCAACCCCGATCCAACACTCGCCGCAAACTCGCTTCGCTACCATTTGCAACGATCAACCCGTTACCCGGGATGGTCCGGACCAGATGATGAAACTGGGTTTCGATCGCAGCAAGGTCCACAAAGATGTCGGCATGGTCGAACTCGAGATTGTTCAACACCGCGGTGCGCGGCCGGTAATGAACGAACTTTGAGCGCTTGTCAAAGAATGCCGTGTCGTACTCGTCCGCTTCAATCACGAAGAATCCCGATTCGGTAATACGAGCGGAGACGCCAAAATCAAGGGGCACGCCACCGATCAGAAACCCCGGATTGAGGCCAGCGTACTCGAGAATCCATGCCAGCATCGCACTCGTGGTGGTCTTGCCATGTGTGCCAGCGACCGCAAGAACCCAGTTATTTCGCAGGACATTCTCGGCCAGCCACTGCGGGCCGGAAACATACGGCAATCCCTGATTCAGTATCTCTTCCATCAGCGGATTACCGCGCGACACCACATTGCCGATCACAAACAAGTCGGGCTTGAGTTCGGTCTGTGACGGATCCCAGCCTTCAGTCAAACCGATCCCTTGCGCTTCGAGCTGGCTGCTCATCGGCGGGTAGACGTTGGCATCACATCCGGTCACCGTGTGGCCGGCCTGCTTGGCGATGACTGCAACCCCTCCCATGAACGTCCCGCAAATACCAAGGATGTGAATATGCATCTAGGAATTCCTGTTTAGAAACCGTACTGTCTGTGCCGGCATTGGCTCCGGCACCCGCCGGATCACTACGACCTGCGACATGGTCCAGCCGATATTTCGCACACGACAATATACGATCGACACCGGCAAACACCGGCATGTCCCGAAACTACACACCCGGGCAGTCAAAGCCTGCCAATGCGATCGCCCTCGGCGAATCCGAGCAACGGCGCATCGATTCCACGCGATAGTGCAAGGACCTTGAACAATTCTCCCATCTCCGCGGGTGAAAGCAGTTTCTGCACCGCCGTCGACTGTGGCAGGTAGGCTGCCACGTCATCGGCAGGCGTGCGAGCCAGCAGCTCCGTAATTCCGCAGTTGAGGAGAAATTGGGCCTGCGTGGTGTAACCGGCAAGCTGACAACCGGCATCGACGCCCGCTTCGGCGACGGCCGTGAAGTCCACATGGGCAGTAATATCCTGCAATCCAGGCAGGAACAACGCATCATCATGAACATGATGACGGTAATGGCACATCAATGTGCCGCCGTTTCGCTGCGGGTGGTAATACTCCGCTCGCGGGAAACCATAATCGATCATGAGTACTGCACCTCGGTCGATGCTCTGCGCGAGCCTGGTGACGAGATCCGTCATTGCGGGACACACTTCGCTGACGTACGGTACTTCACAATCCGCGATGGACAGCCCGAGTCCTTCAGCGGCCGCCTGCAGCGAGCAGCTTGCCGGCCTGTCTTCCCACACCAATTTGTCACCCTTCAGCGCCACACCACGCTCGAACACGCCTTCCTGCCGCCAGGCCAGGATATGAACCGGCAAGGCATCGAGCACCTCGTTCGCAATGACCACTCCCCTGAAGCCAGCAGGCGATGACTCAAGACCGTCGAGCCTGTCCATCCATTCAACCCGGTCGATCATTGTCGGCAAACTCTGGTGGATTCGCTGCCGTTGCCGCTGGGCGAGCTCCGCGCTCGGTTCGAGGATACGATAACGGGCCGGCAACAAGCCGAGGTGGTCCAGTTCGCCCAGAATATCTACGGCCAGCACTCCCGTTCCACCACCAAGCTCCAGAATCTCGCCGCCGGTGTACTCCAGGATTTCAGCCACCTGGCGGGCCAGAGCCCGGCCGAAAAGTGGCGTCATCTCCGGCGCGGTGACGAAATCACCCTCCCGGCCAAATTTCTGCGACCCGGCCGCGTAATAACCCAGCCCCGGAGCATGCAGTGCCAGATCCATGAAAACAGCGAACGGAATCCAGCCGTCACCGGCCTCGATTCGCTGGCGAATGTGGCTCCGCACCCGCGCCGCGTGCACGCGAGCATCATCGTCGGGCTGTGGCAGGCCGGAAGGGTTCCGGCCCGGGAATGTGGACACCAAAGTTCCTGCTGTTCGGTAAGCTAGAATTGCGATTCTTGATCAGACCTCACGCGCTCCGCAAGCAGCGCGGTACCCAATGAGTGATTCTAGCAATCGCAACCGCTCCGCTCTGGTGACCGGCTCTGCCAGGCGCATCGGCAAGGCCATTGCCATGGGGCTTGCTGCTGACGGATGGAACGTGGCGATCCACCATCACCAGTCGGAAGAGGCGGCATCGCAGCTCGCCGAAGAACTGCAGACGCTGGGCGTTCGCGCTGCAGCGGTCAAGTGTGATCTCGCTGACGCCGCTGCGGTTACTGGACTGATTGGCGAATGTGAGCGCCGGATCGGACCCCTGAGTTGCCTCATAAACAACGCCTCTTTATTCGAATTCGATGATCCTGCCGGATTTGATCCGGCAACCTGGGAAAAGCACGCAGCGATCAATCTACGCGCGCCGCTGCAACTGGTTCGTGAGTTCGCGGCACAAGTCCCTCCGGACACCGTTGGGTGCGTGGTAAACATGCTCGATCAGAAAGTATTCAATCTCAACCCGGATTTCTTCTCCTACACCCTTACCAAAGTGGCAATGGAAGGTGCGACCCGTATGCTGGCCATGGCACTGGCACCAAAGGTTCGCGTATGCGCGATCGCACCTGGAATCACCCTTGTCAGCGGCGAACAGACAGGGGAGGGATTCGAACGCGCTCACGCGCATGCCCCTATGGGTCGCAGCAGCGATGTCAACGATATCGTTGAGGCCGTTCGCTACCTGCTTGCGGCGAAGTCGGTCACCGGCCACACCATGATCGTCGATGGTGGCCAGCATCTGTGGCCTCTAAAGCGTGACGTACAGTTTGAAGTGAGCTAATGGACACCCAAGAACCAACGCGCTTGAGCGCGAACAAGTCGGAAAGCATCTCTGCCGGTTTACAAAACAGCAGGCGGATTTTTCTGAAGAATTTTGACGTGTCCATTTCGATGGGCGTTCACGACTTCGAAAAGCAGGCCCGGCAGCGCGTCATCGTAAACGTCGACCTCTACATCGACCCGGACGGAAGAATCAAACACGACACTATTCGTGAGACGGTCGATTACGATTTTCTCCGCAAGACCATCCTGGAAATTGCGGACAGCGGACACTTTCATCTGCAGGAAACGTTCTGCGAACGCATCCTCGATATCTTCCTTGCCAAGAGTGGCGTGCTGGCTGCCCGGGTCTCGAGCGAGAAGCCGGATGTTTATCCCGACTGCGAATCGGTCGGATTCGAAATCTTTCGGGCAACGTAGCCGCATGCCAAACCTGCAGAAACAAAACTATGAAGGCAACAAGCTCGCCAAGCGGTTGCGCCGCCAGGTGGGCGAAGCGATCGCCGATTTCGAAATGATCGGCGAGGGCGACAAGGTGATGGTGTGCCTTTCGGGGGGCAAAGACAGTTATGCAATGCTGGACGTCTTGCTTTCACTGCAACAACACGCACCGGTAGATTTTGATCTGATCGCGGTCAATCTCGACCAGAAGCATCCGGGATTTCCGGAGCATGTGCTGCCCGAGTACCTGGCATCGCGAGGCGTCAGGTTTCACATTGTCGAGCAGGACACCTACAGCGTGGTCAAGCGCGTGATCCCCGAAGGCAAGACTATGTGTGGCCTGTGCTCGCGGATGCGGCGTGGTATTTTGTACCGCGTCGCCAGTGAACTCGGCGCCACCAGGATCGCGCTCGGCCATCACCGCGATGACATTCTCGAAACGTTTTTCCTGAATCTGTTCCACGGTGGCCGCCTCAAGGCAATGCCACCGAAACTTGTGTCCGACGATGGGCAGCACATGGTGATCCGGCCACTCGCCTACTGCCGGGAGAATGAGTTGGAGCAGTACGCCGCTCTGAAGGCCTTCCCGATCATCCCGTGCAATCTGTGTGGGTCGCAGGATAATCTTCAGCGGCAGGTCGTGAAGGAGATGCTACGGAAATGGGACAGGCAAACTCCCGGGCGCCTGGAAACCATGTTCGCGGCTTTGCAGCGCATTTCACCATCGCATCTGCTCGATCCGGCGCAATTCGATTTCCGCGGCCTCGAAGCGGGCGGGGCAGCATGGCCTGATGGCGACACGGCATTCGATGCTGACACATTTTCCAGCCAGGTAATTCAATTCACGGCAAAGTAGATAGCGAATGGAAGGTACGGCATGACAATTGTGAACTTCACGCCAGTCAGCGCCTTGATTGGTGGTGCTCTTATCGGTCTGGCGGCAACTGCGATGTGGTGGCTGCTCGGCAGAATTGCCGGCGTATCCGGAATCCTCGGTAACGCCATCGGCGCGCGCGGCATCGACCTGATGTGGCGCGTCGCCTTTATCGCCGGTTTGCTGAGCGCAGGGGCAATCGCGACGATCGCGTTTCCGGAGTCCGTGCATTTCACTATGGACGTCGGCTATGCGGGTGCAGTTATTGCCGGGCTTCTGGTGGGCATCGGGACCAGCCTCTCGGGCGGCTGCACCAGCGGGCATGGCGTTTGTGGCGTGTCGCGGCTGTCCACGCGTTCTCTCATCGCGACCGGAACTTTTATGGCATCCGGCTTCCTGACGGTATACGTAGCGAGGCATCTGCTTTGAGACGGGTTCTTGCTGCTTTTATAGGTGGGGGGCTGTTCGGCGCCGGGCTGATCATTTCGCAAATGAGCAATCCTGCAAAAGTCATCGGCTTCCTTGACCTCTCAGGACAATGGGACCCCAGCCTTGCCTTCGTAATGGCCGGCGCCGTTGCTGTGTTTGCACTCGGTTACCGGTTCGCATTGCGCCGTTCCTCACCGTTGTTTGACAAGAATTTCGTAATGCCAGAAAAGGTAAACGTAGACAAGACTCTGATATCCGGCTCGTTGCTGTTTGGCCTCGGTTGGGGTCTCGCAGGTCTGTGCCCCGGCCCGGCCATCGTTTCCAGCAGCTTCGGTGATTCGCGTGTCTGGATGTTCATAGTGGCCATGCTCGCCGGAATGGGCCTGATTCGACTGATCCAGCACCGTAACAACGGATGAGAAGACTCACCGATTCTCAATTGCAGCTTTCGCCAACCATCGGGCAAATGTAAACTGCGCGTTTATCGTGAGTCACTAAAAGTACATTTTCCGCAAAGGAAACAAGGTTATGAGTTCTGACAGCAGCGCCAGTATCGGCTCCTTTTACCCGCCCCAGCGCACCCTGATGGGTCCTGGGCCGTCAGAGATCCACCCACGTGTGTTCTCTGCCATGGGCCGGCCGACGATCGGGTATCTCGATCCCGTGTTCGTCACCATGATGGACGAACTGAAGGAACTGCTGCGCTACGCCTTCCAGACGAAGAATTCCCTGACCTTCCCGGTTTCCGGGCCAGGCTCGGTCGGAATGGAAATGTGTTTCGTCAATATGGTGAGCCCCGGTGACAAGGTCATCGTTTGCCGCAATGGCGTCTTCGGCGGCCGCATGATTGAAAACGTAGAGCGCTGCGGCGGCGTTGCCATTGTCGTCGAAGATTCGATGGGAACCCCGGTGGACCCGAACAAGGTCGAGGAAGCCTTCCAGAAGAATCCGGATGCGAAGATTCTTGCATTTGTGCACGCGGAAACGTCAACAGGTGTCGCATCAGATGCGAAGGCGCTTGCCGAAATTGCCCGAAAATACGATGCATACACCATCGTCGACGCTGTCACATCGCTCGCCGGTATTCCGGTGCTGGTGGATGAGTGGGGGCTCGACGCGGTCTATTCCGGTAGCCAGAAGTGCCTCTCGTGCACTCCTGGCCTGTCACCCATTACGTTCAGCGATCGGGTTGTCGAACTCGTAAAAAATCGTAAAACGCGCGGGCAGAGCTGGTTCATGGATATCAACCTGCTGCTCGGCTACTGGGGCGACACGACGCGGACCTACCACCACACTGCACCGACCAATGCACTGTACTCGTTGCATGAAGCGCTGGTAATGCTGCGCGATGAAGGGCTGGAAGCTTCGTGGGCACGCCACCAACGCAACCACAAGGCGCTCAGGGCCGGTCTGGAAACACTGGGATTGAAGTTTCTGGTTGATGAACAATACCGTTTGCCACAGATGAACGCGGTCTACGTCATGCCCGGCGTGGATGAAAAAGAAGTGCGCCGCCGCTTGCTCACCGAGTTCAACATCGAGATCGGTGCGGGCCTGGGAACGCTGGCCGGAAAAATCTGGCGCTTTGGCATCATGGGCTATAGCTGCAAGATGGAGAACGTGATGCTGTGCCTGTGCGCACTCGAGAGCTTGTTTGATGACATGGGCGCGAAGATCGAATTCGGCGCGGCCGAAGCTGCGGCCTATCACGCGTATGCCGCACACCCTTCACGCAGCAAAGGGGTGCGCGCAGCCGCCTGATGTGCCCGGCTGACAAAGCCGTGTCGCCCGCCATATGAATACGGACTGGCATCGGGCTTGCCTGCCGCTCTGTCGTTGCGGAACGGCTAGCCCGGGGCGCGCTCCAACCCGAGGCGATCACAAATTGCGCACACCGTATCCGCCTGGTTCATGGTGTAGAAATGCAGTCCCGGCGCACCATTGCCCAGTAGCTGGTCGCAAAGCCGGGTGACAACATCAAGGCCGAACGCCTTGATCGATTCCGCGTCATCAGCATAGCCTTCCAGCTTGCGCCGTATCCAGCGCGGAATCTCCGCCCCACAGGCATCGGAAAAGCGCGCCAACTGATGAAAACGCCCAATCGGCATGATCCCGGGAACAATCGGAATGGTCACACCCATCTTTGCGCACTCGTCACGATAATGAAAATAGGCATCGGCGTTGAAAAAGTACTGGGTAATGGCCGAATCAGCACCCGCTTCAACCTTTTTCCTGAAGTTCAGCAGATCGTCGCGTGCGGAACGTGACTGCGGGTGATACTCGGGATAAGCCGCAACCTCGATATGAAAAGTCTCACCGTAGGTGCTGCGCACGAAGGAAACGAGCTCAGATGCGTAACGGAACTCGCCTGCCTGTGCCATCCCCGACGGCAGATCACCGCGCAGGGCAACAATGCGCCGGATGCCATGCTCACGGTATTCGTCAAGCATCGCCTTGAGGCTGTCATGGTTCGATGCAATACAGGAAACATGCGGCGCCACCGACTGGCCTTCGTCGCAAATTTCAAAAACAGTGTCTCGGGTACGTCCTTGCGTCGATCCTCCGGCACCGAAGGTCACCGAAAAGAATTCCGGGGAAAAACCCGCAAGTCGCCGCCGTACTGCGCGCAGATTCTCTCCACCGGCGAGCGTTTGCGGCGGGAAAAACTCGAAACTCAACTCCGATCTGGAATCGCTAGCCATACATACATCCGGTGACTGCAGAAAATACGCGCGCTAACTGGGTTGCTGCTATCCTGGCGATCCGATAGCGCCCGCGACTCTTCGCTGGCATGCCCGTGCGCAAAAAACGCCCACGCACGGACATCCAGATCAGAGCCCGATCAGTAACGATACTGTTCCGGCTTGTAAGGACCTTCCTTGTTAATACTGAGGTAGCGGGACTGTGCATCGGTCAGCTCGGTCAGTTGCGCACCAAGCTTGGCCAACTGCAGGCGGGCGACTTTTTCATCGAGGTGTTTCGGCAAGACATGCACGCCGACCGGGTAGGCCTCCGGATTGTTGAACAACTCGATCTGGGCGATGGTCTGATTCGCAAACGAAGAACTCATCACATAACTCGGATGCCCGGTACCGCAACCGAGGTTTACCAGCCGGCCTTCGGCGAGAAGAATGATGCGCTTGCCGTCCGGGAAAATGATGTGGTCGACCTGCGGCTTGATATTGTCCCACTCGTACTTGCTAAGCGAAGCGACATCGATTTCATTGTCGAAGTGACCGATGTTGCAAACAATCGCCTGGTCTTTCATGGCTTTCATGTGGTCATGCTCGATTACATTGAAGTTGCCGGTGGCGGTAACAAAGATATCGGCCTTGTCGGCGGCGTACTCCATCGTGACCACACGGTAGCCTTCCATCATCGCCTGCAATGCACAGATCGGGTCAATTTCGGTGACCCAGACTTGCGCCGACAGCGCGCGCATCGCCTGGGCGCAGCCCTTGCCAACGTCTCCATAGCCTGCAATCAGCGCGACCTTGCCGGCGATCATTACATCGGTTGCGCGCTTGATGCCGTCAACCAGCGACTCGCGGCAACCGTAGAGGTTATCGAACTTGGATTTGGTGACGGAATCGTTGACGTTGATGGCGGGAAACTTCAGCAGACCTTCCTGCGCCATCTGATACAGGCGCTTGACACCCGTCGTCGTTTCTTCGGTTACGCCTTTCACATGATCCAGCCGGGTCGAGTACCACTTCGGATCAGTAGCAAGCCGGTTCTTGATGGCGGCAAACATTACTGTTTCTTCCTCGCTGGAAGGATGGTTCAGCACGGCCGCATCGCTTTCGGCGCGAACACCCAGATGCAGCAACGTCGTGGCATCGCCACCATCATCAAGAATCATGTTGGCAAAGTTGCCACCCGGCCACTCGAATATCTGATGCGTGTACGCCCAGTACTCCTCGAGCGACTCGCCCTTGTAGGCAAACACCGGGGTGCCGCCTGCCGCAATTGCGGCGGCCGCATGGTCCTGCGTCGAATAGATGTTGCAGGAAGCCCAGCGAACCTCAGCTCCCAACGCCAGCAAGGTTTCGATCAAAACCGCCGTCTGGATGGTCATATGCAGCGAACCGGCGATGCGAGCTCCGCGCAAGGGCTGGGTTGCCGCATACTCTTCACGAATCGCCATCAACCCCGGCATTTCGGTTTCTGCGATTCGGATCTCTTTGCGGCCGAATTCGGACAGCGAAAGGTCAGCTACACGGTAGTCTTCGGATTTGGTATTCGGTTGCAGAACTGCAGACATCAGCACTCTCCTGTACAAGTCTTGTTCAGAAGCGCGACATAAAAAAAGGCGCCCCCAAACCGTTGAAAGGTTTGTGAGCGCCGTTGTTCAGTTGCTGAGCCTGGCCCTCTAGTCGAAAAAGGTCGCAGCGCTCCTCAGCAAGTTGGTCATTATAGCGCACTCCTCATGGGTCGAAAACACCGGCCGGCGCGGCTTCTCAAGCCGGCGCCGAGGACTTGAGCCCGGCGTCACTCTTCAGCGCTTCGACTTTGTCCAGGTTCTCCCAAGTGAATTCCGGTTCGTCACGGCCAAAATGACCGTATGCAGCAGTCTTCTCGTAAATGGGTCTCAACAGATCAAGCATCTGCACAATCCCTTTGGGCCGCAGGTCGAAATGTTGCTCGACCAGCTTGGCAATAGCTTCATCCGCTATCTTTCCGGTACCGAAAGTTGTGACGTAGACGCTGGTCGGCCGGGCCACCCCGATGGCGTAGGAAACCTGGACTTCGCATTTGCTGGCCAGTCCAGCTGCAACGATATTCTTGGCGACATAGCGCGACACATAGGCGGCAGAGCGGTCCACTTTCGAGGGGTCTTTGCCGGAAAACGCGCCACCGCCATGGTGTGCCGCACCGCCGTAGGTGTCGACAATGATTTTTCGACCCGTCAGGCCACAATCGCCATGCGGCCCGCCGATCACAAAGCGCCCGGTCGGATTAACAAGATAAGTGATATCGCCCTTGATCAGATCTTTTGGCAATACCGGCTTGATAACCTCCTCAATGACTGCTTCGCGGATTTGCTCGAGACCGATTTCCGGTGCATGTTGCGTCGATAGCACAACTGTATCGATTGCCTCTGGCTTGCCGTCAACGTAACGCAACGTCACTTGTGACTTGGCATCGGGCCGCAGCCAGGGCAAACGGCCATCGCGCCGCAACTCCGACTGCCGCTCAACCAGCCTATGCGCCAGATGGATCGCCAGCGGCATATAGACTGGCGTCTCGTCACAAGCGTAACCGAACATCAGGCCCTGGTCGCCCGCACCCTGGTTGAGTGGATCATCATGGGCCGTATCGACACCCTGCTTGATATCCGGGCTTTGCTTGTCGTAAGCAACCAGTACCGAACACCCTTTGTAGTCAATGCCGTAGTCAGTGTTGTCGTAGCCGATGCGTTTGATGGTATCCCGGGCAACCTGCTGGAAATCAACCACCGCATTGCTGGTAATTTCGCCCGCCATCACGACCAGGCCTGTATTCACCATGGTCTCGGCAGCCACGCGGGCCGTCGGGTCATGGGTTAATATTGCATCAAGTACGGCGTCCGAAATCTGGTCCGCCACCTTGTCCGGATGGCCTTCGGAAACCGATTCGGAAGTAAACAGGTAATCGTTCATCAGCTTGTCCATTAGTCTTTCGAGAAAGTCGCGCAGGATAGCAAAGGCCAGCTACAAAGCCAAAATCCGTACGACATGCTGACCGGGCTGCTGAGGGTACTCTCAAAGCTGCCACTGGCCTGGCTACATCGCGCTGGATCCCTGCTTGGCTGGCTGGCCTACCGCGCATCGCCATCATACGCGAAACGCCTGCGCACCAATCTGCGTGGCAGTGGCGTCTGTCGCGATGAGGCCCATTTCCCGCAATTGCTGAGAAACTGCGTGCTCGAAGCCGGAAGAGCAACCGCCGAGCTGCCGGCTGTATGGTTTCGATCTCAGCAGGAAAGCGCTGGCTGGGTTCGAAAGGTCAGTGGCTGGGAGATCATCGAAAAGGCGCAAAGCCAGGGCCGTGGGATCATTATTCTGACGCCGCATATCGGTTGCTTTGAAGTCATTCCACAGTACTTCTCTTTGCGATTCCCTGTCACGGCACTGTACCGACCGCCACACTTCGCCGCACTGGACACTGCAATGCGGGCCGGGAGAATGCGCCCCCAGATGCGACTTGCCACAACCGATGTCAGTGGCGTGCGACAGTTGCTCAAGGCGCTAAAAAAAGGCGAGGCGGTTGGCATGCTGCCCGATCAGGTACCGGGTGCGGGAGACGGGGAATGGGCGGACTTTTTCGGACGCCCTGCCTACACCATGACACTGGCCTCGAGGCTCGCGCAACGCAGCCGGGCGCCTATCGTCCTGACTTACGCGCTACGATTGCCTCAAGGGGCCGGCTTCGAATTGTGTTTTGAGAATATGCCGCCACCTGACAAGGCGGAAACGGCAGCACGCCACCTCAACCGCGCGCTTGAGGAAATCGTCCGACGGTGCCCGGAGCAGTACATGTGGTCATACAACCGGTACAAAACGCCGGCCGGAGTCGAACCGCCCCGTGCCAAATGAACAACAACATGCACACCGTGAGTGTTTCAGCGCGGACAGTAAACTGAAATGCTGACCCGAATCGCCCTCGCAGTAATGTGGTCACTGCATTTCCTGCCACGCTCAGTGCTCGCACGAACAGGCGAGATCACCGGGATGCTGATCATGCTGCTAGCCGCTGAACGGCGCAATGTGGTGCGCGTTAATCTCGAGCTGTGTTTCCCCGAATTTTCACGGACCGAGCGAGAAAAGCTGGCGCGCGCGCACTTCCGCGCGTTCGGGCGCGCGTTGGCAGAAACCAGCATTGCCTGGTGGTCCGGAGCGGACCGCGTGCGCAAGCTTGCAACCATAGAAGGGAAGGAACACTTCGATCTCGCCAGCCGATCCGGACCCGTCATCGTGCTGGCACCGCACTTTGTTGGCGTCGAAATTCTCGCCATTCGCCTGTCGATCGAGGAAGATGCGCAGTCGATGTATAGCCACCAGAAAAACGAGGTGTTTGACCGCTTTCTCATCTCACGGCGCACCCGCTTCC
The DNA here is from genome assembly GCA_035528435.1 of Burkholderiales bacterium. Classification (GTDB taxonomy): domain Bacteria; phylum Pseudomonadota; class Gammaproteobacteria; order Burkholderiales; family Eutrophovitaceae; genus SG8-40. The sequence continues at coordinate 14,134 of DATKYN010000169.1, forward strand.
GGCCGATCAGGCTCGCGTCCCGGCAGGACGGGATCAAACGCGTGATACGCGGGTTGAAGGCAAGGCTGCCTTTGTTTTTTCTGCCTGATATGGATTTCGGGCCTCGCGATGCGGTATTCGTACCGTTTTTTGGTGTGCCGGCGGCTACGATCGACGCAGTACCCCGGCTGGCCAAGCTGACGCGGGCCAGTGTTGTTCCGGTTCTGATCGAGCAGAAGAGCGCAGGGGAAAGCTACGTCATCCGGTTCTTGCCAGCGTGGGAAAATTTCCCCGGAGAAGACTTTCGCGCCGATACAGCCCGAATGAACCGGTTTATCGAAGACAGCGTCAGGCACGTTCCGGAGCAATACTATTGGGTTCACAAACGATTCAAGACCCGGCCGGCCGGCGAGAAAAGATTCTACTGAACAGGTATCCTACGAAGCGTTTCGGACAGAACAATGTTTTCCAATCCCGATATAGGTGAAATTTGCGACCTGCTGCGCGAGATCAGAATCATCGCGATGGTGGGTTTGTCGCCATTGCAAAAGCGCCCCAGTTACCGCATCGCGCGCGGCTTGCAGGGCGCTGGCTATACAATTATCCCGGTTCGCCCGTTAGTGCAGACGATATTGGGCGAGCAAGCATTTGCGAGCGTCTCTGACGTACCGGACCCGGTTGATCTGGTCCACGTGTTTCGGCCGGCCCGTTTTCTCGATGCCATCGTTGACGAATGTCTGGACCGGAATTTCAAACGGCTTTGGATTCAGGAAGGCATCATCAACGAAGCAGCTGCTGAACGGGCGCGTGACAACGGCATCAAGGTCATCATGGACCGCTGTATCTGGCGTGACCGCAACGGTCCGTGCGAGCCGCTTCTATCGAACACCCTATGATCAAGAACTGCGACGGTACCGTGCAAATCTCGCCGGTTTCACAGCCGGACCTGGAACCCATCTCCCGGCTGGCGCGTGACATCTGGTATCTGCACTATCCGGGAATAATTACCGTTAGCCAGATCGATTACATGCTGGCGCAACGCTACAGTCCGGATGTAATCGCATCCCAGATCGCAGCGCAGGACGCCTGGTGGGACAAGGTTGAAGCCGGTTCGTTTCTCGCTGGTTTTGCCTGCTATGAGCCGGGGTCAGACACGGCGTCGGTCAAACTCGACAAACTCTATGTGCACCCGAAAGTACAGGGATGCGGCCTCGGCTACGCACTGGTGCAACACGTGGAGGCCCGCTCACGCGACCGGGGATTTTCGGTGCTTTACCTTCAAGTCAACAAGGGCAACACTGCATCTATAGCTTTTTACCGCAGAGCGGGTTTCGATATCACAAACAAGTTGAAGGTGGACATTGGAAATGGTTATGTCATGGACGATTTCGTAATGTCGAAACGAATAGGAGACAACGTCGGGTGACCCGTCTGCGCTTTACCAAAATGGAAGGAGCAGGCAACGATTTTGCCGTCGTCGATGCGACACGAAACGCCTTTGCGCTTGGCGCGAGCGAGATTCAGCAGATTTCTGACCGGCATACGGGTATCGGCTTTGACCAGTTGCTGGTGATCGAACTACCACGCACGCAAGGAACCGATTTTTTCTACCGGATATTCAATGCTGACGGCAACGAAGTCAGTCAGTGCGGCAATGGCGCGCGCTGCTTCGTTCGATACGTGCATGACAAGCAACTGTCGACGAAACACAAGATCCGGGTCGAGACAGCCTGCGGCATCATCGAGCCCCGTCTCGAAGCGGACGGGAATGTCACCGTTGACATGGGCCCACCGCGTTTCGAACCTGCCGACATCCCGATGCAGGTGCCGCGTCGGGAGCGTTCCTACACGATCACCGTCGATGACCAGCAAATCGAGGCAGGCGCCGTGTCAATGGGCAATCCGCATGCAGTGCAAGTCGTCGCAAGCGTCGATTCAGCACCGGTCACGGAGCAGGGACCAGGAATTGAGAAACACCCGGTGTTCCCGCAAGGCGTCAACGCCGGATATATGCAGATCGTTGACCGACAAAATATCCGGTTGCGGGTGTGGGAGCGCGGCGTCGGTGAAACGCTCGCGTGCGGCACCGGCGCCTGTGCCGCCGTCGTAATTGGCAATCAGTGGGATTTGCTGGACCAGGAAGTTTGCGTTCACACTCGCGGGGGCAAGCTGCGCGTTGCGTGGCAGGGAAACAGTCATAGCGTTCTGATGACAGGTCCTGCGCGCACCGTTTTTGAAGGCGAGATTGAAATTCAGGGAGAACGATGACTGACGCAGACGTAGCGCAATATTTGCAGGAGCATCCAGAGTTCCTCGATGCCCACGCAGACATACTGGCAAAAATCAACATTCCCGATCCACATGAAGGGCGCGCGATTCCCATCGCGGAGCGCCAGATGTCGCAATTGCGCGATCGCGTCAGCATTCTAGAGGAAAAGCTTGCCGAACTGATTACCTTCGGCGAGGAGAACGACGTGATCAGCGAGCGTATGCACCGCGTTACGCTGGCACTGATATCCGCCGCGTCACTGGAGGATGTTCTGCGCGCGCTTTACTTTCATTTAGGAGAAGACTTTTCGATTCCTCACGTTGCTGTTCGCATCTGGGGCATAGAAAATCTACCTGCTGTTGAAGCGTTCTCTGAGGTGTCGGATGAAGTGAAAGCCTTCACCGACAGTCTGAAGGCGCCATACTGCGCGCCCCACCCTGTGCTCGATTCAATACAGTGGTTCCCGGAGGCGCAACCGGCTCTGCACTCTTTTGCATACGTCAAACTCGGGAGCGGCAATCTGAGCGGTCTGATGTTGCTTGCTTCGGAAGATGTACAGCGTTTCTACCCGGAAATGGGCACGCTTTACCTGCAACGGCTTGGCGACATCGTTTCCGCGGCGCTGGCGCGCTACGTCGAGTGACCGAAAACGAACCGACGCCGGGCAACGGGTATACGGCCAGAGAATGCCAGCCGCAGGTGGATGGCTACCTGATTCATCTCGAACAAGAACGGCGGCTTTCCAGCCATACGGTCAAGAGCTATCGACGCGACCTCGAATTGCTGCTAAGGATGGCGGATACAGTGCCCTTCGGTGAGTTGCAGGTTCACCACGTCCGGCGTTTCGTAGCACGGCTGCACGGCATGGGCCATAGTGGCCGTTCCCTGGCCCGGGCCTTGTCCGCGTGGCGCGGTTTTTTCGGCTTTCTGATGCGCGATCACGGCTATACGCAGAATCCCTGCGTTGGCGTGCGTGCTCCGCGCACCGCAAAGACGCTTCCCGACGCCTTGTCACCCGAAGAAGTCGAGAAACTGGTATCACTGCCTGCCGATGACGCGTTTGCCATCCGCGACCGCGCCATGTTCGAACTGTTCTACTCATCCGGGCTCCGGCTTTCGGAGCTGACAGCTTTGACGCCAACAGATATCGATTTCGACGATGCCACGGTGCGCGTTCTCGGCAAGGGGGCGAAGACACGCGTCGTGCCGGTTGGACGTTTCGCCCTGGAATTCATCCGGCAATGGCTGGCTGTGCGAGCCGAGGTTGCAAAGCAAGGGGTGGTTGCGCTGTTCGTCAATCATCGCGGCCGGCCCATCGGGTCCCGTACCGTCCAGCAACGGCTCTCTATGTGGGCAAAGAAACAAGGCCTGACGCAACATGTGCATCCTCACATGCTGCGCCATTCGTTCGCATCGCATGTTCTGCAGTCAAGTGGCGACCTTCGCGCGGTGCAGGAAATGCTTGGTCACGCGAGCATTTCCACAACCCAGGTCTACACACATCTCGACTGGCAGCATCTGGCCAAGGTGTATGACGCTGCACATCCACGGGCGAAGCGCAAAACGGTGAAAACTTCCGGCTAGTGAGAATGCGCGTCGTTCTGTGACACGCTTGCCTCCCCAGGCGCAGTCGACAATTTGAAGCACCTGTAGCAGCACCCATCTCCAACATCAAACAATGACCGAACTGATACTCATACGACACGGTGAAACCGACTGGAATGTCGAGCAGCGCATCCAGGGTCACCTTGACATTGCGCTCAATGCAACCGGACTCGCACAGGCCGAAGCAATCGGAGAGCGTTTCCTTGATCAACGGGTTGACGTTCTCATCAGCAGCGATCTTGGTCGGGCAATGCAAACGGCGAATCCGATCGCCAGAGCATGCCGCCTGCCGGTTATCCGGGATGCACGGCTGCGAGAACACCATCTCGGAGTGCTACAAGGCAAAACCCGGGAGCAGGCTCAACAAATAGTGCCAAAGATGTTTGACGTGTTCCGCTCCCGCATAGCTGACGCCCCTCTGGAAGATGGCGAATCACTCGAAATGTTCGCGCGGCGCGTAATAGAAGCACTATCGGAGGTTGCGCAAACGCACCGGAACAAGCGAATCGTTGCAGTAACCCACGGCGGCGTAGTTGATATTGCTCACCGGTGGGTGAGCAATATCGCCCTCGACGCACCCCGTGTGTCCCCGATTCGAAATGCTTCAATTAATACGCTACGCGTGTCTGCGTCCGGATTCGAAATTGTTCACTGGGGTGATATCAGCCACCTGCCCGACAATCAGGCAATGGACGAGATGTAGTGCGGTCCAATGCGCGAGGGATGGACACGAACGGACCTCTCATGGCCCCCTCGTTGCACTTGGCAGCATCGGTGCAGATTTGGTAATCTGAGAAAATCATGCTCAAGCGGTTCCGAAATCGATTTCTCTCATGCCTGCTGCCGGCAATCCTGCTATTTGCCCAGCAGGCAGCAATGGCACACCTGGCGTCGCACGCCGCCGGGGAGCCGCCCGATCCGGAAAATTCGCTGGTCCATGTAAAGCTGTGCAACAAGTGCCTTTCCGTAGAGAAACTCACTAGCGCAGTCACCGAAACCGGCCAAAAGGCCGGCCTGCCACAGCACCACTTCAACTATAACGTCGCGCTGGCAGCGCAACCCCTCTCGCGCGATGCCATTCGGCAAAGCTGCAGAGATCCTCCGGAAACCGTCTGAAACATCTCGTAGCAATTATTGATCTGTGATCAGCGTAAGGCTCGATCACCGTTTCTATCGTGTTTCGAAGGAGATTCACCAATGTACCGGACCATCCCGGCGACCGCGGTCGCCTTGTCCCTGTCATTTTCAGCCGGCGCTCAGGAGTCGGACCAGACCGAAGTCGAAGAACTGCGTCAGCGAGTTCAACAACTCGAAGAGAGGCTTGACGCACAAGCCGCAGAGAGCGCACCAACGCCGGACGAAGCAACAGCAGAAATATCAACCGGCAGTCAGGACACAAAGCAACCAAGCGGCAACGCATTCAATCCTGCGATCTCACTGATTATCGACGCCAAGTACCGCGACCTGGAGCTTGATCCCGACGCCTACCAGATTGGTGGCTTCGTGCCGGGGGGGGGGCATGGCGATGAGGACGGGCACGGCCACGGTGCCGGACCAGGCGAACGCGGCTTCAGTCTCGACGAGACGGAACTCAGCATTTCGGGGAATATCGACCCTTACTGGTCGGGTTATTTCACCGCCGGGGTCAGCGACGGTGAAATTGATATCGAGGAAGCATGGATTCAGAACAGCGGATACTTTCCGGGTGTGATCGCGAAGGCAGGTCGTTTCTTCTCCGGCATCGGCTATATCAACGAACAGCACCCGCACGCCTGGGATTTCGTGGATGCCCCGCTGGTCCAGCAAGCTTTCTATGGCGGCAATCTCGGCGACGATGGTCTGCAGCTTCGCTATGTCGCGCCAACGCCGCTGTTTCTCGAGTTCGGCGTGGAAGTCGGCAGCGGCACGAACTTCCCCGGTTCCGAGCGCAACCAGAACGGCGCCAACGCCGGGGCTGCGTTCGCGCACCTTGGCGGTGACGTCGGATTCAGCAACAGTTATCGCATTGGCGCGTCGTACCGGCAAACTGAAGCAGCCGAGCGCGAGTATGACGATGAAGATTCTACCGGCGCTGAAGTCGAAAACGTATTCTCCGATCTCAAGAGCAAGACCTGGGGAGTTGATTTCGTCTGGAAGTGGGCGCCGAATGGAGACCCTTCGACCCGGAACTTCAAGTTCCAGGCTGAGTATTTCAACCGCACCGAAGACGGCCAACTCGGTTACGATCTGGACGACGCCACCGAGACGTTTGCTCAGGAAGGCGTGTACTCCAGCGACCAGAGTGGTTGGTACGCACAAGCGGTCTACCAATTCATACCACGCTGGCGCGTTGGCGTTCGTTACGACCTGCTCGATTCGGGCACCATTGAGTACGAGCCGGTCACGGACGGCAGCATCAGCCGCGATGATCTGCAACTGCTGCGTGAACACAAACCGGAGCGAACAACCGTGATGATTGATTTTGCCTCGTCCGAATTTGCGCGCTTCCGCTTGCAATATGCACAGGACAAGGCCCGGTTTGATGAGACCGACGATCAGATCGTCTTCCAGTACATCGTCAGCCTGGGTGCACATGGGGCGCACCGGTTCTGATGGCCTGAGTTCCGATACCGGCTCGAAACGCCGGTATCGGCTAAACGACAAAGGAGGAGACATTCCCATGAGAATGTTTGTTACGTGTGTTCTGGTCATCGTCGCAACAGCGCTGCCGCATACTGCCTTGGCGAAAATAAAGGCGTTCGCCTGTGAGCCCGAATGGGCGTCCTTGCTCTCGGAACTGGGCGGCAAGGATATTTCTGTTTATCAGGCCACCTCTCCCAAACAGGATCCGCATCGCGTTGAAGCACGGCCCAGTCTGGTTGCCCGAATGCGCAGTGCCGACATTATTGTGTGCTCTGGTGCCGATCTGGAAATCGGCTGGCTGCCCGTGTTGTTGCAGTCAGCCGGCAACAGCAAGGTGCAGCCGGGACAGCCTGGTTACTTCATGGCTGCGGAGTGGGTCGAGCGCCTCGATGTCCCGGAAAAGGTCGACCGGTCAATGGGTGATGTGCACCCGTATGGCAACCCGCATGTGCATCTCGATCCGCGAAGACTTGCCGTGATCGCAGGCGCACTGGCGCAGCGGCTGGAGGAAATCGACCCCGACCACGCCAGCACCTACAAGCAACGCAGCGCGTCGTTTCAGGAAAAGTGGTCAGCCTCGATTCAGCGCTGGGAAACCGAAGCCACTTCATTGAAGGGCTTGCGTGTTGTCACCTACCATCGTGATTCGGCCTACCTGGTCAACTGGCTGGGGATGGCTTTGTCCTCTACCATCGAATCCAAACCGGGTATCCCGCCAAGCGCGAGCCATTTGGCAAAACTGCTGGAGCAGTTGAAGGCCGAGCCTGCCGACCTGATCCTTCGTATGGCCTATAACGAACCCAAGGCGCCCAAATGGCTACATGATCGAACGGGAATTCCGCTTGCGGAGCTACCCTACACGGTTGGCGGAACCAAACAGGCGAAAGACCTGTTCACGCTGTTTGATGACACGATCAACCGGCTCCTGCAGGCGACGGGTCGCTGATAATGAGTGAATACCAGAGCATTCTGTTGCCGGCGATGATCGCCGGCCTGCTGGTCATCGCGACCCATGTACCACTGGGTATGGTCGTTCTGGCTCGCGGCATCGTTTTCATCGATATCGCCATCGCCCAGATCGCGGGCGTCGGTGTCATCGCGGCAGATCTGTTCGGCTTCGAATCGCACGGTATTGCAGTACAACTCTCGGCACTATGTGCCGCACTCGGCGGCGCGCTGTTTCTTACATGGACGGAGCGTCGCTGGCCCAAATATCAGGAAGCAATCATCGGCACTGTGTTTGTGCTGGCCGCCACGCTGGCAACAATTCTTCTCGCCGGCAATCCGCACGGAGGCGAATATTTAAAGGAACTGCTGGTAGGACAGATACTCTGGGTAAACAGCACGCAGTTGCTGATCGTTGCTGCCCTCACGGTAGTTATCTGCGGCGCCTGGTATGGATTTGGCGAGCGGCGGTTGGGACGAATGGGTTTTTACGTTCTGTTCGGTCTGGCGGTTACCGCGTCGGTGCAAATGGTCGGCGTCTATCTGGTCTTCGCCAGTCTCATTATTCCGGCACTGGCAACACGTGACGCGATGTCACGCCGACTGGCAAAAGCGTATGCGCTCGGCGCCATTGGCTTTGCAGGCGGACTGGCTATATCGATTTTGACAGATCTGCCAACAGGTGCAGTGATCGTCTGGTCAATGGCACTGGCGGGCATCGTATTCAGCACATTTGAAAGAGGTGCTGCGGCGGGCACACCGTGACTTGCTTCGAGATGGGGCAGTCGCTATCCTGATGCGCGGGCAGAAGGAGGACACCGCCTTCGCCAACTTTCACACAGATCACCTGACGCCGTCACGGCCGTCCACAAGCCAGCTTTGTTTGGATTCATTATGAGCACCACCATGCACGGTACAACCATTTTGTCGGTCAGACGCGGCAAGCAAGTCGCGCTTGGCGGCGATGGCCAGGTTACGCTCGGCCATGTCATTCTGAAGGCGTCTGCCCGCAAGGTCCGGCGTCTGCATCACGACCGTATTCTTGCCGGGTTTGCCGGCGGCACGGCAGACGCATTTACGTTATTTGAACGTTTTGAAGCCAAGCTGGAAAAGCATAACGGACATTTGCTCCGCTCGGCGGTTGAACTGGCGAAGGACTGGCGAACAGACCGGATTCTGCGAAGACTCGAAGCAATGCTGGCCGTAGCCGACGCTGAAACATCGCTGATTCTTTCCGGAAACGGCGATGTCGTAGAGCCTGAAGACGGTCTGATAGCAATTGGAAGCGGTGGCTCCTACGCACAGGCGGCAGCGCGGGCGCTGCTCGACAACACCGAGTACAGCGCCACGGATATCGTCAAGAAATCCCTGTCCATCGCCGGCGACATTTGTATTTATACAAACCAGAACCACTCGATTGAGGTGCTGGACGCGTAAACGGCTTGACGCACTGAATGCGCCCCGGCAATGAACGGAACGACACTTGTGCGCCATGCCTCCGCGACCGGCGGAGCCTGGACAAAGGGTCGCACCGTCCGGGGCAACGCCAACAATCCATTACACTGACCTGAATCTGACACAGGCAACTTAATCAAGACTAAATCCATGGCGGGAATGACTCCTCAGGAAATCGTCCACGAACTGGACAAACATATCGTTGGCCAGGACGCTGCCAAGCGCGCTGTCGCAGTTGCCCTTCGCAATCGTTGGCGCCGGCGCGAAGTGCCGGAGCCATTACGTCAGGAGATCACACCAAAAAACATCCTGATGATCGGACCAACTGGCGTCGGCAAAACCGAGATCGCGCGACGGCTGGCACGGCTTGCCGATGCGCCCTTCATCAAGATCGAGGCGACCAAGTTCACCGAAGTCGGCTATGTCGGCAAGGATGTTGACGCGATCATCCGCGACCTGGTGGAAATGGCCATCAAGGAGATGCGCGAGAAAGAGACGCGCAAAGTCCGTCACCGCGCCGAGGATCTTGCCGAGGAAAGAATACTTGACACACTGCTTCCACCGGCACGCGAGGTTGGGTTCTCATCTGGCGAATCTTCGACCGACTCCGCTACGCGGCAGAAGTTTCGCAAGCGCCTGCGCGAGGGTGAGCTCGATGACAAGGAGATCGAGATCGAAGTCGCACAAATGGCTGGCCAGATGGAAATTCTTGCTCCCCCGGGGATGGAAGACCTGACATCGCAGATTCAGGGCATGTTCCAGAATATGGGTGGCGGCAAGACCCGGACGCGAAAGCTCAAGATACGCGATGCGTTTCAGTTGCTCACCGACGAAGAAGCAGGGAAACTCATCAACGACGAAGAGGTGAAGCTACGCGCCCTGTCGAACGCCGAGCAAAACGGCATTGTGTTTCTCGACGAGGTCGACAAGATCACCAGCCGACAGGAAACAAGCGCTGCAGAAGTCTCAAGGCAAGGCGTTCAGCGGGATCTGCTGCCCCTGGTAGAAGGCACTACGGTTACCACGAAGTACGGCATGGTGCGAACCGATCACATTCTGTTCATTGGAAGCGGCGCGTTCCACTTGTCCAAACCCTCCGACCTGATTCCGGAACTGCAAGGCCGTTTTCCCATCAGGGTCGAGCTGGAAAGTCTTACGGTCGAAGATTTTGAGCGAATTCTGACCGCAACCGACGCCTGTTTGTCGCGCCAGTATCAGGCTCTGCTCGAAACCGAGGGGGTCACGCTGGAATTTCCCGATGATGGCATTCGCCGCCTTGCGGAAATCGCATGGCAGGTCAATGAAAAGACCGAAAACATCGGGGCGCGCCGTCTTTATACGGTGATGGAAAAGCTGCTCGAAGACCTGTCGTTCGACGCGCACAATCGCCAGGGCGAAACGATTACGATTGATGCCACCTATGTGGATGAAAGACTGAAAGATCTGGCCGGCAGTGAGGATCTCGCCCGTTACGTTCTGTAGCCTCAAATAATCGGCTCGGGGCCTGGCCGCACAGTTTGTTGAAATACGCGCGCGGAGAAAAACCCCGGGTTTGAGGAGGCATGAAGCAGCGTTCCAGCCAGTCCGTTATTTCACGCCCAGAACAAACACGCCGAACCACGCGTTCTCATCTGTAAAAAACCGCTGGACTTCGAGGCCGGCTTTGCCGGCGAGTTCGGTAAACCCCTCGCGGGTATATTTCCAGGAACTCTCGGTGTGTATGGTCTCGCCCGGCTGGAAGCTGATTGAGTGTTCGCCGATCCGTACCGACTGCTGTACCACGCTAACCAGATGCATTTCCACCCGCCCGAGCTGCTCATTGTAGAAAGCCTTGTGGCGAAACCGCCGCTCGTCGAAATTGGCACCCAGTTCACGGTTAAGTCGCGTCAGCAAATTCAGGTTGAAGGCGCGGGTGAAACCCTCCGGATCGTTGTAGGCCTTCTCGAGAACGGCGACCGGTTTTCGCAGATCAACGCCAATGATCGCCCCACCTGTCGTGCCCAGCATGTTGCGAAGACCATGCAGAAACTGCTGAGCTGCGGCAGGATCAAGATTGCCGATCGTTGAGCCGGGGAAAAACGCGACACGCTTGCGATCACCAGGCAGATGCTCCTCAAGCAATGCCGAAGGACCAAAATCACCGCAGACCGCGACGACGTCCAGCCAGGGATAATCATCTGCAAGTGGCGGACCGGCCTCTTCGAGCTGTGCGACAGACACATCGACACCGACATAGGCCAGCGGGCGCAACTCGTCGAGCAACAAGCGAATCTTCGACATGTCGCCCGGGCCAAACTCGACTACGACGCTGTCCGGACCAACTTGAGCCGCAATCGCCTGCGCCTGTTGCCGATAGATGCCGCATTCGGTCCGGGTCGGATAATACGCGTCAGTGGTGCAAATAGCGTTGAACAATTCACTGCCACGGGCGTCGTACAAAAACTTCGGCGAAACCGACTTCGGGGTTTGCAGCAGTCCCTCGATGACTTCGCCGAAATCAACGTCGCCACCACTGCCAAGGGAATGCAGGCGGAAATTATCCGGCAACAATTCGGGGTGCTTCTCCTCCGACGGTCTCATGCCGTGCTCCACCGTATAAAGTGCATAACCCTAACCGGTTTTATTATTTATCGAAACCGCAATTTCGGGAAAAATCCTGTACCGCAGGAAGTGTAGGAGCACTGGGATTTTTCCGGTGATGCGTCAGCTCGTTTGGCGTGCGCCGGCCGCACGGATTAAACTGGCGGCAATTCTTTCATTTTCAAGACGAGGTGAGCATGCCAACGCCGGCAGTGGCCGCTATGTCAAAACCAACGCAAGCATCGTTACTGGAGGATTTGATGCGGGTCCGTGCAACGACCGTGTCCCTTTGTGACCCGCTCGAACCGGAAGATTGCGTTGTACAAAGTGCACCCGAGACCAGCCCCGCGAAATGGCATCTCGCCCATACCACATGGTTTTTTGAAACGTTCGTACTGGTTCCGTTTTTCAAGAGATACAAACCATTTCACGACGAGTTTGCCTTTTTGTTCAACTCCTACTATGAATCAGTCGGCTCTTTTTACCCACGTAAGGATAGGGGACTTCTGACGCGCCCATCGTTTTCTGCGATCCTGGAATACCGGCGCCACGTTGACGAAAAGCTTGCCGAGTTGCTGGCCGAAACCCCTGCCGGTCATTCTGAGGACATCACAGCCCGCTGCACACTGGGCCGGCATCACGAGCAACAGCACCAGGAACTGCTACTGACCGATCTCAAGCACCTGTTCTGGTGCAACCCCCTGCGGCCTGTTTACCGGCAGCGCGCGCCGGAACAAACAGCACCGGCGATCGCTACGGCATGGACAGCGCACCCCGCCGGCGTATACGAATCAGGTCATCGCGGCCATGAATTCTGTTTCGACAATGAAATGCCGCGTCATCGCAGCTATCTGGAGGCGTTCCGGATAGCCTCGCGCCCGGTCACCAACGGTGAGTTTCTGGAGTTTGTTGAAGACGGAGCCTACAGCAAGCCAACATTGTGGTTATCCGACGGCTGGCAGACGGTCCGGGAACGCGCCTGGAACGCACCCATGTATTGGGAGAAGAAGGAGGGGACATGGCGGCAGTTCACGCTCTCCGGGATGCGTGACATTCACCTGGCGGAGCCCGTATGTCATATCAGCTTTTACGAAGCCGACGCCTATGCACGTTGGGCTGGCAAGCGCCTGCCTACCGAGACTGAATGGGAAGTTGGCGCATCCGAACAACCGGTCGAGGGCAACTTCTTTGATGACGGCCGACTGCATCCACGGCCATGTGCAAAACCAACGTCCTTTTACGGCGACACATGGGAATGGACCGCCAGTTCCTACAGCCCCTATCCGGGATACGCAGCAACAGCTGGCGCACTGGGTGAATACAACGGCAAGTTTATGGCCAACCAGTACGTGCTGCGCGGCGGCTCCTGCGTGACATCACGATCACATATCCGCAACACCTATCGTAATTTCTTTTACCCGCACGAGCGCTGGCAGTTCAAGGGCATGCGGCTGGCAGACAAATGAAGCGAATCTGTCTATATACAGCCGCACTGGCCATACTTTTCTCGCCCCCTTCAGTGGCGCAGCACAATCTCGAGCAGGCGCAACAGGCGTGGCCAGACCTGCAACTGTTGAGTCCGGAACGGGTACGTGGCCTGAGCAAGAGCCTGCAGCGGGATTTGAAAAGCCGCGAATGCCGCATCCCGATGTTTACCAAGTGGGACGGGCCGCACAATGTCATCCGTGGCAGTTTTCTCAAACCCGGCAGCAAGGATATCGCCGTGCTTTGCCTCGCCGACGACGATATGAGTATCCTTGTCTATCCCGGTGGCAACCCCAGCAGCGCACAATTGATACGCAAGTTCCCCGCGGACGCCTATCGCATGATTCACACCGTTTCACCTTTTGTGCTGAACAAACGCAAGATCCGTGATAACGCAACGGAGCGACTGCCCAGGTTCGACCACGATGCGATCGAGGATGGCCCGGTTGGCGAACGTACCGAAACGACGTACTTCGACAGTGGTAGCTGGAAAACCGTTTTCTAGAACATGTTCAGCGTTAGACGTGCGGTAACAGAAATGTTTGCCGCGATCAGTATTTCCAGAAACCCGTAGCGGCTTCGGGTTCGAATGCAATATTCAGAGCCCGGGTGACCGTGTCCCCCGGGTTTTTTTATCAGGAGGCGTGTTTTGTCGCGTTCACCGAAGCATCTGATCTTGCCGATTGTCGCCATCGGAGTACTGGCGATTCTGGTGCAGTTTCAGGTGCTGACAATCGCTTTCGAAAAACTCGGATTATCGGCACAGTCCGCATATTTACTGCTGCTGATGACCTTATCGGGGAGTTTGCTGAACATTCCGCTATTCACCATCAACTCAACCTTTACTGGCGAGTCCGGTTTGCCTGAAGAAATGCTTGCCTGGGCAAAACAGCGTCGCTACCTGTTTCCCGGCAAGACGCTGATCCTTGTCAACGTCGGCGGATGCGTTGTGCCGGTGGCGTTCTCGGTATATCTGTTCGCGACCAATGACGTGTCTATACTTTCATCCCTTGCGTGCGTTCTGGCCGTTTCTTTCGTGGCTTATGCGGTCAGCAGGCCAGTGCATGGTCTGGGTATCGGGATGCCGATCTTGTTCGCACCGCTGACTGCGGCCGGCGTTGCGTTTATTGCAGGCAATGAAATTGCCGCGCCGCTGGCATATATCGGCGGCACGCTTGGCGTACTCATTGGCGCCGACCTGCTTCGGTTCAGGGACGTACGAAATCTGGGCGCGCCTTTCGCATCGATTGGCGGCGCTGGATCGTTCGACGGGATTTTTATCAGCGGTTTGCTGGCGGTGTTGCTCGCCTGAGTCTCTATGCCGGAGACAGCCTCAGGATGCGCAACGCGGCGCAGGCTGCACCGTATCCATTGTCAATATTCGTGACGGTAAGGCCGGGCGAGCAGCTCGACAGCATTGCCTTCAGCGCAGTCTGCCCGCCCTCGACAGCGCCATAGCCAACCGATGTGGGGACCCCGATCACCGGTGCACTGAGCAAGCCTCCCATAACCGTGGGCAACGCCGCATCCATGCCCGCTACGGCTATGACCACTTTCATGGTCCGGATTTCTTCCAGCCGCTCAAGCAGGCGCCAAAGCCCGGCAACACCAACATCGGTTATTTCTGCGGGCGACTCACCATAGTAGGCCAGGGTGCGTGCCGCTTCCCGCGCAACACCAGCGTCAGACGTACCGGCCGCCACAACTGCAATCCGTTTACTGCCAGCGCTGGGATGCGGTTGCGAGAAATAGCCGGTGCGCGAAAGTGGTTCGTAGTCAATTTGCTGTTGTTGCGACGCCGGCAACGACGAGAACTGTTCGGCCTCCAGTCTGGTGAGCAAAATCCGCCCGCTACGATTTTCCACCTGCCGAAGAATCTCCTCGAGGTGTGCGACCGTCTTGCCGGCACAAAATACCGCCTCGTCTAGCCCGGTGCGCCCCTCGCGCGCAAAGTCGAGCATGATGTCTTTAGACGGACTCATATCCGTTCGCGTCCTTGTCGGTCCCGGCTATTTCCAAAGCTGGTCACCTCAGGAGGTGACCCGGACAGGATGAAGAAATGCGCTGCCAACACGATACGGCGCAAACGATACGGCGTAGTTGAATCCGCCGCTGTTGAACAATTCGGCAATTCGTCCGGACAATTCTTCGCGTTGCGCCCGCCCTGTAGCGGCAAGTGCCGCTTCGTCGAGTTCGACCACCACACCGCTTGCCCGCACCCGGCAGCGAACGGTACCGGGACGCAGTGCAGCGCCAACCAGCTTCTCGGTCTCATGCACCAGTTGCAGCATCGCCGGGTCGATCCCTATTCCCGTTTCGATCCGGCTCGAAAGACACGGTGCCGCCGGCAATTCGGAAAGCGCCCCAAGGCCCAACCTTCGTGCCAGGGCGCGCACTGCCGTCTTGTCGACTCCCGCCTCAACGAAAGGATGGCGAACGGCATGCTGCTTAGCCGCATCCAGTCCCGGGCGGTACTCGCCAAGGTCGTCGAGATTCGTTCCGGACACAATTTGCGCCTGCGTGCGCGGCGCGATCGCGCCATACAAACTCGTTTTACAGAAAAAACAGCGATTCACCGGATTCGCCCGATAGTCCGCATCCATGAACTCTCCTGCGTCAACGATGCTCAACATCCAGCCTTGCTCTTCGGCCAGCGCCTCGACGCGCCGGGTTGCTTCCGCGGGAACAGCGGGCGACACAGCGTGAAACATCGCCGCGCGTGCTGGAATCCTGCTGTGGATCAGGGTCGCTAGCGTCAGGCTGTCAACGCCGCCGCTGACCGCGACTGCAACGTCCTGAAACGCATCAATTATTTGCGCCAGCGCGTCGAATCCATCTACCGGTGCGTTCATGCTTTGTCCTTCTTGCGCGACGCGCTCTCGGCCAATCGGCGCACACGCTCGCGTTCGCTGTGATCGCCAATGACCTTCGACAGATCATCAGCTTCTGCCTTCACTGTCCGGCCACCGGGGCGTTCGGCCAGCTTGACGCGCACCGTCCGGCCGTTGGCGTCGACAGCGGCTTGCGTGCGCCGCAGTTTTCGGCGCTCCAGAATCTGGTAACGAACACCCAGCGTAGTGGTCTCGGCAAAGCTGGCATTGAGCACGTTCTCCAGATCATCCGGATCGGCAAGTACCTGAACACGCGCCGTCACACGCCCCTTCTTGCCATACGCCGGCGATTGCAGCACGTCCAACACTGACGGGTGCGCACGCAGCTTGTCGAGCCCGATCGCTAGATCTTCGGGCGTCTGATCATCGACTTCGAACGCCAACTCCGCAATACGATCGGTCTCGGTCACAGACCCGGACGTTTCAAAAGCGAGCAGCCGCAATACGTTGCTCATGCCGGGAAGCGTTCTGGTTCCGAAGCCGCTGCCACTGCGCACTAACCGGCGTGGCTTGCCATCCCGCGGCTGATTCGCATCAAGATAATTCAGAATGGCTGCACCGGTGGGCGTAACACGTTCCCCCGCCACGCCATCGTCCTCGAACTCGAAACCCTCCAGCAGCAACACCGTCGCAGGCGCTGGCACTGGCAGGTTGCCGTGCGCCGTCCTGACCCGGCCACTGCCCTGCGGCACCGACCCGACCGACCAGCGGGCATCGAGCCGGCTGATCAGATATGCGGCACCCACAATGTCTGCGATCGAATCCCATTCACCCAGTTCATGAAAACTGACTTCATCGACAGGCTTCCCGTGGACCTTGGCCTCCGCTTCTGCAACCCGGGAAAAAATTCCGATGGCGTGTGTGCGCACTTCGGAATCAAGCGGCGCGCTGTTGAGCATATTGCGAATGTCGCTGAATTTTGTATGGCTGTGACCAGGTGCGTGCAGATGCCGCCCTTCATCGACAAAGAAGCGCAGACCGGTTAACGCGTGATCGGCGTGCTGGTTCACCGTCACCTCCACATCATCCGGTAATCCGGATGCGCGAATCGCGCCCAGCATGCCATCGCGCAAATCCGGAAACGCATCGAGCACCGCGGCGATGAACATGTCGCCGGCC
>DATKYN010000170.1:0-5028 GCA_035528435.1 Burkholderiales bacterium
TTTCCTGCCTGACGGCACGATGTTTTATACCGAGAAGTGCAAGGGTCTGTCAGTCAGGACCAAGGGCGGTCAGGTGCATGCGCTGTACGGCATGAAGGGCTCGTCCGGCTTCGCCAGCAAGGGTGACGATCTTTTCTGTGACGGCCAGGCCGGTATGCTGGGCGTGGTTGCAGACAGAAACTTCGAAAAAAACCGTACGATCTACGTCTACTCCACCTCGAACAAGTACCATGGTTCGGGTTGCAAGACCAACTTCGAGCGTTGCGACGGCAACATCGTCATGAAGTTCATGGTCAGAGGTGACCTCAAGGCCGTTTCCGGCCGTACCGATATCGTCAAGGATATTCAGTACAAGCCGTTCGAGTCGAACCAGCCATTCGGTGGACCCGGCGCGCACAATGGTGGCCGTCTGCGCATCGGACCGGGAGACTACCTGTGGGTGACCGGTGGCGATCGCCACAGAGGCGTTTGCCCGCAGGATGGTCAGCTGCTTTGCGGCAAGGTACTGCGCATCGATGGTGACGGTAACGCGCACCCCGACAACAACCCGCCCGAAGGTTTCGACAAGCGGATCTACACCTACGGTCACAGAAATGTTCAGGGTATCGACTTCCGTCCGAGCGACGGTCGCGCGTTCACCTCAGAGCATGGCCCGTGGCACAACGACGAGATTACCGCGCTGGTAAACGGTGGTAACGCTGGTTGGGATCCCGCAGAAAAGCGCGCCGGTCGAGGCGCATGCCCGGACCAGTACTGTGGATATGAGCCGAACCAGATGGACGGGATGGACCCGTCAGTACGTGCTGCATACACCCCGATGAGCGATACCCGCTTCAAGGACCTGATGCCGCCTGCCTGGAACAACAACGGTTTCTCCCAGGGTACCGGCTCTGCCGCGTTCCTGAAGGGCAGCAACTGGGGTATCTATGAAGGCCGTCTGGCTGCAGGCATCATGGGTATTGGCTTCGGTGACACACCGGCCGGATCGCGCATCGACATGTACGACCTCGCCGCTGATGGTCTGTCCATCAAGAGCGTCGTGCATATGCCGCTCGGGTTCGCCAAACGTTTCCGTGGCCTCGTAATGGGTCCGGATAACGCGCTGTATGTCGCGACTGACGAAGGTGAAATCTACAGAGTTACCGCTGAGTAATCGGTAGTCACCTGAAATAAATGCCCGCGCTATAAAAGTAGCGCGGGCATTTTTTCGTGCGTATGCCTGCGGCCGTCTGCCAATCCGAACCACGCCAGTTTGTTTATTGCGCCAGTTTGTTTATTGCGGCAATCCGTTCCCGGATTCTGTAAAGCCAATGCAGGCTCGAGCCTGATTCTTCTTCTCCAACAAACGCCCGGCGAGCATGTCGTGCTACGCCTTACACACAATGTTGGCCAGACGTTCTGTCGCGGAATCTGTAGCGATACCTTTCTTGGGCTTCTCTTTGGTATCCGTTGCCATCGCAGGAGTGGTCCAGTCCTTATCAATGAAAAACGTGCTTTGCAGTGTGGTTTCTGAATACGCCGAGCAGTCGATCCGGATGAAGCGCTGATAACTCGAGGCGGCCATGACGGAAGTCTTGTATCGAATCCGGCTCCACACCGTCACGAGATCACCCTCCTTCTGCACGCGCGCGCTGTCGTAGAAAAACACATCACCATTGGCTGCCGTCAGATACTCAAGCCACTCTGCCTTCGCGTTGCACGAGAAGACCAGCAGGCCTGCGAGTAGTAGTTTTTTCAAGTCCTTGCCTCTATCACCCTTTATCGGCATGTCCCGGTAAGACGGAGCATGCTCGCGCTGCACCAGCCGCGCCTCGACGACGCGCGCATCCCCGGAAATAGCTGCCGCTACCGATTCTGCCACGGGGATGGCGCCCTGATACCCCGAGCAAGCAGTTGTGTTTCGTCGAGATTGGTTTTGCATTTTCCAGACGGTTTTCAATCCGCTCATCGTCTCTTCGTGCTCGAGGTTTACAAAAATCCCTTCACCAAACTCGGCGCTCACTTCGATCAGTATATTTCCGTACGCATCGAGGTCGAGATCCTCGATATAGGTGCTCAAACCGAATGTTCATCTTCATTCCCGGAGCCTGGCCCGCCACGCTCACGACTATTTACACGTCACCGTGTCGCCCCGAACCAGAGAAGTCGTTGAGGGGGCAGACACCTTTACTGTTGCGGTCGCTGCCTTTAGATTCGCAGCCCGTACTCAAGTAGCAATTCCAAAGATCGATGTCACGTTGCACGCAGCCAGCAGCTCGCGCATCGCGACATCATCGGGGCGGTCTTTGAACCGGCTGGCCGCATCGAGAACCATCGGCAGCAAGTCGCAGTCGCCCACAGTGTTGATAAACACATCGCCGCGGCCCATCACCCAGTGGATGGCACGGTCGATGTCTGCCTGCTCCTCCAGCGGTTGATACCAGGTGTTGCGGTTTTTCGCGGTGACGCCCCACGGCCCGCGGACGATGGACTTGATGGTCTGCACGGCGACATTGCGCTGCTTGCACATGGTCACGACCGCCTCGAAGCCGCGCCGGTAGCGCTCGTCGTCATACATGAGGAAGTTGAGCGGCATCAGCACCGAATCAAAATCGAACTGTTCCAGCGAGCGTCGGTGCATGGCGGCGATGGTCCAGCTATGACCGGTGATACCGATGAACCGGGTGAGCCCCTCCTCGCGCGCTTCGACCACCGCTTCGAGCGCGCCCTGCGCGCCGAACACCTGGTCAAAGTCATCGGGATGCGCCATGGAATGCAGTTGAAGCAGATCGACCTGATCGACCTGCAGCCGATCGAGCGAACGCCGAATCTCATCGCGTGCCGACTGGTAGTCACGCTGACCGGTTTTGGTGGCGAGAAAGAACCGCTTGCGGTGCTCGCGCATCCACGGCCCGACGCGCAGCTCCGAATCCCCGTAACGCGGCGCGGTATCGATATGGTTAACACCGTATCTCAGCAACACTTCCAGCGTGGCGTCGGCTTGCGCCTGCGTGACACCATTCATGAAGGCGGCAGCGCCGAACACGGTAACGGTGCTGTCATGGCCGGTCCGGCCGAACGGGCGTTTTTCGATCATCTGATTCTCTTTATCCCCAATTACGTGCGAACCGCCCGCGAAAAAGGCCCGAGCACGGGCCCTTTACCCGCGACCGTGGTACGCCGAAAAACCCTGCGGTAGCGCGCCATGTCGTAGGACTTCGCGCGGTGCAGCAGCACGCGGTTGTCCCACATCACCAGGTCGAACGGACGCCAGCGATGCAAATAAGTGAACTCCGCGCGGCTCGCGTGCGAGGCGAGCTGGCGGTGCAGGGCCTGACCTTGCTCGAGGCTCATCCCGCTGACTTCGTTACCGGCGTTGGTGGTGAAGAAGAGCGACCTGCGCCCCTCCCGGTCCGGGTGGATACGCACCAGCGGATGACAGGTCGGCGGCACCACTTCGCGTTCGAACGGCGAAACGGGGGGCAGCTCGGAAAACAACCGGCGGCCGAACTCGTAGTAATGCACCATGTGCAACGGCTCTATCAGCGATTTCATCTCGTCAGAGAGCGCATCGTAGGCAAGCAGCATGTTCGAGAACTCGGTCTCGCCGCCCTGCGCCTCATCCGGCAGCACTTCTATACCCAACATGATGGACGCGAACGAGGGAATGTAGCGATAAGAGCTGTCGGTGTGCCAGCGCGCGTTTACCTTCTGGTAAATCGACCGATGATCATCCGGCCCCAGATGCTCACCATCTACAGATACGTTGGCGACGTTGTAGATGGTGCTTGCACTCTTCGTCTTGTCTGCCTCCGGGAACACTTCCAGTTCACCCCAGCGCCGGGTGAAGGCGAGCTGCGCCTCGTCGTCCAGGTCGCGCTGATCCCGAAAACACAGAAGATGATAAGTCTGGAGCGCCTTACGCAGCCGCCCGAATGCAGAATCGGAGAGCGGCACTGCCAGGTCGAGCCCCACCACCTCGGCTCCGAGTGCGCCGCGCAGGGGCGAGATGTCGAAGTCCTGGCTAACACGCTGCTGTGCCATCGTGCTCATCACCCTGCCCTCATGTTTAGTGCCGCCCGCCGGTTACCCACAAAATGCGACACCCGAACCCATGTTTCCGCGAGCTCAGGACGAACGCGAAAGCCATGCGAAGCGATCACGCTTCGCGGCCGGCTGCGGCACCATATTTTCTTTTCCGCATTGTCCTTTTCCGCACTGTCCTTTTCCGCAATGCTATCCTCGACCGAACAAGCCTGCACAGCGTGTTTGATCCGGTTCACAAAATCGCTGTCCTTGTGACAGCTTAGCAGCAGATTGTTTATTGCCCGAATCATCCCGGCGAACAACAACTTCGCCTCGCCCTGAACTTCCTGTTTTGCTTGCGGCACCATCCGCCCGGTCGTGATCGCGCGGGCAACATCACGCGCCCTTCACACTCAACGATACAAGCTGACGCGCGCAATCGAAAGATCCGCCGAAAACGCCCGCCCGATCGCGACAAGTCCCATGCGTACAAGATGTTTTCTATCCAATGCGGACTCGAGCCGGTGGGGTACAAACAAATCGAACGGGAGATCGATCGTCTCCCACTCCGGGCCGGCACTGAAATGCGCCCGGTATGATTGCCAGGGCCGTACCGCGTCGGGCGTTCGCAAGTGCAACGAATATTGCTGTGAATTACCGCGCATCACCAGGCGTATCCCGGCGTAACCGGACGCGTCGAGCGTTTGCCCAGGCGGCGCAAGGTCGAGCGCCGCCTGAATGAAGCCGCCGTTATTATCGAGGCGGACATCACCCGTAAGGTGCAAGCAGGGCTTGCCGTTCACTGCATCGTAGGCAAGTGAGGCATGCGAAACACCACCCATCACCTGGTCGCTGACCGCCCGCCATTGCGTGCCCAGATTAGATACAAAATCCTGTCGGGAAAACTCGTCAATCAGCATCGTGTCACTCTCTGCGCGGCCAGCGGTTGCCGACCCCAGCAGCCAGGCAATAAATACCCATTTGCAAACCACCGCGGCAAGGCAGCGCGAGCGCGCATCAGGC
>DATKYN010000171.1:0-4882 GCA_035528435.1 Burkholderiales bacterium
CGCCGTCCTCTACAACATCATGCTGATCGCGGGTATTTCTACCGTGCTGTTCAATGGTAATCCGCTGTTGCGCTACGACGGTTATTACATTCTCTCCGATCTGATACATATTCCCAACCTGCGGGTCCGCTCGAACCAGTATCTGGGTTATCTCGTCGAACGATATATGTTCGGGGTCAAACTGGCGGACTTCGATGCTACGGCGTCGGAAAAAAGATGGTTTGTGTTTTTCGGTATTGCGTCGTTTCTTTACCGCATGTTTGTCATGGCGGTGATTGCGTTGTTCGTGGCCGCTGAGTACTTTATTGTCGGAGTCATTCTTGCCGCCTGGGTCGTGATTACCGCCATTATTCTGCCTCTTGCCAAGGGCCTGGCCTATTTGCTGACCCACCAGAAATTGCGACGATACCGGGTGCGGGCACTCGCAGTAACGGTCATGGTGGGATGGTTGGGATGGCTCGGCCTGTTCGTGTTGCCGACGCCGCACTGGACGCGAGCAGACGGCGTAATCTGGATACCGGATGATGCGCAACTGCGCGCCGGCGCGGATGGCTTCGTACGGCAGATTACGGCCAGGTCCGGGCAAGTAGTGTCGCGCGGGACACCCCTCATATATTCGGAAGACCCACAGCTTCAGTTACGCATCCGCGTGCTCGAGGCGCAGCTGCGGTTGTTGGGTACGCGGGCGCAAGCAGAGTTGCAGTCCGATCTGGTGACATGGGCTTTGACCAATGAAGAGATCAAGGTCACAACCGGTGAGCTGGAACACGCACGCGGACAAGCGGATGAGTTGACGATCTTCAGTCCTGCGTCAGGGGAATTTGTCCCGGCCATTCCCAACGACGATATGCGTGATCGTTTCGTGCGTAAAGGGCAGCTCGTCGGTTACGTTATTCCGACGGCGACCGTAACGGCACGAGTGCTGGTGTCCCAGGACAATGTTGACCTGGTACGCTCACAAAGCGAAAAGGTCCGTGTAAAGCTCGCCAGCCGCCTGTATGAGACATACGATGCACACGTCCGACGGGAAGTGCCGGCGGCAAGTGACCGGCTTTCGAATCCTGCCTTGTCCACTGTTGGTGGCGGTCCCGCTGCGGCTGACCCGCGCAATCCTGACCAACCGAAAACGCTCGAAAACTGGTTTGAGTTCGAACTCGTCCTCCCCGGAGTGGTGACCCCAGTAATGGGCGAGCATGTTTATGTTCGGTTTGAACACGCTTCGGAGCCGCTGGCCTATCGCGCCTACCGCAGCTTGCGGCAACTCTTCATGAAGCGCTTTACTGTCTGATGACAGCGGCGCTGACTGGTTTTCTTGGCGGGGGATACCCCGAGCGCGACGACAAGCCCCAAAGCAAGCTTGAACGCGCTGTCACCGCGACCCGGTTTTTTTCCGACAGACTTTCGACCAAGCAGACGAATCTCAAGCGTATTGTGGATGCCGTTAACGCCCGTACAGCCGGAGTCGAAGTGCTCGAGGATGACCAACTGCTCGCCCGGGCCAACGCATTGAAGCCGCGTTTGCGTAAAGCGGGTGTGACTGATATTGATCTGGTGGCAGAGGCATTCGCGATGATACGCGCGGCTTCTTTCCGCACCCTCGGAAAGCGCCATTTCGATGTGCAACTCGTTGGTGCCTGGGCGATGCTCAACGGCATGCTGGCGGAAATGGAGACCGGGGAGGGCAAATCGCTCACCGCGATCCTGGTTGCTGCTGCCGGTGGGCTGGCAGGCCATGCAGTCCACGTCATCACGGTAAATGATTATCTTGCCGAGCGGGATTCCAAATTGATGGCTCCGGTCTACGAGAAACTTGGGCTTAGCGTTGGATTCGTCAATCAGGGGCTGGATCCGGAATCCAGAAAAGCGGCTTACCGGTGCGACATTACCTATTGCAGTAACAAGGAAATTACATTCGACTATCTGCGTGACCGGTTGGCTATGGGCGGCAAGGCGAGACCGATTGCAACCAAACTGTCCCGGCTTGAAAACGAAAGCGATGATCAGCCTTTGCTGCTTCGCGGTCTGCAGTTCGCGATTGTCGATGAAGCGGACAGTGTCCTGGTCGATGAGGCGAGGACGCCGCTGATTTTGTCTGCGGAGGCCAGGCAGGGAGGCGAGGTTACTGTCCACCATGAGGCACTTGAGCTGGCGCAACAGTTGGCTGACAGTGAATTTCGCGTGACGGACGACGGCATCGTGATCAGCGATGACGGGCTGGAGCGGTTGGCTGATCTCGCACACGGGATGAAAGGCGTCTGGGCTGGCCCGCGCCGGCGCGAGCAACTTGTGCGTCAGGCGCTGGCGGCTCTTCATCAGTTTGAACGCGACAAACATTATCTGGTGAGCGACGACAAGGTGGTCATCATCGATGAGTACACCGGGCGCCTGATGCCCGACCGGTCCTGGGAGCAGGGGCTGCATCAGCTCATCGAGATCAAGGAAGGCTGCGAAGTTACAGGACGGCGGGATACGCTTGCCCGGATCAGTTATCAGCGCTTCTTTCGCCGCTATCTTCACTTGTGCGGCATGACGGGAACCGCGAGCGAAGTCGCCTCGGAACTGTGGAATGTCTATGGACTGCGTGTTTCGCGGATTCCGACCAACAAGCCGACCAGGCGCAGGTACTATCCGCCTCGATATTTCGGACGGGCTGATGACAAATGGAAAGCGGTGATCGAGAGCATCGAGAAGCACCGCGCGCTGGGCCGGCCGGTTCTGATTGGTACCCGCTCGGTCGCCACGTCCGAGCAACTGGCAGCATTGCTCGATACCGAAGGTCTCCCCTACAGCTTGCTGAATGCTCGGCAGGACAAGGACGAAGCGGAAATCGTCGCACTGGCCGGTGAGCCGGGGCGGATTACCGTTGCAACCAATATGGCGGGCAGGGGTACTGATATACAGCTGGCGCCAGGGGTTGGCGACAAAGGCGGACTACATGTCATTGCCACCGAATTACATGATTCGGGTCGAATCGATCGGCAGTTGTTCGGCCGATGCGGACGTCAGGGCGACCAGGGCAGTTGCGAGGCGATTCTCGCAGTAGAGGATGATTTGGTAAGGTCGCAGTTGGGGCGTACCACCAAGCCGTTGCATAACTATGGCGCGTTGCCAAGTTGGTTGGGCAGGTCTGTCTTTCTTATTGCCCAGGCCCGTGCCGAGCGCCTGCATTCGAGAATTCGGCGAGACTTGTTCGATATGGATGAAAATCTCGGGAACATGCTCGCCTTCTCCGGGCGCAGCGAATAACAACGCGGGCCGGCTACATCTGCTGGTTTCTCTCGTTGTTGCCGTTCGTTGAATCACCGCCCGATGCGGGTCGCCTGGCTTGAATTTGCACGCGCACACGCCGCTCCGTGGTTCCGCGCCGATTGTCCAGAATCACATAATAGTTTCCGGAATCCGGCACGACGACGCTGAACGAAAGTGTCCTGTCCAGCGTTCCCTGAAACACAGGGCTGACCGGCGCCGGATAACGTTTGAGTTCCGCTTCGTGCACAAAAATCACTACCAGGCTGCCGTTGGCAATAACCTTGACACCCAGTCCTGCTCCCTCGGGAAGGTTCTTGAGTCGCACTGCTTTCCACTTGCCGGGAGGAACTTTCGAATTCACTTCAGCCTTTGCCGCTTGCACGGCCGGGCACAAGAAGATCAGGCTGAGCAACACCAGGACCGTGCACCAGGCACGGCCGAGCGAGCACAAACCTGTTGTAAATAAGGGTGATGGTGCGGCGGCGACGCTTGATCGTGAGTGCATCATGGAAACCTGACACGGCATTTGACGCCGGCTGGTATCTGCCCCTTCCGGTTCGCCAATACCAGGCGCACACCAAAGGTGCCGCTCGCCGCGTCGACGGTGCGGTCGACAATCTTGACCGTGGCGGTGTACTCGCCGCCAATCGGGTTCTCCGGGTAAACCAACGCTTTCGTCCCGGGCTTAATGCGGCCGTACTGGCTGACCGGCAGGATCACCTCGACGTTCAGAGGATCGATTTCGGCCAGCCGAAGAATGGGGTCCTTGAGGTTACTGGTGGCAAACTCTCCGGGCGACAGCACTTTTTCTACCACTAAGCCCGACAGCGGGCTGCGTATGATGCGCAACGCGAGAATCTCCTCGTTGCGTTTTACTTCGAGTTGCGCCAGCACCTTGTTCTCTTCGGCTTGCCGCACCTGTTCTGTCGCGAGTTTGTACTCGGCGATGGCTTCGTCACGCGCGGACGCTGCTACAAAATTCTGCTCGTACAGTTCCTGGGCCTGCTGCCACTTCTTTCTCGCCAGTTCGAGCCGTGCCCGGGCTGAATTGATTTCGCCTTGCATCGATGAGCGGGATCGCGCGAGTTGCAGGGCGGCTTCCTCGGCACCGGATTCAAGCGTAACAAGCACATCGCCTTTCTTGACGAAGTCACCGCGGCTGACCCGTATCGACTTGATGACCGCTTCGACGGAGCTGCGAATTTCAACCGTTTGCCGGGCTTCTATCAGGCAGTCGAATTCGCTCGCGCGACCGGCTGGCACCGATAGCAGGGTGCAAAGAAAAACAGTGGAAAGAAATGCGGTACGTATCGTCATCGTTCGGCCGTTGTAGTCTGTTGGTGCGCCGACGATGGCGTCAGCAAGGTGAATGGCCCATTTTATCGGATTGGGCTTTGCTTCCCTAACGACTTTGGTCTGAACCAGGTTGACTGCTCTGGGCCCGGTTCGCCAGCAGCAGGGCGTTTGGCGCTCAGACGGGAGCCGATGGGGGGGAGCTGGCGACTCCCCCGACGCCGAGGCGATTTTGTCTATTGGAAGCGCTGCTCATACAAGTGACGATATCCGGCAGAATCTCAGCGCGGTGGCACGGGCTGGCGCAGTATGTGGACCGGTGGAAATGGCATGAAAGTCG
>DATKYN010000172.1:0-26001 GCA_035528435.1 Burkholderiales bacterium
GATCCACTCGCGCGTCAGATCGCGCCGGTCCTTGCGTTTGCCTTTTTTACCTTCGCCATCGGTAACCGACTCTGGCAGAAACGCCCGGCGCCCACCTCCCAATGCCACCTCCAGGCCGTCACCAAACGGAAACTCGAGCAACTGCCGGGCGATGTCCGGCACATCGGTACCAAAAGGCAAATCGGCATCGGACTCCCAATCGCGCTCCGGGCTATGGGCGTAACAGGCAGCCGGAGTCGCGTGTGTAAGGCGTGCCGTAGTGACCACGCCGGTCGATAGCCCATGCATTTCGGCCAGCTCCAGAAAACTCGTCAGTCGATGCTTGCTAACCACTGACCAGCGCGTTTCCTTGCGACGAACCGCCTCGCTCACCCCGAACATCCCGTCATTGGTTTTCGCCCCCGTCATCATCGCATTCATGGTCGGTGCCGAATCGGGTGTTTGCTGATTGGCGCTATAAGTCTTCGACAGCGCCAGATAAGGCAACTGCTCGAAGGCAAGGAGATTCTCTTCCCCCAGGCCGCCTTTCAGTTGCCCTTCAAGGATACGCGCCGCCGTGACGGTCGACACGCCCATGCCGTCCCCGACGAACAAAATCACGTTACGCGCACGGCCTTCGATGGGTTGCAGTCGCTTCGCCTTTTGCAAGGCCGCCTGACCACCTGCGTACCAGTCCCGCGCCTGACTCTGCAAAGGTAAACAACAGACGGTCATCGCTAGCAGTACAAGACAAGGACTACGCAACGAACGCATCGTTTTCAATTTCCGGCAGATCAACATGTCGCATAGCTGTTTCGCACATATATATGGTGTGAGCTTGAAGCAAAACCGATTGCCGGTCACTCGTACACATGCACATTGGTACTGTTACGATTGATAAAAGCCCAGTCATAGGTCACGCCCAGCCCGGGCGCATCGGGTACGGGAAAACACCCGTCAACGCCAACGCTGTCGACTTCATCGCTGTAACCGCACATATAGACGGGCGGCATAGCGTTACTGCACCGGGGACCGACCAGCGCCACCTCGTAGAAATTGGTGTTGCGAATCGCGGCCATGCAGTGGCGATGCGCCGGACCCGAAGCGTGTATTTCCACATCCAGTCCGAAGCTCTCTGCCAGATGAGCGATTTTCATCGTTCCCGTGATGCCCAGGTCGTATTCGGGATCGGCGCGCACGAAATCCGTTGCCTCGCCAACAATAAAGTCAGCTTTCGGCTCAAGACCGCGCACATGCTCGGTCTGCAACAGCGGTGTCCTGATGAACTGACGCAGTTTACGATGCGCGAACTGAGACCAGCCGCCATCGCGAAACGGGTCCTCGTACCAGAAGAATCCGGCTTCGTCGCAAGCACGCCCCACGGCCAGGGCATCCGCAAAGGTGCGCAGCTCACAGGCCGGGTCGATCATCATGCTCATCCGGCCGCCAAATTCCTTGCCTAGTGCAAGTACGGTTGCCACTTCTTCGGTCACGTTGCCGTCACCCCAGCCATGCACCTTGAAAGCCCGATAACCCATTTCATGGCACTGCCCGGCGAAACCAACGTAATCCTGAGGCGAGGACAGCCCGCCATTGCGATCGCCGTGATACGTCGACGCATACGCTGGCAAGCGACTGCGAAAGCCGCCAAGCAGGCGCGACACCGGCGTCCCGAAATGCTTGCCTGCCCAGTCCCACAGTGCGATATCGATGCAGCCAAAACCCATATGGTCGTACTGGCGGTGTGCCCGCTTGAAATCGTCGTATATTTTTTCACGCTGATGTGCATCGCGACCGAGCAGATGTGGTGCCAGAGCAAGCGTCTGTCCGAGTGCCATCGGCGTACCGCCCCATAGTGCGACGTATTCTCCAAGCCCCCCGTCTTTGGTACGAACCACTACGGCATACTTCGACAACGAGAGGGAATTGCCAGGCTGGTAGACAATATTGAACCCACCGGCATCCCATCCCAGATCGGCCAGTGGAAACGTGAATTCGTGCACTTCGACACGATCGATTATGCTCATCGGCTGATGTCCCATCTAATTGAAAACGAGCTTCTGTTGCCGCTACGACAGCGATCGACAGTTGACGCCGGCCACACTGGTCCTGTAAACCATTTCCCTATACTCGCTATCGAAGCACCTGCGCTTCGCTGATTCTGACGCGCCATATTGTCTGGCGAGCACTCGCGCGCACTTATATTCAATCATCCCGGAGGTAGTTTAGGTGTCGGCCGATCCCAGGGTCAATTCCGATGAAGAAACCGGCTCGATGAACCCGCCGGAAGACGGCCCCGAACGGCCGCGCTGGTGGATACGCCGTCCGGCTATGGGGATCGTTGCATCAGCGGTCCTCGGCGTCGCTGCATTCCTGGTGACATTGACTATCGGCACGCCCGCCTCCGATCCAGGTATGATCTTCACCAACCTTGTCATCCTCCCCATCGCACTATTGCTGCCCGCCATTGCGCTTGGCGGCGCAATGGTCGCCTGGCATGCGTTCGGCCAGACCTGCGGAAGACAGCGCTTGATGCTGGCATTTCCGGCGGCGATTGGCCTCCTTCTGAACAGCGCCGCCATCGCAGTCTTCACAAAATGGGTTGTGCAAGTGTTGTCGCCCTGACTGCGGTCCGGGGCCACCGAAGCCGGCTCAGCGGCCGATGCAGCGTGGTGCTATATTGCTGTTTCAAATAAGACATTACCGATATGCGTGTCGAACTGAATTACGGAAAAGGCCTGCTTCCAGTAGAGCTTGATGAGAGCTGGGATATTTCGGTCATCCGCAAACCCGAAATGCCGGTTCAGCTGAACCCCGGCCGGGCCGTTGAGCTGGCCTTGTCCGAACCGGTGGGATCCGGCACCTTGCTTGAGCAGGCGCGCGGCAAGTCCAGTGCCTGCGTGCTCGTTTGCGATATCACCCGCCCGGTCCCCAATGCACTGCTGTTGCCACCGATCCTGCGCCAGCTTGTTGGGGCCGGAATGCCGAGGGAATCCATATGCATCCTGGTCGCGACCGGCTTGCACCGGCCGAATGAGGGAGACGAGCTGGCCGAACTGATTGGCGACCAATGGGTACTGGATAATTTTCGCGTAGAGAACCATTTTGCGCGCAATGACGCCGACCACGTCGATCTTGGGAAGACCTCTAAAGGCACCCGGGTCAAACTCGATCGCCGTTTCGTCGATGCGGAGCTCAAGATTGTTACCGGTCTGGTCGAGCCGCATTTCATGGCCGGCTACTCCGGCGGTCGAAAGGTCATTGCGCCAGGGGTCGCTCACAAAGACACCATCACCACCTTTCACAACGCACGGTTCATGTCACACCCGAAAGCGGACAGCTGCATCCTGGATGGCAACCCGTTGCACGAGGAGCAGCTTGAAATCGTGCGCATGCTCGGGAACGTACTGGCCGTCAACACCGTGCTGGACGAGCATCGACGGCTATCGTTCGTCAACTTCGGCGAGGTGATCAGCAGTCATCTCGACGCCGTGCGGTTCGCCGAACAGTACACCGTGGTGCCAGTTGCGCGGCGCTTCAAGACGGTGCTGACAAGCGCTGCCGGCTACCCCCTCGATCAAACCTACTATCAAACGGTTAAGGGCATGGTCGTGCCAACCGACATCCTCGAACCCGGTGGCAACCTGATCATCGCATCGGAGTGCGCTGAAGGCGTCGGTTCAAAAGAATATGCCGATGCACAGCGCCGACTGATCGAGAAAGGCGTTGACGGTTTTCTTGAGGACATCAGCGCCAAGAATTTTGCGGACATCGACGAGTGGCAAACGCAGATGCAGCTCAAATCAATGCGTGCCGGCTCGGTACATCTTTACACAACCGGTTTGTCCGATGCAGACAAGCGCGTGACCGGCGTCAGTGTGGTCGATTCGCTCAGTGATACAGTGCGGCGATGTGTTGAAGCCGGAAAGGCCTTGGACGGTGACACGAGCATTGCCGTGATCCCGGAAGGACCTTACGTTGTACCAGCATTCGTACCGGCGGCGTGAGCGCCAACAAAAACTTTCTCAGGGAGTCTGAAAATGATCAAGGACAAGATTGACGTCAACATTGCAGGTGGACTTGACGTACCGCTGCCCAAAATGGTCACCGTGCACCAGAATTTCGATGCCCCGAAGGTGGCTGACATCCCGGAATTGATCGAGAGCGAATTTTCCAAATCTGAAATCCGGTCGAAAGTAAAGCCGGGGCAAGTAATCGCCGTCGGTTGCGGCAGCCGCGGCATTGCCAATATCGCTACCATTGCCAAATCCGTTATAGATGGTCTGGTGGCGCTGGGCGCAAAGCCATTCATATTTCCCTGCATGGGAAGTCACGGTGCGGCGAGCGCTGAAGGGCAAAAACAGGTGCTGGCGGGATACGGCATATCGGAAGCGACGATGGGCGCTCCGGTGCGCGCGACCATGGACACAACCATCGTCGGAAATCTCGACGACGGCACGCCGGTCCACATGGACGCGAACGCGGCACAGGCCGAAGGCATCGTCGTCATCAACCGAATCAAGCCACATACTGCGTTTCGCGGTGCCACCGAGAGCGGACTTACGAAAATGCTTGCTATTGGCATCGGCAAAATCAACGGCGCAACAACTTATCATCAGCATGGCATGGACGTGTTTCCAACACTGCTGCCGAAGGTGCGTGACGTGAACATCAAGGCCCGCAACGTATTGTTCGGTGTTGGAATCGTCGAGAACGCGTATGACGAAACTGCGGCAATCGAGCTGATACCGGCAGAACAGATCGGTACGCGCGAGCCCGCGCTACAGGAAATGGCCAAAGGCAACATGCCCCGTCTGCAATTTTCCGAAATCGATGTGCTGGTAATTGAAGAAATGGGCAAGAACATCAGCGGCGCCGGCTTCGATCCGAATATCACCGGACGCAATCGTCGGATCATTGAATGGAAAACCGATCTTCTGGTGAAGAAGATTGTGGTTTTGGGACTCACCCCGGAAAGCCATGGTAACGCGACAGGCATAGGCGGCGCAGACGTCGTGACCATGCGTCTCTACCAGGACATGGATGTCGGCGCAACCTACGCAAACGTGATTACGTCGATGAACCTCGATGGCGCGGCGATTCCATTGATAATGAATACGGATCACGACGCGATCGCCCTTGCGGTCAAAA
The DNA here is from genome assembly GCA_035528435.1 of Burkholderiales bacterium. Classification (GTDB taxonomy): domain Bacteria; phylum Pseudomonadota; class Gammaproteobacteria; order Burkholderiales; family Eutrophovitaceae; genus SG8-40. The sequence goes on from DATKYN010000172.1 coordinate 5,131, forward strand.
CGGTGGTTCGGGTCAAGCCGGAGGATTGCAGGATTGTGCGTATACGCAATACCCTGGATCTGGCAGAAATCGAAGTGTCCGAACCAATGCTCGCAGAAGTAAAGGCCAGGCCGGAATGCTTTCGAATTGTTTCGCCGGCTAAAACGTTTACATTCGACAACGCTGGACAGCTCGCACCCCTTGTCCACGGCGCGCACCTGGAGGCGGCGGCTGGTTGATACCGGCACGCGCACCATAACCGGGCGCGATAACACTGTGAGCAACGAAAACGGTCCAATACAATTTTTCGAGGCCGCCGGAAGCCGACCGGAAGAAGGCAGCTGGACCAGGTCCGTTCGAGCGGAGCACGGCCTGGAAGGAACGGTGGCAACACATCATGACACCGCTGCGAACTTCGACAAATGCAACACGCGATTAACACGATGCGATTCGCAATTCAACATATAAAGCTCGCTGCGGGAAACTTTTTTTGTTTTAGTTGTAACGCTGCCCTTTCCTGAATTCAGTCATGATTCATGATGATCATGACAATGCAATTTCACCGGCATTACATCTATCCACAATTTCTGTGGATAACCTTGTGGATTGCACGCCGTGATCAACGCAAAATCTTTTTCCAACATGATGCATCCTTAGTGCTGCTCAATTTTTCATCAACGCTGTCGCCGTTTGGAGACAGCAAATCACAAATGCATAAAGACCGGCTTCCAAATTATATATGCGCATAACAGATATTCGCACCATTCCTGTTGAGGTAAGGCTGCAACAAACCGTTTACGACGCCAACTACACGATGGCGACCAAGCCCGCATTACTTGTCGAAGTTGAAACAGACGAAGGTCTGGTCGGACTTGGCGAGGCAGCGCATTTCGGTGGACCGATGGCATCGACTGCTCAGGTCATTGAGCATGAACTGAAACCATACCTTGTCGGCGAAGACCCGAGTGAAATCGAGCGTCTTTGGGAACGCATGCACCGGCGCGCATACAAACATGCGCGTGGAGGCATCCTCATTGCGGCAATAAGCGGTATCGATATCGCGCTTTGGGACTTGCGCGGCAAGGCCGCCAATATGCCCGTGTGGCGTTTGCTTGGCGGATACCGCAAGCGAGTCCCCGCTTACGCGACCGGTGGCTTCTATGCTGAAGGGAAAGGCGTTAAGGAACTGGTTGCCGAAATGGAATCCTATGTCGATGCGGGTTTTCGTGCCGTCAAGATGAAAGTCGGCCGCAACAGCGCTATTGAACTGTCAGCGCTACGCGCCTCCGATGAGTGCGGCGTCGCCGAAGTCAGTCTAGCCGAGGATATTGAAAGAGTCGCTGCAGTGCGCAAGGCGATTGGCCCTGACATCCGTCTGGCAGTCGATGCCAACGGCGCCTGGGATGTCGCCACCGCAGTCAAGATGGGACGGGCGATGGAGCCCTATGATATTTACTGGTACGAAGAACCAGTATGGCCCGATGACGTCGATGGTAGTCGCGAAGTCGCCGCAAAGACATCGATCGCGATCGCTGGTTACGAGACATGCAGTTACGGGATTGTCGATTTCGCGCGCTATATCTCGGCACGCGCCGTCCACTTCGTGCAGCCGGACGTAGCCTGGGCAGGTGGACTGACCGAGTCACTGAAGATTGCACACATGGCACAAGCGGCGAACCTGCCAATCGCACCGCACATTCACGGTTCCGCCGTAGCGGTGGCTGCCGGCTTGCACCTTCTTGGTGCGGTGAGAAACGGCAGCATGGCCGAAACGGTTTTCCCGGCGCACGCGCTAATGACTGATTTGATCAAGGATCCGCTCGCACTCGATCCAGCGACCGGCGAAATCGAATTATCTGAACGGCCCGGACTCGGAATTGAGCTCGACCCCGAGACGGTCAAGCGTTTCCGGGTCGATTAAACCTGAACAGCTTCGCCTCGCGCGGGTAGCAGTGCACCGAGAGTTTTACTTTTCCGCGTCTACTGCGCTTTCGGCTTCCAGTCGCGGGCACGCTGCTGCGCCTTGGACAGTTCACCGGGCTCGAGCTTTGAGGCGATGAAATCGCGAACTTTTTCGACCCGTGTTCGTTCCTCACCACTAAGCTGTGCCGCCGCAAGGTTGCTCCACATGTAGGCGACGACGAGATCCTTTTTAACGCCCGTGCCCTCGTAGTACATCCAGCCCAGCCTGCTCTGGGCACGCGCGTCGCCTTTTTCCGCTGCCAGCGTGTACCACTTCGCCGCTTGCGCGGGGTCCTTGTCGACGCCGTTTCCGTCTTCGTACATGTAGCCCATCAGATACTGCGCATAAGTACCGCCCTGCTGCGCAGGTTCGAGATACCACTTCGCAGCTTGCGCGTAATCCTGGTCAACACCGTTGCCAAAAAAGTACATGGCCCCAAGCGCTTCCATCGCCTCGCGGCTACCGCCTTCGGCTGCCTCGCGGTACCAACGGGCTGCTGTCTCGCCGTTCTTCTCAACGCCGCGCCCTTCTTCGTAAAGATATCCGAGCATGTACCTGGCCTGCACATCGCCTGTCCCAGCCGCTTTCTCAAACCAGCCGGCCGCCTCTGCATCATTAACGGTAGTGCCTTTGCCCTGGTGATAGGCCCACGCGAGACTTGAGTAAACGGAAGTCTCACCCTGCTCCGCAGCCTTGATAAACCATTGCAAGGCGGTAGCGTCATCCTGCGCAACACCTTTGCCTTGCGCGTAAAGGAAACCAAGACTCGCTTGCGCCCTCGCCTCACCCTGATCGGCAGATTTCCGATACCACTCGGCCGCTTTGGCAGAATCGGCCGAAAGGCCTTGCCCGTTTTCGTACATCCAGCCCATCAGATACTGCGGGTAGGAGCGTCCGTCCACCGCCACTTTTTCGTACCATTTAGCGGCTTCTGCGTAATTCTTTTCAACCCCGCGCCCGAAGAAATAGAGCGCCGCGAGCGCTTCCTGGGCATCGCGATTGTCTTTTTCCGCGGCTATTCGATAGTAGGTTGCAGCCTTTGAAGAGTCCTGTGCTACCCCTTGCCCCTGGTCATACAGATACCCCAGCAAGAACGCCGGATACGACTTGCCGTCTTCGGCGGGACCGGTATACCACTTTGCCGCAAGCGCATAATCGACCGACACACCTTTACCGAAGAAATAGATTCCTCCAAGCGTCTCCTGGGCTTCCAGTTGCCCCTGCTTGGCTGACTTGGTATACCAATCGATACCCGTTGCGAAATCCTGCGGCACGCCACGGCCATTGAAATAGCATTCACCGAGGTAAAACTGCGCCAGGGCTTCGCCCTGTTCAGCAGCCTTGCGAAACTCGGTTACAGCAGTCTGGTAGTCCTCTTTCTGGTAGGCCTCATAGCCTTTGAGCATGTCAGCACCGGCATGAAGCGATACCGCGAGCAGAAACACGAGGGCCGATATGCGACGCATGCAGTTCTCCTTCACTGTTTTGCAACTAAGCTTTTTTTGTGGCAGCAGTGTTCTTCATTGGCAACCAGGCACGGCACGCAACTTCCGCACCTCAGCCACCTGTTTCGAGTGGAAGTTTATCAGCCAGATCGCCACCCTTCTTGCAATCATGCTGGAGCCGGATCTATCCGGCGGCAACACACGATGGCACGACCGTGACTAGCCGGTCACACCGTCCGGCGATGCGGGCGATATCAGGAACCAAGCCGTCGCCACGCGTACGGCAGTCTGCGCAGAAGAATGTCTATCAGATAGAACAGCAACGCCGCGAGTGCCAACCATGGCCACAGCGGAGTGGCCCGCTGACCGATGTCCTCACCGGCATCGAATATTTCCTCCGGGGATGAGCCCATCTTGCCGCCGGTCTCGGCAGCGATCGTACGCAACAATTCCAGATTCGGCGGTAACGACCTGTACTCGTCGGGAAATCCCGAGAAAATCGTGCGGGTCCCGGCACGCTCAACCGTCTGCCTGTCCACACCGCCCGCTGCCTGCAGGTTTGCAGTGATCGTTTCGGCCGCTCCAAAGTCCTGCTTCGCCCTGTAAATCCCCGGCCCGGCCTGGTGCAATGCCAACGTCTGCTCATCCCCCGCATCGCTCTGCACACGCACAACAGGCGACAATCCATCCCGGAAACGCCCTTCTTCGGTTAGCAAGCGCAACTCGATCAGGGCGTCATTGCCTTCGCGTACAAGCGAAAAGGCAACTGTCTCGGAGCCTTCCTGGCGCATCACCCCACGCACCAGCTGCGCCCAAAGCTTACCGTAGTCTTCCCATTCCACCCATTGCGCCGACCAGCGATTCTTTACGTCAGAAGAGAACAGCACAGTTTTGCCCAGCCCGTATTGCCACCGCGTCAGCAACGGCGCGCCTTGTTGTGTTGCCAGCAACACCTCGGCGGTATCGCGTGCTTTCACCGAAATGTGGCCTCCCAGGGCTGGCGCATCGGCGAAATCGACTCCCGCCAGCGATCGCGAACGTTGTTTGACGACAGGCAGAATGGCTTCTTCCACCAGGTTGGTTCCAACCACCTTCTTCGTCTCTTCGGTAAAGATCTGCGGGATCGACTCCGCGTTCTCCGCAACGTAATTGCGGCCCTCGCCCCAAACCGCGATGTCGCGCATGAGCGCCGGATTGCCGCCGCTTCCTATTGTCACTGTCGACACCACGATGTCGCGTTCTCGCATGCGCTCTAGCAATCGCTGAAAATCGGCCGGATGCGTGTCGCCATCGGATAGCAGGATGACGTGCTTGGTGCGCGCGTCCACCTTGCGCAGCAAGCGATACACAATGCCCATGGCCGGATAGATATTGGTCTGGCCGCTCGCCTGTATGCGACTGATTTGCGCTTCTGCCTTGCGTTTGGACCGGACCTGATGCATCGGCACCGCGACATAGGGCTGCGAGTCAAACGCCACCACGGCGAACTGATGCTGCTCCTCAAGCAAGTCAAGCGCCGCTCTTGCGGCCTCCTTGGCGTACTCCATCTTGCGCCCCTTCATGCTGTAGGAACGGTCGATGGCGATCACCAGAGCGATGTCTTTGCGCTTCTCCTGCGCCTTGAACTCCACCGGCAGAACGGCCTCCATGGATGAACCGCTGTAGCCCTGCTCTCCGAAGGTATTCTCGCCGCCGGCGAACACCAGTCCGCCACCGTGATCACGGACATAGGACTGAACCGCCTGCATGGCTTGCGGAGAAAACTCACTGGCACGCACATCGGACACGATCACTGCGTCGTAGCGCAGCAGACTCTGCAAGGTGGCTGCCCGTTGCGCCCCGGCAACCTCAACCTCCAGGCCCTCCTTGCGCAAAGCCTCAGCCAGATAGGATGAACTACCCTGCATGCCTTCTATGTATAACACCCGCGCCTTATCACCGACCCACGCTGATATCTGCAAGCTGTCATTGTTCTGTACCGGATCACCTTCAGCCCGCACTTGCGCACTCAGCGTGACAGCCCCCGATTGCGGCAATCGTGCATCAAAGTTGACCCGGTTCATTCCCTTGCGCAGTTGGGTACTCTTCTGAGCAAGCGTGCGCCCACCGCTTTCAAGTGATACCCGAGCGGGCGTGCTCACCGGGCTGAACACGCGTACCGCGATGCTCACCGGTTCGTCACTGCGCAAAAGATCAGGCACCTCGATTCCGTCTACCCAGACATCGCCGGAGCCGTACGGTTTCGCCGGCAGCGCAAACACGCGCACACCTGCGGCCTTCAATCGGGGAAAGACGTTCGCGACCGAACCGCTGGTTTCATTGCCGTCACTGAGCAACACGATACGTTTGACGCTGTCTCGCGACAAGGCGCCAAGCGATTCGTCCAGAGCCGCTTCGATATCCGTCGCCGACTGAACGATACCGCCTGCAGCACCGCCTGCAGTCGCACCCTCGTCGATCTGCAACGCCCTCGCTGCCGCCGTATCCGTGACGACTGCAGGTTGCCTGGCAAAGACAACCAGTCCGGAATGCGCTGGCTGATGTTGCTCCTGCACCGTATCGATCCACTGCAGTGCTTCATCAACGAAATCAGCGGCTACGCTGCGCGATACATCGAGCGCGTAGACCACCGAGATCTCACGCGTTGTGCCATGCCAAACCGGTTGTGACAAGGCAACCACGATTGCTGTGAGCGCCAGGGATCGTAGCGTTGCGACCACCGCAATATGACGTCGCGACAGATTGGTTCGCGTGCGAAGAGCTACCGCCCAGATCAAGGGCAGGGCTAATAAAAAGGCGAGCGCCCACGGCGCAGCAAAACTGATATTCATGGCAGCAGGCTCATCACACTGTTACGCGCCGGTGATAGGCGAGCCACTCGATACACAGCAATGCTGTTGCCAACATCAACAGAAGCGCCGAAAGGCCGAAAGGATTTCCACCCATTGTTGCAGTCGTGGCCGGCGCCGCGCCCGCCACAGCACTTTGATTGACATCGCTGATGCGCCGCTCCAGCAGATTGACCGCGATACGCAACGGGCGGTCATTGCCGATAGCGGTGTACAAGCCGGCTTGCGCTGCTTCGAAGTAGCTACGCCCGTCCACCGTTACTACCGGCAACTCCGATCCGTCCATCGCCAGTACGCGGGCATCGGGAAACGACACTGCCACAGTGCCCGGCTGTGCACGAATGATTTCCGGTTCATCGGCAAGCCAATTGATGCTGTTGCCGAGGAACACTGGAAAACCCGGCAGCAAACCAAGGTTGGAACTGGCAACATCGAATCCCAGGACGACCCAGCGCCTCGCGCCATCATGGGCAACGGCGAGCGCCTTGTCGTCCGCGCTTCGCAACAAGACCGTAGATAACTCGTCTTCGGGCGGGCGGAAATAATTCCCCGATTCGATATACAGGTCACGTAGAGACAAATTACGCAACACCGGGTGCCTGATCTCGCTTGCCATGATTTCCGGATAACTGGCATCGCCCGCGCGTGCCGGAAGCCAGCTGGCCGGCGCGGCGCCAATTACCAGGGCAGCCGCTGCCGGCGGCTCCTGCGGAACAAAGCGGTCGAACACATAGATGTCTGTTTGCGACGCGCCGCTGACGCGCTGATCCATGTAACGTCGCGGCGAAATAACGTTCAGTTGCACCCGAGGCTGCGTACCTAGTGATTTGGAGAGGTACTCAAGCTCTGAGTTGCTTACCAGCGTCACACGGACAACGCGCCGCGACGAGAGGTAACCATAAGCGACATCGTCGTCCGGAAAGCCATCGTCGGTGGCCGTCAGCGCTGCGCGAATCGGTCCTCCGGCAAACTCGGACAGATCGAACGTCTGCCCGGCAACGCCCCCTGCGGGAACAGTAATCTCGCGTGCGATGCGACGCTCCCCGATACTGCTGATCACAATTTCGGTTGTCGCTGGTTCGCTGCCAGCGTTGAACACTTCGACGAAAGCTTCTCGTTGCGCCGTGTTACCCGGAACGTTTTCAAAATCAAAAGCAGTGATCCCCAGATTCCCCACCGGCTCGAACACGGAGATCAATTCGAAATCGGACGGTGGCGCGCCGAGCAGTACACCATCCGTTATAACGTAACGCCGTTCTGCCGCAACAAATGCGGTTGCCGATGGCACAATCGGTTGATACGACTGCCCCAACTGCAAGGCGGTCACAGTTTCGATTGCGTCACCAACTGATTCGAACGCAGGGGTAGCGAGGCGGCGCTGGGTGTCAACCACCATCACCTGCGTCGATGACGGAAAATCATTTATCAGTGCAACGGTACGATCCTTGGCGATATCAAACCGCTGCGCGCCACTGCCGGTACGTGTTGCCATTGTCGGCGCATTGTCGATAACGACGATGGCCTTGCCTTCGCCGGCATTGCCTTCCGTGCCCGGGCGCACCACCGCAAGAACGATGAACACGCTGGCAAGGACTGCCATCAGCAAGGACAGCCACCAGCGCCACCGGTCCGAGACGCGGCGATAGGTTTCGAGCACCCGTTGCCAGATCATATTCGACGACACATGCTGGCGCCGCGCCGGAGGGCGCAGCAGATAGAGCGCAATGACGGCGGCGATCACTGCCGCTACCACAGCACCAGCCAGCAAGGGTGAAACAGAAAAAGCGTTCACCGCAGAAGACCCTCATTGCGCAGGGCGTGCATCATCAGTCGCTCGAACGGTGCATCCGTGTCGGCGCGCAAATAGCCCCAGCCGTGACTGCGGCAAAACCCTTCGATTTCTGAGCAATACTTTGCGAATCCCTTGCGATAGCTTTCGAGCAGCTCCGGTGTCAAATGCGCCTTGAGACTGGACCCGTCTTCCGAGTCCACCAGCACGACATCGTCTCCGAAGGATGGCTCGCGATCGTCGGGACTGACAATGTGCGCCGCAAACACATCATGCCCAAAGCGGCGAATCACCTGAAATGCGGGTTCGAAACCGGCTCCATCCAGAAAATCCGAAGCAACAATCACCAAACCGCGGGTACGCTGCGCCCCGAAGAACTTGCGAAACGCGTTTTGTAAGTTGGTACGCCCATCCGGGACCAGCCGCTCGAGAAAATGCAAGGTACGCCACATCTGATTCTTGCCGCGCCGCGCCGGCATTTCACTAAGCACACCGTCCGAGAAGGCCACCAGGCTGACACGGTCGTGATTGATCAGACCCACATAGGCCAGTGCCGCCGCGAACCGCCGGGCAAAATCGAGTTTGCCGGGTTCACCGATACCCATCGACTTGCTGACGTCAACGAATATGTAAATCGGCAGATCTGCTTCTTCCTCGAACAGGCGCAAAATGAGCCTGTCGAGCCGCATGTAGGTGCCCCAGTCAAGATTGCGCGTATCGTCGCCCGGCGAGTAGGGACGGTAATCGGTAAACACCATGCCAACACCGGTCCGGCGTGAACGGTGATGCCCCCTCAGGTGTCCGGCGACCGGACGCCGCGTAACCAGAGCGAGATGCTCCAGCTGGCGAAGAAATTCTTCACTAAGAACGACCGACATAAGAACTGGGTGCGCTTACGCGGGGCAAGCCGGGGAGAGTTTGCCGTGGCTCGAGCGAGACGGCGCCTTGATATAACTCATCCCTTCGGCTCTTCAACTGAGTCAAGAATGGTTTGCAGGATCGCATCGGTCTCGATTCTTTCCGCCTCCGCCTCGAAGTTCAGCAATACACGGTGGCGAAGCGCCGGCTTCGTCACATCACGAATGTCTTCGCAACTGACATGCACGCGCCCGCTCATCAACGCATTCACCTTGGCGCCCAGTATCAGCGACTGAACGCCTCGCGGGCTGGCGCCAAAGCGAACATATTTTCTCGCCAGCTCATGGCCTTGTTCGCTTTCCGGGTGGGTGGCCAGCGTAATGGCGATCGCATATTCCATCACCGGCTTTGCAACCGGTACCGCGCGCGCCGTATCACGCATCTCCAGTATCTGTTCTTTCTCCAGCACCCTGTTGACATCGGGTTCCGATTGCTGCGTCGTACGGTCAACGATGCTATAGAGTTGTTCAGCACCCGGAAAATCAAGCCGCAACTTGAAAAGGAAACGGTCCATCTGTGCTTCGGGCAACGGATAGGTACCTTCCATCTCGATCGGGTTTTGTGTTGCCAGCACGAAGAACGGTTGATCAAGATTATGCGTCGTGCCACCGGCCGAAACACTGTTTTCCTGCATTGCCTCCAGCAACGACGACTGCGTTTTCGGCGTAGCTCGGTTGATTTCGTCGGCCAGCACCATATTGGCGAAAATCGGACCTTGCTGAAACTCGAAGAATTTCTGGCCGCCGGCATCCTCTCTCACGATGTTGGTTCCAATAATGTCGCCGGGCATCAGGTCCGGCGTGAACTGGATACGTGAAAAATCCAGATGCATTACATCAGCCAGCGTCTGTACCAGCTTGGTTTTACCCACACCGGGAATACCTTCGAGCAGCACGTGACCTTTGACCAACAGGCAAGTCATTACGTTCTTAACGACGTCATCGTTTCCGACGATGATGCGCGAGACCTCATCGGTCACCTGCTTGAATCGATCCCGGAATTGCTCGACTTGCCGCTCCACATCGTTACTCATTTCTCGTCGCCTTCGTGAACATTGATAAAGTAATCACGCACCGCTTGTCTCTGCTCAATCGGAACGCGCCCAGGCATCATTACATCAGCGCCCGCATATTCGTCGCGTCCGCGCACATCGGCAAACCCGGTTTCTGACTGCTCTTGCTGACTGGCGGAGTAAAACCATTCGGCTTCCTTCTGGCCTTTGTCCTTTGCTTCCTTGCTGCCGTCTACTTTCACCCGCTCGAGCTTGAGCACGGCGTCGAGTCGCTTGGTGGTCCTGCCCTCAAGCGCCCGGGCAGAGGCATGGCCACTCGGACCTCCGGTTCTGCTGCCCTTGTCATCCTGCTGTTCGTTATCACCGGGCATCATTTCCGCCTGGCGATACATGGTCGCGCTGCGCAGGTCGGTCTGCCCGGTATCCGGAGAAGGGGCGCCCATGGGCGTCTCGCCCTGATTACTGAACTGTTGCGGCGCAAGATCGCTGTTCTGGGCTGTCAGGCCGACAATTTGTTCCAGTTCGTCCATACGACGTTGCGCCGTGTTCGCACGCTGCTGACGCTGCATCGTATCCTGGGCAGATTCGACGTTTTCCAGCAAGCGGCTGATCGACTCGTCATTGATTCTACCCGGCATGTTGGTGGTATCGCGCGATGTCTCGCCCGTCTCTTGTACCGAAGGCAGTTCCTCGCGTTCCGAGCCGGCAACACTCTCGTGGTCTGATCCATCATCCTCGCCCGCAGCCATCGCAAGCTCGTCGCGCAGTTCCTCGAGCATGGCAATGGCTTCTTCGGTACGTCCTTGCGCAATGGCTTCGGCAACGTTTTCCAGGCCCGGCTGCCCGCGCATGGCTCGCGCCAGCTTCGACAGTCCTTCGCGGGTCATGGCAGCCTGCATGTTCAACTTATCGACCGCGTCGCGCGCGCGAATCATCGCGTCGCGTCGCTGCTGAAGCGACGCTTCGCTATCCTCGAATTCAGCCAGCGCCTTGTCCAACTCGGCGAGTTCTTCCCCATCCGCCGCCGTCGCCGACAACAGTGCGCGCGCACTCGCCACGTCGGATCCCGGTTGCGCAGCGCCAATCCCGGCTGCCGTGCCAGCCCGGACCATGTCGGGGCTGCTCCACAATGCACCCATAAGGACCAGGCCCGGCAACACGGCGAGCACTAGCGTTCGCGGCACTTTCATCGGCATAACGCTTGAAACCTTTAGTCCGTGTGCGGTGCGTGCCGCATTGGCAACGTGGGTCTGTACAAAAGCCGCGCTGTCGCCATCGGCGGGTTGCTGCTGAGAGGTAAACCAGTACGCGCTCTTGATCTCGTCGTGCAACGGCAGGCGCGAATCCACAAGGCTCGCCGCCTGAGCCATTGACACCCGCCTGAACGCCCGCCACAGCACGGCGCCACAGAAAATCACCAGTCCGGCCAGCAGCAAGGAGCGGTGAACGTCGGTCAGAATGGCAGCCAACGGGATACGGATCAACTCGAACACGGCCAGCGCGAACAACACCACGCACAGCGCGAATCCGGCTTCCTGCAGCACGCGCGCAGCACGCATCCGCCCCGCAACCGATCGCAGCAGCCTGATAATTTCGTCGCGATCCTTCATGATGTCGCCGATTGTAGCGCACGACGGCGGACCGGCGAGAGTCAGGTAAGATTGACGCCAATTATCATGATTTTCATGAAAATGACGCGAACAACGATGGATATGCGGCCAACCAGGCTCTTTGCCACTCTCGTTTTGGCACTCATGGCCATCCTGGTACCGCATACCGCCAGAGCGGCAGATGGCCCGCATATCGTTTACATCCTTGCCAACGATCTCGGTTGGAAGGATGTCGGGTTTCATGGCGGCAAGGCGGCCACGCCGCACCTTGATGCACTTGCCGCTTCAGGCGTTCGACTGGAACGGTTTTATTCGCTTCCGAATTCGACGCCAACCTTCGCGGCTCTGATGACCGGGCGCTACCCGATGCGCTACGGACTGCAGATGCTGTCGATACTACCGTGGAATACCTATGGCTTGCCACTGGACGAGCGCCTGCTGCCGCAAGCGCTCAAAATGGTGGGGTACCGCACAGTGGCCTTCGGCCAATGGCAACTGGGCCATGCTTCGCGCGACCTGCTGCCGACCCATCGGGGCTTCGACTACTTTTATGGAAGCCACGGCGCACTGCGGGATCACTTCACCAAGACCAACCAGGCGGGAAAACACGACTGGCACCGCGGCGAGAAGAGCATCAAGGAACGCGGATACGCGACCACACTGATCGCGCGAGACGTTGCCGCATTCATCGCCCGCCATGATGCGGCACGGCCGCTGTTCATGTATGTCTCGCTGCCGGCGCCGGCAACGCCCCTTCAGGCGCCGCGCCGGCATCTGTCCCTTTACGAAGACGTCGATGATACAAAGCGACGCACTTACTACGCGATGATCAGCGCGGTGGACGACGCGGTCGGCGCCATTGTCGACGCGCTTAAAAAGAAGGGGATGCACGACAATACGCTGCTGGTGTTTCACAGCGACAATGGCGGCGCGGTGAAAAACAAATATCCCAGTGGTGACGGAGACGTATTACAGCACGTGTCCAGCAATGGGCCTTTCAGGAATGGCCGCGGGTCTTTATACGAAGGTGCCGTGCGCGTCATCGCTCTGGCGGCCTGGCCTGGCCGCATTGAACCCGGCGTCGTGTCGGAGCGCATCCATGTAACCGATCTGTACCCCACCCTGCTGAACCGGGCGGGTGCGCCTTTGGACAAAGAAAATCAGATCAAACCGATCGACGGTATCGATGCATGGGAAGTTATTGCCGGAGGCGAGCAGAGCAAACGCGAAGAGATACTGATCAATGTTGACGAGTTTCGGGGCGCGCTGATGGTTGGCAACTGGAAGCTCATCGTTTACGCCACTTTGCCTTCCAGGATCGAGTTGTACAACGTTGCCGATGACCCATCAGAAGAAAACAACCTGGCCGAACGCGAACCCGAACGAGTGCAGCAATTACTGGTTCGCCTCAACGACTATGCCTGGGAGATGGCACCGTCGATGTATCTGGATGATCTCGCCGGTGCGCGCGCCTACGATACGCCGATCTTCTGGGGCAAGAACCCGCAGCGACCCTAAACATGACGACGGGGCACTTGTGTTCCCGTCCGCCGGCAATGTACTTACGGTCCGGGGCAGGCGGAGCAGAATGATGAGCATAACCGAACCCATGACTTACAAACGAAAATGAATGCGATCAATATCGATGACCTTCGACGGCTGGCTCGCAAGCGCTTGCCGCGCGTGGTGTTCGAGTTTATCGACGGCGGCGCCCAGGATGAAGTAACGCTGCGGGCCAACCGGGATGATCTCTCCATGCTGCGCCTGATGCCACGTGTGTTGACTGACATCACGACCAGGAATCAGTCCGTCGAACTGTTCGGGCAACACTACGCCTCGCCTCTGGTGCTCGCACCAACGGGTCTGGCCGGGCTACTGGCAAGACGTGGCGAATTGCAGGCGGTTCGCGCCGCGCAAAGCGTTAACATTCCTTACTGCCTGTCGACCATGGCCACGCGAAGCATCGAGGAAATCTCGGCCGAAGTCGACTCCCCGCACTGGTTCCAGCTCTACGTCCTGCGCGACCGGGGGCTCACCCGCGCATTTATAGAACGCGCCCGGGCCGCACGCTGCTCGGCACTGGTACTGACCGTAGACACCAAGATGCAAGGGCCGCGGGAGCGCGATATTCGCAACGGATTCACTGTACCGCCGCGCTTCACACTGTCGACGATGTTTGACTTTGCGACACACCTGCGCTGGTTATTCGATGTCGGACTCGGCCCAAAAATCAAGTTTCGTAATTTCGAGAATACGGGAATCGATTCGGACAGCGCCCTGACCATCACCCAATTCATCGCGAATCAATACGATCTGTCGGTCAGCTGGCGGGACGTCGAGTGGTTCAAGTCCGAGTGGGGCGGCCCCGTGCTGCTCAAAGGCCTGCTCTCACCTGACGATGCAGTCCAGGCCGTTGACGCCGGTCTGGATGGAATCATTGTTTCCAATCACGGCGGCCGGCAACTGGACGGCGCCATTTCGGCCATCGCCGCGCTTCCCGCCATCAGCAACGCAGTAGAAGGCCGCGTGCCGGTTATTCTCGATGGCGGTGTTCGCCGCGGTGCCGATGTGATCAAGGCGATTGCGCTCGGTGCAAGCGCATGCATGATCGGGCGAGCCTGGCTTTACGGACTTGGCGCCGACGGTGAAGCCGGTGTCGAACGCGCACTTACCATCCTGCGCGACGAGATTGATCTTGCAATGGCGCTTCTCGGCTGCGCCGAGCTGTCACAGATCGACGATCGGGTGCTGGTCAAACAATAGGCGCCATCGCGCCGGACAGCGCTACTTTCCGTCCCTGCTCCGGTTAAGAAACTGGTCAGAAAGCGCCTTGTACAACGGTCGGTGGCAAACAATGCGTGAACAACCGGCTGCCAACAGTGACGCCGCCATGAGCGGCACGATCATGTCATGGTTATCGGTCATTTCGATCACAATGACAAAGGCCGTAACCGGCGCCTGCACGACACCAGCGAAGTAGGCCACCATACCGAGCACGATGACTGCGCCGGCCGGCGCGTATGGCGCGAGTTCCGCCAGATTGTGGCCGAGCCCGGCGCCAATGGCGAGCGATGGTGCAAAGACCCCGCCCGGGATCCCGCTCACATAGGAAACTACCGTGGCAAGCATTTTGAGAATGCCATAGCTCCCGGACAGCTCGCCCGTTCCTTCGAGAATGCTCCGCGCCTCGTGATACCCGGTGCCGTAAGTCGTGCCGCCCGAAATCGCACCAATCAACGCCAGTGCGAAGCCGCAGTAGGCGGCAAACAGCACCGGTCTTTGCTTGGCGTACACGCCCAACCGGCCCGGAATGCCGCGCGAGAAAACGATCAGCAGCTGACTGAAGGCGCCACCGGCAAAGCCACCGACGACTCCGCACATCAGCACCGCGATCCAGGCCGCACCACCTTCGAGGACGGCGGAAGTGCGACCGAAATAGGTGTAATCACCCAGCCACCAGAGCGAGACGATACCCGCAACGATGACCGCCGTCAGGACGGTACCGCTGGTTCGGCTCTCGAACGAGCGGCTCATTTCCTCGATTGCAAACACGATCCCGGCCAATGGGGTATTAAAGGCCGCAGCAACCCCGGCCGCCCCGCCGGCGAGTATCAGTCCGCGCTCCGCTTCAATCCGGGAAAACTTTGTCAGCCGCCCCAAAGAATGCATGATGGAGGCGCCAATCTGCACCGTTGGCCCCTCGCGCCCGACCGATGCGCCAGAGAACAAGGCCATCAGCGTGAGCAGAAACTTTCCCAACGCAACGCGTGGTGATAGCAACTGGTTGCGGGTTTTCTCGTCGTTCACGCTCAGTGCGGCGATGGTTTGCGGGATACCGCTTCCCTGGGTGCCGGCAAAGAAACGCCGGGTAATCCAGACCACCAGCGCCAGCCCGGCCGGACCAACGAAAAAAGGCAGCAATGGAGAGATTTCCACCATCTGCTGATGGACATCATTGGCAAACTCGGCACTGATGGCGAAGGCGATCGCTGCCAGGCCGACCGCGACCGCACCGACCCACAGCACAATCCGCCGCAACCACAGTCGCGGATTGGCAAGGGCATGGCGGCCGCGACGCAGCAGGCTCGGAGGAACGACGCCGTTGGCCATTCGATCAGCCTGCGATCCGCTTACGAAGCATCAGAAACCCTGGAGGTGCAGCGAAATCCCGGTGACATTCGTCCATTTGCGGACAACCGCACGTCATGACAGTCGGACCCGTGGCAACATGGGCCGCATCGGTCTTGATGTAATCGGGTGTTGCCATGAACCTCTCGAAAAACCGGCGGTAACTCTGGGCTGAAAACCCAAAGCACCAATCGTTCCCAGCTGGAATCCAAATGTAACCGATGGGCAGGCATCCGGAAAGCAGTAGTTCGTCGTGATTTACCGACAAGTTTGCGCATGCCTGAAAGGCGGCCACATCCGGCGAAATTGCAATGGAAGCAGAGGCAGCAAAAATACGCGAGGCAATCGTTTCCAGAAATTGGGCAAAGAGAAGGAAACAACCTCGTATCTGTTCCACCCCGGCTCCAACAACCTATAATAAGCTGGGTAACTCGACATAGCGGATGACACGACATGGCAAGCGAACTGTCTATCACCTATTACGTTTCACACGAAATGCTTGGCGTTCCTTCGGACGACGAGCTAGAGCGTTTCAAGGACCTTCTGCTCGAAGCCCTTCAGGATGAATGGCCAGAAGCGCAGATATCGATCGAGGACGACGAAGACGAGCGCGCCGAGATCGACGGGCCCAGCGGACAATTTCTACAGGACGTCGAAGACCGGGCCGATGACATCGTCGACGAGATCCTGGAAGGAGGCGACTGGCGGGAAGAAGTAGACGTGTTTGGCGACGACGACGCTGTCAAAGTGGAAGAGGAAGAGGATATCTAGAACCGCACCGGTGGGCTAATCCAAAGCCGATCAGGACCCGGTGTAGGCAATAGCCTCAATCTCGACGCTACATTTCGGGTCGACCAGCTTGCTGACCTCCACCAGCGTGGAGGCTGGTCGGTTGTCACCAAAATATTCGATTCGCAACGGGTTGATAGCGGACCGCTCGCTGATGTCCGTCATGAAAATGGTCACCTTTACCACCTGCGCGACAGTCGCGCCGGCCTGACGAAGACAGGCGTCCACACTGTCGAGCGCGACACGGAACTGCTCGACCGTTCCGGTGGGCACGGTGCCGTCGACCTTGATGCCGAGTAAGCCCGAAACCCATACGTGATCACCACCACGCACGACGTGGCAGTAGTGGCTGAACGGCTTTGGTTGTTCGGGAACGAAGTGACGTTCGATCATGGCAGCGGCTCCTTTTTACCTGACACTGTTGAGTTGGCACGTATCGGGTGACAGAAAACGAATTGTAGAAGCGAGCCACAAAAGCACAATCTGCCTTTTTTATACGGTCATAATACCGATATATCCCGTCCGCAAATAGCTTCGCCCCGAACATGACGGTCCACATAAAACACCCGCATACCCGCCTTTTCGTCCTGGTGCTCATAGCGCTGCTGCCGTCCCTGCCCGCCTGGGCCGTACCAGAGATCGGGGAACCGGCGCCTGCGCTGAAAGGCACCCTGTTTTCGGGCAAGAAGTTCGATCTCGCACAAATGCGCGGCAAGGTCGTGTTAATCAATTACTACTCGAGCTACGCCAAGCAAAGCGCCTTCGAGATCGGCAGCATCGAAGCGTTTCTGGAGGAAAACCGCGACAAGGGGCTAGTCGTGATTTACATCGGCGTTGATCGTCCACAGGACCGCCATCGGGTCGAGCGAATGGTCGAGTTGTACAGTCTTGAAGGCATCATGAGTAACGAACTGGACGAGAACGGATTCGGCGAGAAATACCGTGCCCCGCGTGCCTTCGTGGTTGACCGAAAGGGCATCGTGCGCTCACGCGAGTTTGGCGGCAAAACGCCGTTCTACTTCCAGAAGTACCTGGCGCCAATCCTGGAAGAGTAAGAAACCCCTATCGCGCGCCCGCCCACCTGAAACCTGGCTGAAAATCGAACCTCGCCGGTTTTGACCGGACCGGACGTCACGCCGTTACCGGATCTCCCTTACAACCCGAACACCGAGATCGTTCTCTCGTGCGCCGAAAAACTTGAACCGGTTGGACTCCACGAGATAGTAAGGCTCATTGGTAATCCAGGAAGCGCCGCGGTAGCCGCGCAAGGAGCAATCTCCTTCCACCCAGGGCGCCCCGTTACCCGGAGCACCCCGCCAGTTCGGACTGGCGCAATCTTCGGTCCATTCGAATACGTTGCCGATCACGTCGTATAAACCAAACGCATTCGGCGCAAACTGGCCCACCGGTGCAGTGATCGCCTGCCCATCGTCACACGGCATGTGGTCCCACTCGAACTCAAACTCCTTGTGCCCGGTCTCGTCGTAAACGTTTCCGAACGTGCAAACCTCCATGGGAGGAATATTGAAAAAGCGGTTCATGCCCCGGCCAGCACGTGCCGCGTACTCCCACTCGGCGTTGGTAGGAAGGCGGTATATCTGCCCCGTCTTGGCAGACAGCCATTTGGTGAATTTGACCGCCTGCAGCCAGCTCAGATTCATGGCAGGCCTCCTGCCCCGACCCCAGCCAGCATCATCGAGCGCGTCGCATTTCCCTTCGCTGGCGCATACATCCCATTCTGCGAAGGTAATTTCGAACTTGCCGATCGCAAACGGCTCGTCGAAAGTCACAGGGAAGAAATAGCCTTCGTTGTGTGGATATCCGGGTCCCCACGGGGCGGTACGCATCTCGAACTTCCCGGCCGGAATCACCACCATCTCCGGACAGGTTTCGCAATCGCGCAAGGTCTTGCCCGGTTGCAGGGCCTGCGCATGGGCGCCGGCTGCAATGACGCCCCACATCAGCACAGCAGTGAAGCGGGCCACATTCGATAACGGGCGCAGCGGCAATCTCCGCAGCAAACCGTGCAACAAATTCAAACACGTCAAAACCATTTCACCCCTTGA
Source organism: Burkholderiales bacterium (assembly GCA_035528435.1). GTDB lineage: Bacteria > Pseudomonadota > Gammaproteobacteria > Burkholderiales > Eutrophovitaceae > SG8-40. Next base: position 23,679 of record DATKYN010000172.1, read on the forward strand.
ATAATGGCAACCCTTCCAGCACCAGTGTAACCAATCGTGTGCCGCCCGCAACAAACGGGACACAATGGTTTGCGGACAGCCGGATACCAAAAATCCCGTTTCCTGCGGCTTGGCACTTACTCGTAAAGGGCGTTAGGGGAGCGAAAGGCCGACCCGAAAGCCCAGGTCATCGGACCTGGCCCGATAGTAACGGTAGCGATCCGGGGTTCTGAGGTAACGCGGTTCGTTGGCCAGCCACGAACCACCGCGATAGGCCCGCACCAGACAATCGCCCTCAAGCCAGGCGCTGCCGTCCACCTTGGCGAAACGCCAGCTCAGGTTGTGACAATCTTGCGTCCACTCCGCAACGTTGCCCAGCATGTCGTGCAAACCAAATGCGTTCGGTAGCAACGAACCGGTTGGCGCCAGTTCAGGGAAGCCATCGTCACAGGCAAGATGCTCCCAGTCGAATTCATACTCGGCCTTTGAACTCAGGTCATAAACATTGGCAACACGGCACAACTGTTCCGGCGTCATGCTGAAAAACCTGAAGCGCGGCAAACCCGCACGCGCCGCGTATTCCCACTCCGTCTCCGAGAGCAAGCGGTACGGTTTCCCGGTCAACTCCGACAGCCATTCGGTGTAAGTCAACGCAGCATCCCAACTGACGCCCGTGGCCGGGTATTGCGGACCATCCAGTTCGCTGTCGGCTACGCTCTCACATTGACCGGCTGCCACGCAGGCACGCCATTGCGCGACACTGACTTCATACTTACCAACCGCAAACGGCCTGGCGATCGTGATAGTGCGGACAACGCCTTCGTTGTGAAAATGCCCGGATGCCGACGGCGGCGGGCCTTTCTCGAATTCACCGGGCGGCACCACTTTCATCAGTGGGCATGCCGGGCAATCGCGGAATTCATCGCCGACGGCGGGCACCGCGTCAGCCATTGCCGAAAAGCCAAGTAACAGCCCTGCGGCGCACAATCCGTGTTTCAGAAAAACCATCATCAGCGAGCGTGCAATCGAAGCTGTCCCGGAAACTGCCGGGACGAGGTCCTTCTCTGGTTCATTGTCGACGCAATAGACATTAATACCCCGACAACCACCCACGGCGCTTCAGTAACGGATGGATACGGATGCTGTCCCGGTCCCATATGCCGAGTTTGAAAAACGGATCCTCCCGATTGAATGCCTCCGCTTCAGCGCGATCCACCACGTCCACCACAAACATGCTACCCACAGGTGTCTCGCCGTCATCTGCGGCAACCGGGCCTGCGAGGACGATCGTCGTGCTGGTGCCGTTCAGATGGGCGCGATGCGCAGTGTAATTGTCGAGCCGGTCCTGCAGTGCGCCCTCCCGGTCGATGCAGTGAATGCTGAACAACATGACAGTCCTCTCTTGAGATTCAGATAATGTGCAAAAACGTTTGTTTACGCAGAAAATCATGGCAAGCAGCCAGTTACCCGCTCGCCCCTGGCCTCTACAAACAAATCTGCCGCTCCCGGGGACGGCCGTCCCGGGCATCCTCGCGAGCAAATCCCGGTTGATGTATCAGGGTAATACGAATTAATTCGACCCGAAAGGCAATCAAATCACCCGCCTGTTCGCTCTGGATGGTAATGGCCAATCCCGGCCAGAGTCCAACTCTCAAAAGAGACGTCGCAATGAAAACAGGAAATCCGACACGACACACGACCATTGCCAGCGTGCTGGCGCTTGATACCGTGATGACGGGCAGTTCCGCGCTTGCCGTTCCGGACCAGCCCAGGAATTGGGAAAAATGCGCAGGCATCGCAAAAGCCGGCATGAACGATTGCGGTTCCCTCAACGGTAGCCACCTATGCGCCGGCCAGGCAACAAGCGATAACTCCAAGCACGAATGGGTAAACGTCCCGGCTGGCACTTGCACCAAAATTTCGGGTCGGAGCGTCGCCGCAGTAAAACCGGCGAAGTAAGGTTTCATGAACGGAGATAACGCCACTGTCGCGGCCTGCAATGTACCTGACGAACTGACCGGAACCGGTCTCGGATTACGCAGCATCCACATTAATCGGGTTTTGCCCAAAAACCGAAGCTCGCCTGGTTCGAGGTCCTGGCCGACAATCACATCTCCTCAGGTGGTCTGATTCCGGAGCAGCTGGCGGCTGTCCGTTCCGAATACATGATGACGCTGCACTGCGTCGCCATGTCGCTCGGCGGCATGGACCCGCATCGCAACCCGGGCACGTACCTGATACGATAACGACAGGTTTGCAGTTTTCGTCTATTCGTTCTTTCGAGGGGACGCTCATGCTCCAGTCACGCATTGAGACCTTGCAGGGCATGCCGATCTTCGGCGGC
>DATKYN010000173.1:0-6041 GCA_035528435.1 Burkholderiales bacterium
CGCATCACCAACCGGTCGTTGAGCCGCTCGGCTTCTTCAAGCTCTTTCGGATCGTCGCGGTCAATCAAAAAGCCGAGATGGAAATTGCCGTCACCGACATGACCGACCAGTGGCGCCATCAGGAAACTATCCGCGAGATCTTTCTTTGTTTCGAGAATACATTCGGCCAGACGCGAAATCGGCACGCAAACGTCAGTCGCCCAGATATCGCAACCGGGTCGCAACGCCTTGGAGGCATAGGTGACGTCGTGGCGTGCAGCCCACAGTTTGTTGCGCTCTTCGGCTTTGGTCGCCCACTTGAAATCGCCGCCACCGTTCTCGGCAGCAATCTCCTGCACCATTTCCGCCTGCTCCTTGACGCCCGCCTCGGTGCCGTGGAATTCGAGAAACAGCGTGTCCTTGACCGGATAGTCGAGTTTGGAGAATTTATTGACCGCATCCATCTCCAGATCATCGAGCAGCTCGATGCGCGCCACGGGAATGCCCAGTTGAATGGTCTGAATCACCGAGTCGACGGCGCCTTCCAGGGTGTCAAACGAGCAAACCGCAGATGCCATTGCCTCGGGAATGCCGTACAAGCGCAGCGTGACTTCGGTGATGATGCCGAGCGTGCCTTCGGAGCCAACGAACAGACGCGTGAGGTCGTATCCGGCTGCGGATTTTCGGGCCCGTTTCGAGGTTTTGATGATGCGGCCGTCGGCCAGCACCACGGTCAATGCCAGTACATTCTCGCGCATCGTGCCGTAGCGCACGGCATTGGTCCCGGAGGCGCGGGTGGCAGCCATTCCTCCGAGGGAGGCGTCGGCGCCCGGGTCAATGGGAAAGAACAAGCCCTGATCGCGGATGTATTCGTTGACTTGCTTGCGCGTCACACGCGCCTGGACAGTACAGTCGAGATCTTCAGAACTTACCCGCAGAACATTGTCCATGTTGGCAAGGTCCACCACGATGCCGCCAAGATGCGGAATCACGTTGCCTTCAAGACAGGTGCCGGTGCCGTAAGCGACCACCGGCAATTTGTACTTTGCGCAGATCTTGACGATTTCCGCGACTTCTTCCGTGGAGTTGGGGAAGACAACCGCGTCGGGCCGGTGCGGGTGATGCCAGGACTCATCCTTGCCGTGCGTGTCTCGCACGGTGGCGTTTGTGGAAATCCGGTCGCCGAACAATTCCCTCAGCTCATCGGTCGCAGATAGTGTTTTTTCGGCCGCAACGGTCATGACTTTCCTCTTCCTTTAGGCACCGGGCAACTGGATGGATACTGGCCCGCTATGCAGATTCAGGTGCGCGATTGGCGCGTAAATACGTATGTTAGCCGACATTGAGCGATGCCGATGCCCCCGTCGATTATTCCGCCGAACGATTTTCGCTTGCCAGGTAGCGCTTATCCGAGCACGGTTTCGTAAGCGCTCTCGTCGAAGCCAACGAGCAGTTTCTTGCCGTGGATCAGAACCGGGCGCTTGATCAGGCTGGGTTGCTGTTGCATCAACCGTAGTGCCTTGCGCGAATCGACGCTGTCGCGATCCTGTTCACTCAGTTTGCGCCAAGTGGTGCCGCGAGTGTTGAGCAGTTTCTCCCAGCCCACCTGCGACGCCCAGGATTCGAGCATGGCCTCGGTTACGCCGGCTTTCTTGTAATCGTGGAACGTGTAATCGACTTCATGATTCTTGAGCCACGCGAAGGCGCGTTTCATCGTGTCGCAATTTCTGATGCCATGGATCGTTGTCATTGGTTCATCTCGCCCGGACCGCGCCAAGTGTTGTTAATGGGAGGTGGTAATTTTCTCATCTGCGCGGTGTCGTGTGCCAACGTCCGCGCGGGCCCGAGCCCGGGAATCGTCTGGGGAACAGCATTGCGACATTAACAGCACCTGGATATCGTCTCGCCGCAAGGTTGATACCGTCATCCGGATTGCGTATGACTGGCTATTGGCCTTGATCCAGATCAACTTTCGTCACGGTTTGCCCGGCTAGGCTCGGCCTACTATCGCCGTTAATGAAAAGAAGAAATCATGAAAACAGATTTGTTTGCCTTGATTTGCCGATCTCTTTTTGCGCTATCTGCGCTGGGGCTGCTCCCGCCGGTGGCGCTGGCGCAGGACAAGGCGCCCGGAGCGACGTTCAGCGACTGTGATCATTGTCCGCAAATGTTGGTTATCCCCGCCGGAGAGTTTGTGATGGGGTCGAACCAGAAGGAAAGCGGTCATACTGACGAGAAGCCGCAGCACAATGTCACGATCGCGGCGCCTTTCGCAGTCAGCAAGACCGAGGTCACCTTTGACCAGTGGGATGCCTGTACAGTAGCCAACGCCTGCCCGAAGGCCGGCGATGACGGATATGGACGGGGCAGCTATCCGGCGATCAACGTTTCGTGGAACGACGCACAGGGCTACGTGGCATGGTTGAGCGAAGTCACCGGGGCAAATTACCGGTTGCTCAGCGAAGCGGAATTTGAGTACGCGGCGCGGGCCGGCACAACGACGCCGTGGTTCTGGGGTGAGCCGGAGGCGAGTTGGGGTTCGAGCAAAGCCTGCGAATATGCGAATTTGCACGATGAGGCTGGCAAGGAAGCGCACCCGATGTACGTTTGGTCACATCACAAGTGCAACGATGGATATGGCGAGAATGCGCCGACCGGTCAGTACAAGCCCAACCCGTTTGGCTTGCATGACATGATCGGTAATGTGCGTGAATGGGTCGAAGACTGTCACCAGGAAGGCTATGCAGACGCTCCGATTGACGGTTCGGTACGAGCACACGGCCCCCCTTGCGAAAAAATGTGGGAGGGAAGGTGCATGGACAAATACGAAGGCGCGGAATCGACTGGCGGTGAGGTTGCCTGCGAAAAGCGGGTGGTGCGTGGCGGGGCCTGGGTGGACGGAGCATCGACGGCGCGCTCGGCCTACCGCTACGCCGAAGCTGAAGATTTTCGCAACTATCAGGTGGGCTTCAGGGTCGCCCGTGATCTGAAGTGACGATCGTCTTCAGCCCATCATCCTGAGTGCTCACTCTCGCCCGATGGGCTGAAGAACATCCTGGTTACGCTACCGCGTAGCGCTTGACGGCATCTTCATCCCATTCGATGCCGGTCCCCGGTCGATCCGCTATCAACACATGGCCGTCTTTCACCTGCACGGGATCCTTGAGTACCGCCGTGCCCCAGTCCATGTACTCCAGCCAGTGGCAGGTCGGAGTCACTGCGAGCAGATGTGAACTGACTTCGGGAAACAGATGGCTCGACATATCGAGACTGTGCACTTGCGCCAGCGTTGCTGCGCGCAACCAGCCGGTAACGCCACCGATACGTTGTACGTCGGGCATATAGAACTCGGCCGACCCGGCGTCGATTGCACGTTGCATTTCCATGCTGTTAAGCAGGTTCTCGCCGAGCTGAATCGGGGTGTTGACGGCGGCTGCGATTCTTGCGCAGCCGGCATAGTCGTCGTGGCGGATCGGTTCCTCGATCCAGTACAGCCCTTCGTCATCGAGCGCCTGTCCTCGAGCGATGGCTTCGTTCACGGTCAATGACTGGTTGAAGTCACTCATCAGCAACACATCGTCGCCGATGCGTTGCTTGACGTTGCGTACCGCCGCCAGATCGTCCCTGAAATCAGGCCGGCCGATTCGGATCTTTATGGCGTCGTAGTCGCCTTCGGCAAGCAGTTCTTCCGCTTCGTCCGCCACCCTGGCTGGATCCTGAATCCACAAGCCGCAACTGTTGTAGGCGCGTACTGGCCGGACCTCACCACCAAGGCTCCTCACCAGTGGCATTTCCTGGGATTGCGACAGAGCGTCCCATGCTGCCATGTCGACCCCCGCCAGTGCCTGACCCAGAATGCCGTGCACATCGAGAATCGTGAAGCGCTTGCGTAATTTGGCGTCGATCGCCAGCGGAGCAACTTCGTCACCACGCAGTAATTCTCCGATCGCTTCGACGCAATCGACGGTCGGTTTGAGCATCGATGGCATGAACGCGAACAGGTACGTCCGGCCGGTAATCCCGCCATCGGTTTCAAGATCGATCAATACCAGTGCGGCACTGCTGATCGCGCCGCTGGCCGACATTGGCGGGCGCTTGATCGGTGCGGCGACAGCGCGGGCGCGGATATTTGTGATTTTCAAAGTCATTTCATTTTCCCAATAGTTATTCTCGTTACCTGCAAATGCGCGATCCGTCACTGAGCCGCTATCGGCGTGACATTATGGAATCAGATTTGGGCTTCCGCCGGACGGCCGTTAGCGTAGAGTTTCAATGCAGCATAAACGAACTGGTTTGCCGGAGTCGGAATGCCGAGCTCCTTGCCCAGTTCCGCGACGGTGCCGGCCAGCCATGGCAACTCCAGCCTGTTGCCGCGACGCAGATCGCCGCACATCGACGCCACCATTGCGGGCGGATACCCGTCAACCACCGCCATCTGCTGTTCGATGGTGTCGTTTTCGAGCTTGGCGCCTTTTGCCTGCGCGATCGCGATGACCTCGCTCATTACCTGACGCAGCAAAGCACGGGTGTCGGGATCTTCGCGAATCGGTCCGACCGGCATGCGGCACAGCGCTGTCATTGAAGACATGGTGACCAGACGGATGAATTTGGCCCAGATGGCTGTGTGGATGTCGTCGACCAGTGACGTATTGATCCCGGCCTCGACGCAGGCGTCATAAAATGCTTCGGCGCGCTTCGATCGTGTTCCGTCCAGTTCGGCGAAGAACAGCGCAGCCATGGTGCCGTTATGCCGGATGACCCCGGGCTCCTCGATCAGCGCTGCGATGTTGGCCACGCCGCCCATCGTATGCTCCTTGCCGTGAACCGGCAGAACGGTATCGACTGCGATGATGCCGTTCTGAAAAGAGACCACAGCAGTTTCCGGCCCGATTAGTGGTTTGGCCGCTTCGACGGCTTCTTCGGTCGACCACAGCTTGACTGCAATCATCACAATGTCCACCGGTCCAATAGAGGCGGTATCGTCGGTGCAGTTCACTTTCTTCAGGTGTATGTCGCCGAGCGCGGAGTAGACCCGCAAGCCATGTATCTGCATTGCTTCGAGGTGCGCTCCGCGGGCGACAAATGTAACGTCGTTCCCCGAGGCGGCGAGACGTGCTCCGAAATAGCCGCCCACGCCGCCGCTGCCGATTACTGCGATTTTCATTTTGAACTCCTCCGATATTCGATGTGGCGGTCTGGATGCCGCTACGCCACGCCTATTCTATGTTCGAATGCACTGCCATTCGATTCGACCGGTTTATGATCTGCGCGTAGATCAACCGCCCCGAGCCTGTCGGCTGCGTCAGGGCGAGGGTAAAATCGGAACCAATCTTTGTCCAATTCTTCCGAGTGTGTCCATGAATCAACCAAAAGACTTGCTGCCCGCCAACATACACATTGCTTCGAGGCTGGCGGAAATCGAACCGTTTCACGTCGTAACGCTGGTCACCCGTGCGATTGAACTGCAGTCGCAGGGGCGTGACATTGTCAACATGGTCATCGGCGAGCCGGACTTCCCGACACCTCCGGCGATCGTCCAGGCTGGCATCGACGCCTTGCGCAACAGGCAGATTCGTTACACGCCATCGCTTGGCAGTACGGAGTTGCGCGGCAAGCTGCGCGGCTGGTATCAGAGCCGTTACGGGGTTGATGTGCCGGAATCGCGCATCGCTGTGACCAGCGGTTCCTCCGCGGCCTTGCTTTTGACCATGGGTGTTCTACTGTCGCCCGGAGACGAGGTTATGCTGGCCGACCCGAGCTACCCCTGCAATCGCCATTTCGTCAGAGCGATGGAAGGGCGCGCGCTGACCGTGCCGGTCGACGCCGATACCGGTTATCAGTTGACGGCCGAATTGATCGAGAAACACTGGTCGCCGCGCACCGTGGCGGTGATGGTCGCAACGCCATCCAATCCGACGGGAACCCTGATATCGCCGGACGAGTTGAAGAAAATCCATGCGGTAGTTCGGAGCAAGGGCGGTGTGCTGATTATCGATGAGATCTATCATGGCCTGACCTACGGATTCGATGCTCACTCGGCGCTGGAGTTTGCTGACGACGTG
>DATKYN010000174.1:0-15497 GCA_035528435.1 Burkholderiales bacterium
TAACTTTTAGCAGCAGCAAGACAGCAATCGCCGAGGTTGTGCATAAAAGCAATGTCCTGAATTGTTTCGACCCAGAACGATGATGCATCCACATAGCCAGCAGCATGGCGGCCGTCAGGTAAAGCCAGATGCTGATCGACCCCGACAAATCTGCGAGCACCAAGAGCAGCAGTGCTGCGCCACTGGCGGCATAGACATTCAATCGTCTGGTCGCGAACAGGAAGAAAACGGAAAAAAGGCCCAAGCACGAATAATTTGCGAAATGATTTGGTTGTCCAAAGTTGGCGAATACCCGGCCACGATGCGGCATGATCAGCCCTCCGAGCCGCCAATCCGCGAGCTGCAACACGGCAATGAAGGCACTCGCAACTGCGCCGGCAAAAAGAGACCACGCCACCAGGGACGCAAACCGCTCCCACCCCAGGCGGTGTCGCAGCGCATGTCCGACAAACAGCAATGCCGCCGACCAGAGCAGATAGATCACTCCAATGGCACCCTGCTGCCAATAGCCCAGCCGCCCCATGATCAACTGCGCCAGCACAATGACGCAGATACCGATTGGCAAGAAGATGCTACGGGGCACCGCAAGCTCGCGGTCGCGCTGTGCCGCCAGAAGGGCGAGAAAGGCAACAGAGCCGAGCGCAAACGCCGTCCATTCCTGGTAGAAGCTTTGCAGGGGAAAGCCGCCGGGATGCAGTACGAAGGGGATGGCAAACTGCAATGCTACGGCCCCCGCGGCAAGATACAGCGTCGCGAGTTTCGAAATGCCGCCAATAGATTGAGACACACTACTCCCGGCTGAAATTTGATTCTCGGGCGATAATAACGTACTCATATCAATCTTTTGGAATGGAACGGAGTCAATGAAGAAGCTAGTGCTGCTACGTCACGGCGAAAGCGTCTGGAACAAGGCGAACCGTTTTACCGGCTGGACCGATGTAGACCTTACCGAGCGTGGCACCGCGGAAGCACGCGAGGCTGGCCGGCTCATCGGGGAAGCGGGTTTGGATTTCGATGTTGCTTACGGCTCGGTTCTAAAGCGGGCTATTCGAACCATGTGGCTTGCACTCGATGAACTCGACCGCATGTGGATTCCGCAGCACCTGTCATGGAGGTTGAACGAACGCCACTACGGTGCGTTGCAGGGGTTGAACAAGAGCGAAACCGCGAAGAAATACGGTGACGAGCAGATCCTCGTCTGGCGCCGCAGCTATGACACACCGCCCCCCGCACTGGAGGTGTCGGACGAACGCAATCCGATGAACGATCTACGATACCAGGCGCTCGGACAGGAAGCCATGCCATTGACCGAGTGCCTCAAGGACACCGTTGCGCGGTTTCTGCCTTACTGGAATGAAACGATCGCGCCACAGGTCAGGTCCGGAAAGCGTGTACTGATCGTTGCTCATGGCAACACGTTGCGCGCACTCGTCAAGCACATCGACAACGTGTCCGAGCAGGAAATCGTCGGACTCAACATCCCCACCGGCATTCCGCTGGTTTACGAACTGGAAGACGACCTCTCGCCGGTGCGCAGTTATTACCTGGGCGACCCGGAGGAGGCAAAACGGGCGGCGGCGGCCGTAGCGGCACAAACAAAGGCAAGTGGCTGATCTGGCAACACGAACGTCCATCACGCCCGTACGGATAGGCTGTTTTGCCGCGGCCTTCGCGGTGCTGTTCGCAAGCCAGCCTGCGTCGACGCAGACGCAGCAAAACGCGGAACTCAACGAGCTTCGTAGCAAGATCGAGCAGTTACAAAAAGAGCTCGAAAAATCGGAAGAATACAAATCCGAAGCTGCCGATGCACTGCGAAAATCCGAACGCGCGATCAGCAAAGCCAACCGCAGACTGTTCGAACTGGCCAATGAGCGCAAAAGCATCAACACCAGGATCCGTCAACTCGAGAACAAGGCCGCCAGGCTTGAAAAGCGCATTGACTCGGAACGTGAATCACTGGCGCGCCTGATTCATCGGCAATATCTCGCTGGCCAACCCGAGTCATTGCGTCTGATGCTCAACCGGCAGAACGCCAACGAGACAGCCAGACAGTTGCACTATTTCGGCTATGTTTCGAAGGCGCGGGCAGAATTGATCGGCGCGCTGCGAAACAATCTGGACGAGTTAAGCGATCTTACGCAAGCGGTACAGGCGGAAAGCGCTCGCCTGCAAAAGCTGGAGAAAGAGGAATCGGGCCAGAAGAAGGCACTGGAGAAGCAGAAACGGGCACGCAAGAAAGTACTGAGCAAGGCTTCCAGCGATATCGCCCTGCAACGCAACCAGATTTCAAAACTCAAGCGCGACGAGCAGCGGTTGACCGCGCTGATCAAGAAACTCGCCGCAGAAGCCGAGAAACGTCGGCAGCAAGCACGCCTGAAGAATCAGTCACTTCCTGACGCCAGTGCCAACAATTCTGCGTTTCGGAAACTCAAGGGCAAATTGCGTCTCCCGGTCATCGGGGAACTTACCAACCGGTTTGGCCGCCCAAGGAAGGACAGCGGTCTTTCATGGAAAGGTTTGTTTATTGCTGCCAAGGAAGGGGGTGTGGTGAAAGCCATCGCTCCCGGGCAGGTGGTATACGCAGACTGGTTACGTGGTTTTGGCAATTTGCTGATTCTCGACCATGGCTCCGGATATATGAGCCTGTACGGAAACAACGAGTCACTGTTCAGGCAGGTCGGTGACCGGCTAGGTGCTGGCGAGACCATTGCTTCGGTGGGCAACAGCGGGGGAAATCCGGATTCCGGTTTATACTTCGAGCTCAGACACAAAGGAAAACCGTTCGATCCGCTGCCATGGGTTAATCTGAAATAGGGTCAATTTGAAATACGCAATTACTTGATCCTGGTACAAGTTGAAGATCCAGATACAAGTCGAAACGGGCTTGAGGTAAACGGTACAACGCTGCACAAATGAAGACAGTCGGCACCATGGCCCCTGATGATCGGGGCACGGCCAAGTGCGATTGTCTATCGCCTGACCCGCGACACGCGGGTCAATATTGAAATTGGGGCATCCCCACTGATTACGATGGCGCAAAGTCGACCATCGATTAAGGAGCACAAAATGCGCGGCAGGTTTCGTCAATTCGGGTTGATATTACTCGGTGTCATTGCCGGCGTGATGATCAGCCTCAACTTCTCCGCGGTCGCCGACCGCGCCTCGGGCCCGTTGCCAATTGATGATCTGCGTGCTTTTACTGAAGTGTTCGGCCGGATCAAGAACGATTATGTCGAGCCAGTAGATGACAAGAAACTCATCTCCGAAGCCATCAACGGCATGCTTTCCGGCCTTGATCCGCACTCGGCATATCTGGATGCGGAGGCTTTCAAGGAACTTCAGGTCGGCACCCAGGGGGAATTCGGCGGGCTGGGTATCGAAGTGAGCATGGAGGACGGTTTTGTCAAAGTAGTCGCTCCGATTGAAGACACACCGGCATGGAAGGCCGGCCTCAAGTCGGGTGATCTGATCATCAAACTGGACGAGACCAACGTGAAAGGCATGACGCTTAACGAGGCGGTGAAGCTGATGCGTGGCAAGCCGGACACGCAGATCAAGCTGACCTATATTCGCAAGGGCGTGCCAAAGCCTAGCGTGGTAACCATCACCCGTGCCGTCATCCAGATTCAAAGTGTCAAATCCCAATTGCTCGAGCCGGGATACGCCTACTTCCGCGTCACCCAGTTCCAGGAACACACTGGCGAAAAACTGGGCGAAGCAATCGAAGCAAAGTTCAAGGCCAACGAAGGGCCGATGAAAGGGCTGATTCTCGATCTGCGAAATGACCCGGGCGGATTACTCAATTCTGCCGTGTCCGTGTCCGCCGCATTTCTTCCGAAAGACAAAATGGTGGTCTACACCGAGGGCCGTACCAGTGACGCGCGCATGCGCCTGTACGCGAGGCCCGAATATTACGCTCGTGGCGTCAAGGGCGACTATCTCGCAAATCTGCCCAAAGAGGTCAAAACCCTCCCCATGGTCGTGCTGGTCAACGGCGGCTCTGCATCAGCGTCCGAAATCGTCGCAGGCGCGCTTCAGGACCACAAACGCGCGATCGTGATGGGTACGCAGACTTTCGGCAAAGGCTCGGTGCAGACCATATTGCCCCTCGGCAACGGCACCGCGATCAAACTCACCACCGCACGCTATTACACGCCAAACGGCCGCTCGATACAGGCCAAGGGCATCACGCCCGACATCGTCGTGGAGGACGCGACAGTTGCCGCCGGCGATACAGGCATCCAGGTGCGCGAGGCAGATCTTAGAAATCGCCTCGAGAACACACAGGGTGGCGAAGTGGATACGCCCGGAGCAACCATTCCAGGGCCGGATGCCGAAAATGCGGATGGCCAGGAGCCAGACGTGGTCGCACAAGACGACTACCAGCTTGGCCAGGCGCTAAACCTGCTCAAGGGCTTGCAAATCATCGGTAATAACCGCGCCGGCGACGCTTCCTGATTCGCACGGGTGCCGGAGACGGCACCCGTGCGCGTTATCAGCGAATCACGCGACCGGCACGATAACCATAACGAGCCTGCACCCTGCTCGACATGGACGATCAGCAGCTCTTACGTTACAGCCGCCACATCCTCCTTCCCGAAATCGGGATCGATGGACAGGCGGCCCTGCTTGGCTCACATGCGCTGCTGGTGGGTGCCGGCGGACTGGGTGCACCAATCAGTCTTTATCTCGCCGCCAGCGGTATTGGCGAACTGACCATTTGTGATCCGGATGACGTCGACCTGACCAACCTGCAACGTCAGATCGTGCATTACACGGAATCGATCGGACGCAAGAAGGTCGACTCGGCACGCGAAACGCTGGCGCGCATCAATCCCGAAACCAAAGTCAATGCCGTTGCGGAAAGATTGGCGGGCGAGCGGCTCGAGCAGCTGGTCGGGTCTGCCGATGTTGTCATCGACGCGACCGATAACTTCACCACTCGCCACGCAATCAACAGAGCATGTGTGCGCTTCGGCCGGCCGCTGGTTTCAGGCGCGGCCATTCGCTTCGACGGACAGATCAGCGTTTTCGACCTGCGGGACACCACCAGCGCGTGCTACCACTGCCTGTTCCCGGAAACCGAAGACCTCGAGGAAATGCGCTGCGCTGTGATGGGCGTATTTGCGCCACTGGTCGGAATAATCGGCTCGACCCAGGCAGCCGAAGCACTCAAGATTCTGGCCGGAATCGGCGAAACGCTCAACGGCAAGTTACTGATGCTGGACGCATTATCCATGCAGTGGCGAAGCGTGCGCCTGAGAAAGGATCCGGCGTGCCCGGTCTGCACTGGCGGCGAAACGGCGCAGCGGGTTACCCCAGCTTCCTGCGAAGCGACCTGATCCGACGAATTACGTTAGCCGCACGACCGCCGGTCACTCGCGGCGATACTCCACCCGGGTGCGGCCATTGGCCGCCGAAACGTAAATCAGTTCCTTGGGATTCACTTCCTTGAGTTGCCATGCGGTCGAGAACCCTTCTGGCATCAGGCTCGGCAGGGTTGAGGATTCCACCTTGGTGTGCATATAGCCGTCGCGCACAAACCAGGCCCCGCTGGCATTGAAGTAGAACACCAACCGGCCATTCTTGACTTCGTGACTGACCCCGCGAGGCACATAGAACGTTGGTGGCACCGGCAATCGCAACTCACCGCCCCAGTTGACGCGCCCGCCAGGCAACAAAGTCGTCCGCGTTTCAACGATAACGTCGTCCTGCGCGACTTCACGTGACACCCAGGTACCGAGCAGCGCTACTTGATAGTCGGTGTCGCTCGTGCTGCAGCCCGGGAGGACCAGCATAAGGAAACCCAACACTCCGGCTCTCATCATCACGCTCTCGCAGACTTGATTCAGATCAGATCTTGCGACTGCGCCGCCCAGTGCTGCATCGGATCACGACTGAAGCCGCTCTTGGCGTACTGGTGCCAGCGCCCTACGACGAATGCAAGCAGCAAATTGGCCCTCGCATCGATCTCGGTTTGTTCGTCAATCTCATGCTCGGTTAGCGCGAAGCGCAGCGCCTGTTTCAAGGTCGACTCAAGCCGGTCATGCAACTGATTAATACGTGTTTGCAGCCGCTCGTCCTCGTTCACCAGCGCATCGCCAATCAACACCCGCGTCATGCCGGGATTCTTCTGCGCAAAGCCCAGCAACATCGACATGATGGCCTCGAGCTGCTTGCGCCCGCTTTGCTCCTCCCCGGAAATCTTGTTGACAAGACCGAAGAGGGTTCGCTCAATAAATTCGATCAAGCCCTCAAACATCTGCGCCTTGCTGGCAAAGTGCCGGTACAGGGCGGCTTCGGAAACGGACAGGCGCGCTGCCAGAGCCGCAGTCGTGATTTTCTCGTTCCTGGGGGTTTCGAGCATCGCTGCAAGCGTCTGCAAAATCTGCAGCTTGCGCTCTCCGGATCTGGCTGCCATGACTGCCTCTAATCGGTACTTGCCGAATTGGTGCTCGATATAACAATGACAAATCGCGACGGATGGAAGGTTCTTACCCGCATCCCTCACCAGTCAGCACTTTATCACGACGCACGCCAACGAAAAGCGTTCGCCGCAGGGTTGGAACTCGCCCAGCCATCTCCGGGGCGGCAAGGGGCGTTGGCTAGCGCAACCGGCTGAGGCTTCTGGGCAGTCCGCGCAAATGCCTGATATTGACATCGACCCAGCTGGGCGAACGGGGCGTTGGGTCAATCCATACGGTCCGCATGCCCAAACGTTTTGCGGTGCGCAGGTTTTCCAGACTGTCTTCGACCATGACGCAATTGCCCGGATGCAACCTGTGATCGTTCAACAGCCTGAAAAACCCGCTGGTATCCGGCTTCGGCCGATAACCGGTTCGCTCGATACAAAAGACGTCATCGAACACGTCATCGATGCCCAGAATGCCGAGCACCGCCTGGGAATAATGTATCGGCGAGTTCGAGAACACGATCTTTCTCCCCGGCAGCCGCTTCAGAGTCCAGCGCAGCTCCCGCCTGGCCACGACCATTTTCTCCAGTTCCGGAAAATCGTGTGTCTCGAGCAGAAAATGGCGTGGATCGACATCATGATGGCGCATCAGTCCGACCAGTGTCGCCCCGTAACGCTGCCAGTAATCAATCCGAACCCGATTCGCCTCGGCGCGATCAACACCAAGATGCGTTTGCACATAGTCCGTCATCGACTGGTTGATATGCGGGAAAATGTGCGGACCCGCATCGTGCAAGGTATTGTCGAGATCAAAAATCCAGGTTTTGCGAAAGCTCGTCATCGGTTGCTCTAGCGCTGTGGCGTCCGCGCCGGATCAGCCGAAAAAGCCATCATCATCCCTGGATACAGTCGGAGTGGTTACAACGTCGCTCGACTTGTCGCTGGGACACCGGCCAGAGTTCAATGGCTGCGAATCAGCGTGCCGACGCCCTGATCGGTCAACACCTCGAGCAGCACGGCGTTCTCAACCCGGCCGTCGATGATGTGGACAGCATTGACGCCGCTCCTCGCAGCATCGAGTGCAGAGGCGATCTTCGGCAGCATGCCTCCGTGCAATGTTCCGTCACTGACCAATGCATCGACCTCGCGCGGCGTCAGGCCTGTCAGCAACTGCCCGTTCTTGTCCAGCACACCGGGTGTATTCGTCAGCAACATCAGCTTTTCCGCGCGCAGCACTACCGCCAATTTGCCGGCAACGAGATCAGCGTTGATATTGTAGGCGTCTCCCTCCGGTCCAACGCCGATGGGGGCCACCACCGGGATAAATTCACGGCTCTCCAGCAGCGCGATCACCTCCGGGTCGATGGACTCGATTTCGCCAACCTGGCCAATATCGATCATTTCTCCCGCCTGTTCCTGGTTCGCGACACGCAATTTCCTGGCGCGGATAAACGCCCCGTCCTTGCCGGTCAGGCCAATCGCTCGCCCACCCGCCTGATTGATCAGATTGGCAATTTCCTTGTTCACCAGCCCGCCAAGTACCATTTCCACGACGTCCATGGTGTCGCGGTCGGTCACGCGCATGCCCTGTATGAACTCGCCCTTTTTGCCGACCCGGCTCAGCATCTTGTCAATCTGGGGTCCGCCGCCGTGCACCACCACGGGGTTCAGACCGACCAGTTTCAGCAATACGATGTCGCGGGCGAAAGAGTGTTTTAGCCGCTCATCGGTCATGGCATTGCCACCATACTTGATGACAATGGTCTTGCCGTGGAAGCGGCGAATGTACGGCAACGCCTCGGCGAGTATCTGGGCTTTGGTGCGGGCGTCGATCGGCGATATGGTCATTGCTGAGGGTCGTGCATCAACGGTTCGGGTAAGCGCCAGATTCTACCCGACGCAGTGCAAACACCGGCGGGAAAACGAAAAAAGGGCGACCAAAGGCCGCCCTTTTTTTCGCAACTGAGCCCGGTTTACTGGATCGACAGTCGCTTTGCCGATGACGCGGCTTTCTTGGGAAGCGTCAATTCCAGCACGCCGTCGGCGTACCTGGCTTGCGCACTGGCCTCGTCGACATCCTGTTCCAGGGTAAACGCACGGTAAGCCTTGCCATAACTGCGCTCGGACCTAAGGACCTTCTCACCGTCTTTTTCTTCGCGCTGCGTCTTCGCTTCGGCGCTGATAGCCACCTGGTTGCCGTCAATCGTGACGTGAATATCTTCTTTTTTCACGCCGGGTATGTCGGCGTGCACGACATAAGCCTGCTCACCTTCGGTGACGTCCATGCGGATGCCAACCTGAGGTTGAACCTTCTCATCGTACGACACCGGCCGGACGAAGAAACCCTTCAAGAGGTCGTCAAAAGTTTCGTCGAAGGGGTTGTAACGGGTCAAATTTGCCATAGTCTGTTTCTCCTTGTTTTCTGCGGGCTGAATGCCCTTCAAAGCGCTATATGGGTATCTCCGTTGCGGTTTCAAGGGCCGCTCTTCATTCGCATCGCCAGAACCGTCCCAATGCTGTTATCCAGCCTGCCGATGCGTGCCAATACAGCCGAGCCCCGGCCGGCTATCAGGGGTGTAACCGGCGGCGTTCCAGGAGCGAATCCGACCCGGCCAGAATCGCGTATATTTGTCACGGGCTCAGAGTTGCGGCGGCGGACGAAATCGGACGGCCATCCGACCACCCGATAGTGGGAACCGGAGAAATCACATTAATCCGGCACAACAGCTTGATTTTATTTACTTAGGAGACATGGACCATGGCATCAAAGAAAACTGCTATCTCACTCGTTATCGGCTCGGCTTTCGCGGCATCCATCGCCGCCGCACCGATTGCCAGCGCCGCTGACAATCCTTTCCAGATGGACTCGCTCAAGAACGGGTACCAGGTCGCTGGAATCGTCAAAGGCGAAGAGGCCAAATGCGGCGAAGGCAAGTGCGGCGGCGCCTCGGATGATGAAAAAGGCGGCGAAGCCAAGTGCGGCGAAGCGAAGTGCGGGGGCGACAAGTAACATTTCACGTTTTGTCAGTAGAACTTGATTCGGCCCTCAGGGGCGCCGGCTTGGGATTGCGCCGGGAACTGATCCCGGCGTTGTCCGCCGGTAAACCTGAAGCCATCAGCTTTTACGAGGTGGCGCCGGAAAACTGGATAGACATGGGGGGTGCCAAGGCGAAAGCGTTTCGCGCCCTGACCGAACGCACTCCCCTGGTCTGCCACGGACTTTCCCTGTCGCTGGGTGGTCCAACGCCGCTTGACGAGGTTTTTCTTCGAAAGCTCAAGAGCTTTCTCGAAGTACATCAATCCCCGCTTTACACAGAACACTTGTCCTACTGCAGTGACGACGGTCATTTGTACGATTTGATGCCGATCCCGTTTACTGCAGAAGCCGTAACCTATGTCGCCAAGCGTATTCGCCAGACCCAGGACATTCTGGGCCAGCGCATTGCGGTCGAAAACGCGTCGTTCTATACCGGGTCGCCCATCGACGAAATGAGCGAACTCGAGTTCGTCAACGCCGTGGTGACCGAGGCCGACTGCTGGTTGCATCTCGACGTCAATAACGTCTACGTCAACAGCGTCAATCACCGTTACGATCCACGTGATTTTCTGCGCGGCATTCCCGCAGACCGCGTTGTGTACATGCACATGGCCGGCCACTATCGCGAGAGCGACGACCTGCTGGTCGACACCCATGGAGCCGACGTCATCGATCCGGTCTGGGATCTTCTCGAGTTTACCTACCGCGAGATCGGCGTACACCCAACACTACTCGAACGCGATTTCAACATTCCACCCCTCGCAGATCTGGTCACGGAAGTTGCCCGGATTGCTTCTGTGCAACACCGGTTCCAGCCAGCAAACAGTCATGCCAACGCCGCGATCCATTCCTGAGTTTCAGGATTACCAGCGCGCGTTCACCCGCCATATTCGCGACCCGAAGAAGCATCCGCGACCGGAGGGCGTGGCGACCCGCCGAATGGATGTTTACAACGAACTGTTGTTCAACAATGTTGTTGGCCAGGTCTCTTCATGCTTCCCGGTCGCACGCAGCATTCTCGGCGAAGAAGTATGGCGAGAACTCGTGCGCGCTTTTTTCGCCACGCATCGATGCCGCAGCCCTTACTTCCGGCAAATTCCGGAAGAGTTCCTGCAGTATATGCAGGAGCGCGACGCATCGGATCTGGAACCGGATTTCCTGATCTATCTGCTGCACTACGAATGGGTCGAGTTGTCGGTAGAAATATCCGACAAGGAAGCCGACATGCGCGCAATTGACCCCTCAGGAGAGCTTTTCGCAGGTCAACCGGTGCTGGCACCCGCCCGGATGCTGCTCACCTACCCTTACGCTGTCCACCGTATCGGCAACGACTACCAACCGACACCGGAACAGCAGGAACAGACCTCTCTCCTGGTATTTCGTGACAGCAGCGACAAGGTCCGGTTTATCGTGATGAATCCGGTCAGTGCGCGCCTGATCGCCCTCATCGAAACCGGTGGCGTTTCCGGCGACCAGGCGCTGGAGCAGATCGTAGACGAGCTGCAGCACCCGAATCCGGCATCGGCGCTTGCGGGCGGCCGCGAGATACTGGAAAACCTTCGAAAAGAAGGCGCCATACTCGGCACACTGCGCAGCGCAGCCGGTTTCACCGGCTAATCACTACATCCAACCCCAGCACCCTAGCGTATTTAAAGGTGTGCGAAATCGCACAGCTCTCAAACGGCTCACGTCTTACGGCGGCGGCTCTTGGAGCTTTTCAGACACCAGAATAAGCAAGGAGACGATATGAACAAGGGAAGCAAGCTTACAGGCCTGGCAATCGCCGCAAGTGCGGCGGTATTATTCATCAGCGGCTGTGAAAGCACCGGTGGCGCCAGCCCCAGAACCGAGGCGAAGATCGCCTGTGACGCTGCCAATGCATGCAAGGGCTTGAGCGATTGCAAGACAGCCAACAGCTCGTGTGCAGGACAGAACGAGTGCAAGGGGCAGGGCTTCATCAAGCTGACCTCGGTTGAGTGCTCGAAGGTAACCGGAGCCGGAAGGTAACCGGTTTGGACAACCACATTTAATCAGGTCCAGGCGGGCACCGCGTTTATCGGGTGCCCGCTTCCTCACAAACATGCGATTTCAGAATCTTGGTTTCGGGCTTGGCCTGCGCACCGTGCACTACGAGGACATCCTCGACTCGAGTCCGCACGTCGACTGGTTTGAGGCACTGTCCGAAAACTACATGGTGCGAGGCGGGAAACCTCTCTACTATCTGGACCGGATTCGCGCTGACTATCCCGTCGTGCTGCACGGCGTATCCCTGTCGATTGGCAGCACCGACCCGCTTGATCTCGAATACCTGAAGGCTCTCAAAGCGCTTGCCGATCGCGTCCAACCGGCGTGGGTATCAGATCACCTGTGCTGGACCGGATTCGCGAGCAAGAATATCCACGATCTGCTGCCACTGCCGTACACAACCGAGGCCGTCGAACACGTCGCCTCACGAATCGATCAGGTACAGGAGTTTCTGCAACGCCCGATCCTGATCGAGAACGTTTCCAGTTACGTCAACTTCGATCAATCGGAGATGACAGAATGGGAGTTTCTTGGCGAAATTTCGCAACGCACCGATTGTCTGTTACTTCTCGATGTGAATAACATCTACGTCAGCGGCTTCAATCATGGTTTTGACCCGCATGCGTTTATTGATGCACTGCCGGGTGACCGTATCCAGCAAATTCATCTGGCCGGTCACAGCAACTGCGGAACGCATATCATCGATACCCACGACGCACCGGTGATTGATGAAGTCTGGAAACTCTACCGCTACGCGATCGAAACCCTTGGGCCGGTCTCAACCATGATCGAGCGCGACGATCACATCCCGGATCTTGCAACATTGGTCACCGAGTTGGATCAAGCTCGCGAAATCGCGACGGCGGCACAATTTCGCGCTTCGGCCTGAGCGGCGTCCTGCGTACCGGATTACACACATGAAGACCCTGACCGGACTGCAAGAACGATTTCAGCAGCATGTTACTAGCGGCGACAAGGCTGTTATAGAAGAAATCACCGGCCCGGATGATGCCTACAGGCAGGCGCGGCTACGAATCTACTACAGCGCTTACCGGCTGCGCTTGACTGCCGCACTGGCGGTGGACTACCCGGCGCTCAAAGCATTTCTGGGCGATTCCGGATTCGACGATATGGCTGCGGCTTACATCGACACCTGCCCTTCAACCGTTCGAAACCTGCGCTGGTTCGGCGATGCCATGGCAAGCTTTCTGCGCACCGACACGAAATACAGCCAGCAGTCGGTCCTTGCCGAACTGGCGGAATTCGAATGGGCACAAGGACTGGCATTCGACGCGGCCGACGCACCGCAAACCAGTTTTGAGCAAATCGCTTCGGTCGCGCCACCGGACTGGCCCGAACTGCGCTTCATTGCGCACCCTTCGTTACAGTTGGTTGCATCACACTGGAACGTGATTGCCATCTGGCATGCACACCGGGATCAACAGGAAATGCCCTCGCCAAGCCGCCGCGAACAGGCCGACACGATCGCGGTCTGGCGCAAGGACTACAAGACGTACTTCAGAACACTCGATCGCGACGAAGCATGGTTGTGGCGTACGTTTGCGGACGGAACCGGATTCGGCGAAGCGTGTGCAAACTTCACCGCCATGACGGGCAAGGAAGACGCTGATGCCGCCCAGCGCGCCGCCGGGTTGCTACGCAGCTGGGTAGACGAGGGCTGGATTCAGGACTACCTCATCAACCCTGACGACTAAACCCGGCAAACGGGCCACCACCCGTCAATGGTGATGATGCTGCGCCTTGCTGCCATCGAGATTGCGCACTTGCGCCTTTACAGCGATCTTCGTCCGGTCGCCGTTGCCATCTTCAACCAGCAATAACAATCCAGCTTCATCTCCAGGCTCGAGAGGCCGTTTCAGGTCAAACAACATGACGTGATACCCGCCTGGCTCGAACTTCACCGTTGCCCGGGCCGGCAGGTCCACCCTCGGCACCGCCCGCATGCGCATGACACCATCTTCCATGCTCATGAAATGCAGCTCGGCGACGCCGGCAATCTCAGCCTCGACCCCGACCAGCGTTGCATTGCGGTCCGATTGAATACGGAAATAAATGCCCGCCACAGTCTGCCCTGGTGCGGTGGCCCGCGTCCACGCTTCGCTTACAACAACCTCCGTTGCCGATGCAGAGCTGGCAAACAGGCAGCACAGGGTCAACAGTGCAGCAAATATTCTGTTCATGGCTTTCCTGATAAAAGGGTTTCGGACTCCGTCGGCGAGCGACGCCCGATGCGGATGATACTTGCGCATTGTTTCAGAGGTTGGCAATACTGACAACGCTGCCATGCCCGGTTGGCAGGTATAATCCGCGCAACACGATATGTACCTGCTGCGCGCCGTTATTCTGTTTGTCTCTGTTTGCCTGCCGGCCCACGCGCAGGTTTTCGGCGACCATTCACCGCCACCAAGCCTGCACTCGCGCGCGTTTCTGCTCGTCGATCTTCAAAGCGGCACCGTCCTGGCAGAGAAAAATGCCGACGAACAGATCGAGCCAGCGTCCCTCACCAAACTGATGACAGCCTATCTGGTCTTCGAGGCGCTGTATCAGAAGCGGCTGACGATGGGACAGACGCTGACAGTATCCGAAAAAGCCTGGCGGGCGCCCGGATCGCGCATGTTTCTCGAACCCGATAGCGAAGTCGCGGTGGAAGACCTCCTCAAAGGCCTGATTGTCCAGAGTGGCAATGACGCAGCCATCGTGCTGGCAGAGGCGATAGCGGGCAGCGAGGCGCAGTTTGTGGAGGAGATGAACCGTGAGGCACAGCGGTCGGGATTGAGCAACACACTGTTTGCCAACGTCACCGGCCTGCCGGACCCGCAGCATTATTCAAGCGCGCGTGACCTGGTCACGCTTGCCAGCCTGATCATTTCACGATTCCCCGAGCAATTCAGTTTCTACAGCCTGCGAGAGTTTACCTATAACGACATTACCCAGTACAACCGCAACAAGCTGCTGGGTCGTGACCCGTATGTAGACGGAATGAAAACCGGATTCACCGAAAGTGCCGGGTTCTGCCTCGTCGCCACCGCAAAGCGCAACGATCGCCGCCTGATATCGGTCGTGATCGATGCCGGTTCGGACAACGCGCGAACTTCGGAAAGCCAGAAGCTTCTCAACCATGGGTACGAGAAGTTCGACACCCACAAGCTTTACGGCAAGGGCGAATCGGTGCAAGCCATTCCGGTCTGGAAGGGCAGTGAGGCGCATTTGCCCGCCGGATTTTCCGAGGATTTCTACGTGACCGTGCCAACCGGCATGTGGCAACAACTGCAGGCAGAGCTTGAAAGCATGCAACCATTGCTGGCACCCGTGCGCGCCGGGCAGAGCATCGGCATGTTGCGGCTTACGTTCGACGGTCAACCCTATGGAGAGTATCCTGTAGTTGCGCTGAAATCGGTTGCTGTTGCGAACATTTTCGTGCGCGCCTGGCACAGCCTCAGGCTGCTATTGAACTGACCAACAACATCTCCTGAGCCAATCGTTTCGATGATCTATCTCAATGGCAAATTCATACCCATCGAAGAGGCCGTTATTCCGGTACTCGATCGCGGCTTCATTTTCGGCGATGGGGTTTATGAAGTAATCCCGGTCTAGTCCCGCCTGCCCTTTCGCGTCGGCGGTCACCTCGAACGCCTGCAAGCGAGCCTCGACAGCATTCGGCTGGACAACCCGCACACCGAAAGTGAGTGGCGGCAACTGCTCGCCAGCCTGATAGAACGCAATGAACCTGAGGACCAATCGTTATATCTGCAGATCACACGTGGCGTCGCCAAACGAGATCACGCTTTCCCCGAAAACACTATTCCGACCGTCTTTATTATGAGCAATCCGCTGCTGCCACCGACGTCAGATCAGATCGAAAATGGCGTTAGCGCGATCACAGCGCCCGACAACCGGTGGTCTCGATGCGACGTCAAGAGCACCGCCCTGCTGCCCAACGTCCTGCTACGCCAGCTCGCCGTTGACGCCGGCTGCACTGAGACGCTACTGCTCAGAGACGGG